>NC_013943.1:2899869-3222077 GCF_000025725.1 Denitrovibrio acetiphilus DSM 12809
AAGTTTTTCAATTTTCTTCCTCTCGCTGATCTCATTCTCCAGCAAAGAGTTGGTCGCAGTCAGCTCTCTCGTCCGTGATTCAACCTCAGCCTCAAGTTTCTCGTTAAAGCTTTTAAGGTAGATTTCGGACTGCTCAAGCCTTTTAACACTTTTACTAAGCAGCTCATTTGCCATTTTATTTCTGTTGTAAAGTTCGAAACTTTCCAGAAGATGTGCGGTATTATTCATCACGATGGTGATAAGAGAAAAGACCGCATCGGGGACATCCTCTTTGTTCACATCAAGCAGGCATATAAACATCCCTCTTGTGCGTGAAACAGTGGAAAGCGCATGAACAAGAAGAACACCGTCCAGCACTTTGCTTCTGACTGTTACAGACCTGTTAGCTTTGACAGCAAGCGCAAATGTGTTATCCATAATGAGTTTATCTGTTTCGGAAACGATACTGTCCCTGCATTCCTCCGGGAAGAAGGCTGCGGGCGTGAAGAAACCGTTACTCTCATCAACCAGCATAAATCCTGCTGACTTAACGCGAACCAGTTTTGATATTTTTTTAAAGGCACGTTCGATGATAATATCAGTGCTTTCGAGTTTATTAAGGCTGACCGCAAGATCGTCAACCTCTAAAACATTCTCCAAAGCTTTGATACTCTCTGTTTTTTCCTGAAGCAAAAAATCAACTCTTGCCTCCAGAAATCCGAGCCTGTCGTTCTCATTCATTTAAAGCACCTTAAAGAAAACTTCCTCAATCTCTTCGATCTGCCTTTCTGACTGGCTGACAATTGGCTGAATAACAGAAGGCGAAAGCCCAAGACTGCCCCATATTTTTTCACTTACAGATGGAACAATCGTAGATGCGGAAACCGGCGCACCAAAAGCGATGGCAAGACAGTCCGCTATATTTATTATTGAAGATTCCACATCCACAGCAGAATCCGTATGATGAAATTTAACATTTTTTATGAGCCGTGACGGAAATTTCCATTTCTCCATCAGGGCACTGCCAACATCTGCATGCTCAAAACCAAAAAGTTCTTTCTCTACTTCTGCAAGAGGTCTGGACTGAGTCATACTGAGATAAAGCGCATATGCAGAGTGCTCCGGCAATGATTTAAATATGACAAGCCTGCCCACATCATGCAAAAGACCGGACACAAAAAGTCTCTCTGTTGAAACCCCTTCGAGATAAGTACCGAGAAGTCTGGCAAAAACACCGCAGGCAATGGAATGTCTCCAGAAGAGACGCATATTTGTCAGCTCCTGCGGTATCCCTTTAAATGCCTCTATGGCAGAGATTCCCACCGCAAGTGTTGCAAGCTCTTTTGTACCGATAATAGTAATGGCTCTGCGAATCGAGTCTATTTTAGACGGGAAACTGTAAAAGGCACTGTTAACGATCTTAAGCAGTTTAGCCGAAAGACTGGTGTCTTTCTCTACGACATCCGCCATGTGTGACGCTGAACTGCGGGGAGAGTTGAGAACCTCGTTGATCTTATAATATATATCAGGGAACGATGCCAGCCCGATCTCTTTGTCTACAAGATACTTCGGCGTAATGACATTCCGATCAACGGGCTGCGGTTCAGATATACTGCTTATATCCTGCTCTTTGAGAGCATCCGCTGCTTTGATTTTTCCGGACTTTATCCCTCCTGCGATATTGAGTTTATTAAGTCTGTATATCTCTTTCGCAACATCGGCGGTCAGACTGGTATTTCGAAAATTCCTCTCAAGAATACTTTCTGCGTCAGCAAGTATCTCTTTAGAAAACTCTGCTTCTGCCTGACTGTCCAGTATACTTTTGTCAACTCCCGTAATGAACGCTTCTGTAATCCCCCATGACCGGGCGATTTTGATATGCTTTGTTTCGAAAACAGACCCGGCACCCAACAAAAACCTTCCGTTAGGGCAGACAAGGTCTTTTTCAAGCTTCATTCCGGGTTTGATATCGTCGATATAAACTAATCCCATATGTCTTTTTTACCTATTAGTAGTTATTTCCGTATATCACATATAACATTATGACACAATGACATATTTGCTCATGAGCCGTAATAAAGTGTGACCGTAAACTTCGCGCCGTCCTCTACATTGCAGGCTGTAAGCAGTCCCCCCATGTGGTCTTCCACCATAACTTTTGACATATAAAGTCCAATACCTGTACCTTCCCCTTCCGGTTTGGTGGTGTAGTACGGGTCAAAGATTCGTACAAAACTATCATCAGGTATCTTCACGCCATCGTTACTAATGGATACTGCAACTTTCATTTCCTTATATTCTATTGTTATATATATGTTACCAGCATCTCTGAGAGAATTATTTCTCTTTTCTGCTATCGCATCTCTGGCATTCTGAAGAATATTCAGAAGAACCTGTTTCATTTCACTGGAACTGATTAATATATCTTTCCCATATTTTGCATCAGCGTCAGGAAGCGCATTTTTAAAAATTTCCTCTTCTCTGTCGGAACGCACAATAATCTCATAGTCAATATTCTGGTTGCGGAGCTGAGTAGAGATAAGCGAAACGCTTTCAGACACCACAGAAACTATGCTCACAGGCTCTCTCTTGTTTGAAGAGTGAAAAAAATTTCGAAAATCATCAATAGTTCCGGACATATGATGTATAAGTTTCATAGAGTTTACAACAAATCCCCTGAGATACACCCCGTCAACCTCTCCGGCATCATAAGCATCTTCGATATCCTGCGTATATAAAGCAAGAGCATTCAGAGGCTGCCTCCACTGATGAGCGATAGCACTTATCATCTGCCCCATAGCAGCAAATTTAGCCTGCTCGAAAAGAAGCTGTTCATTCTTCCTTCTCTTTTCGGCTTCTTCAGTAACCCTTATCTCAAGATTTCTATTTATCTCTTCGAGCTGCATCTTTCTGTTCAAAAGCTCCTGATCCATCCGGATACGTTCGGTTATATCACGAAAAACATATACAAAACCAACAGCCTCACCTTTGTTGTTCACCATCGCCGAAGATGTCAGGTTAACTGTTACAGCCCCTGAATGCTCAGTGTCAATATTTGCTCGAAAAGTTTTGCTGAAAGAATCATTTATGCGTGTCAGCTCGGCGGAAAGATCAACTCCGGTATCAAAATCACGTATCTTAAGCACTTCTGCAACATCCCGCCCCAGCAAAAATCTTGTTTTCTGTGCCAGTATAAACTCCGCACTGCTGTTCATAAGTGTTATCCTGCCGGTTTTGTCCGCAGCAACAACTCCCTCTCCGATACTTTTAAGGGTAACATCAAGCCTTTCCTTCTCTCTTTTCAATGCATTCTGGATTCTGGTAATCTCTGTTATATCAATAAAAACAGCTATCAGTGCCTCTATAGTGCCGTCAGAATTATGCATAGGGTGCACGCTGCACAAAACAGGGAAGGACACCCCTGTTTTCTTCACCATCTCAAAGCGGGCTGTTGTCATATTTCCGCGTCTTAGAGCACCCTTCTGCAACCTGCCCAAGTCGTCACCGCCACCTTTCACCATCATCGCCGCATACTGTCCGATCATTTCAGAAAGCTTATAGTCAAGGATAAGCTGCGCACCTGTGTTTGCATCAGTAATAACCGGCTCTGAGTCTGTCGAAATAACTATTAACCCGGTGTTTGTAGTAGAATCAAAAACAGACCGTATATATTCTTCCTTATCTTTAAGGGCTTTTTCTCTTTCGAGAATACGCTCTGACATATTTTCAAAGCTGTCGTAAAGCACTCTGAGCTCTCTCAAGACATTCTTATCTGCAGCTTCAAAATCTTTATAGATACCTTCCGAAATAGACTCGCTCCACACAGTCAGCTTTTCAAGGGGTCTTATAAGTTTTTGTCTGATAAAGTAAAGCACGACTAGTATGAAAAACATTGCTACAACAAAAGATATTGCTGTCACACGGACAATCTCATCGAAGAACCCGAACGCAGACTTGCGGCTCTGCTCAAACACCAGAAACCACCCTGTAGCAGGCAGTTTGTAGCCAGCACCTATCCTTCTCTGCCCGTCATATGTATAATCTTCGACAACATGCCCGCCCTGATAAGCCTTCTGAGCAACAGGATGCCGAAACAAGTTTTCACGATACGCACTGCTGCCTAAATTCGTGGCGGAAATAATATCACCATGATCATCTATAATAAAAACACCTGCATTATCAGACTGATGTAAACGGAGCAGATCCTCAGATAAAAATTGCAAATTTATATCACCGACAACATAGCCATCAGGATAGCGTACAGAGATACGTACTAAATAGTTACTGCCGGAAAAAGAGATAAAGGGGTGACTCCAGTAGACTTCATAATCTTTAAATCCTTTGACGCTGCTTAATGTTATGCCGATAAAATCACTTTTTTCATACATATTGAATGAACTAAATGACAAATCGACAATTTTCTTTTCCTTATCGAGCAGATAGACTGATTCAAGAATATGAGTATTCTTCACACCATATTGAAGAAGTGCAAGAGAATTATCAACAAGCCCCTTCTTACCAATAACATCAGCAACACTCAACAGATATCCTGCGGGGGCTTCCAGTCTTGTATTGACTTTACCGGCAATAGAGTAAGCTGCGGTCTGAACATCACCTGAAATTTTCAGTTTAGTAGAATCATAAATACTGGTCAGAAAAAACAAAAGAAATCCGCCCAAAGGCAGGACAAGAAAAAAAGAGAAGAGGATTATGAATAATTTTCCGATGCCTGCATTCTGCTTCATTCGGCTATGCCCTGATAGGCGGTCTCCCCTTTCTCAATAATAAAATAGTGCAGAGGCAGGTACGAATCACCGTATTCGTCGAACTCGATATCAGTAAATAATTCCCCCTTAGCAGAAGCTTTACTCAGAGCGGCAACAAAGTTAGTTCCTGACTGAATATCATCAAGACCGTTCAGAAGAAGCATTGCAGCCTCATAGCCGTAGACATTCATCCATGAAGGTTCCTTCTGAAATCTATTTTTATATGCCTTCGCGAATTCTGCATATGCAGGGGAATTCTGGTCTACATAGTAATCAAACAGCATAACACCTTCCACAGCCTCACCGCCGAGCCTGTAGAAATCATCCGAAGTTGCCCATTTCCGAATAAGTATCTTCGAACCAAACCCGCGCTTTTTCATCTGCCAGATAATAAGTGAAGTATCCATCGCTGAACCAATCACATAATAAAGCTCCGGAGGATTAGCAGAATCTTTCTCGATCAAGGAACCAAGCCTTTCTCTGGAATCAGGATTGAATGGACGTACATCGCGTATACTGCCGCCATGGTTCATAAAAGACTCGGTAAAAGTCTTTACTATATCATTAGAATATGACGCATTTCTGGCGTCATAGAGAATTACAATATCATTTATTTTCAATTTATTAATAAGGTATGAAGACATTCCTTCTGTTTGTTTGCGGCTGTTGTTGGGGATTATACGTGCGAAATTATCCTTCTTACCCGCCAGAGAAGATGTGCTTGCGGTCGGACTCATCATAAATATACCGTAAGTGCCAAGAAGAGGTACAACTGTACTCGCAACACTGCTCAGATTCGGACCGATGATATACTTTACTCCTGCTTCGGAAAATTCGTCCAGCAGTGCAGCACCTTCAGCAGGTCTGCCATAATCATCCCTGACAACAAGATTGACTCTTTCCCCCACAGGTGAAACCTCTATCGCGAGCATAACTCCCTGCAAAGTCGCCTGCCCAAGATCAGAATATCTACCTGAAAGCGTCCCCATATACCCAATATTTATTTTTTCTTCATTCTTGCTGCAACCAGTGACCCCTGCTGCAAGCAAAACCATCAGAAATATGATCCTTAACAATATTGTTAACCCTCAACCTAGTCCGGCTACAATAACATGAGAGCAAATTTTAAACAATATGATTTAAAAGTATATAGCGTGAAAAATAAACTCGTTTCTGCCTTATATTTTACGCTTTTTCATCAACATTGATGCCTTTGCCGGCTTGCCTAACCCTTGCTTTTTCCTCTCTGTCATCCGCTTTCGCCTCTTTTACGCGGACATCATCTCCCCGCCTCTGCTCGATGCTTTCCTCACGTATCCTTTCCGATTTTGCCTGCTCCTGCCTGCGCAGTTCTTTACTCTCCTGCTGACGTTTCTGTATCTGTTCAGCGTATTCCGCATTAGCAGTCATTCTGCTTTCAATCCTTGCCATATGAGCCTCCTCATTTAATATATCTCACATTACGCCTATGACCCTGAAAAGTTATTTACTGTCGGTAATCCCAAGCAGCATAAGCACTCTGCTGGGCACAAGATTAGCCTGAGCGCTCATCGCCAAAGCAGCATCCCTGCCCGCCACGGCAGCATAGTAATTAGCTGTCTCTCTGGGAAAATCAGTATCTTCATGAATGCTTAGATTAGACTCGAACCCGGCATACATATCACTGACAAGACCTGTGCGTGTGCTCAAGCTGTTAACGAGACTGCCTACTTTTGATGCCTCACTGCTGACAATATCCATTTTCTCATCAATACTTGCTATGGCAGACTGGGATCCGTTATCCGTTGTAAGATCCAGCTGATGCCTGCCGTCAGCACTCAGAAGCCCGAGTCCGCTGGCTGTGAGGTCTCTTATAAATACGCTCACACTGTCTCCGTCACCATTTGCACTTGTGTATTGAAGCATAGACTTATCTGTCACGCTCACATATCCGGAGTCAAGGTCTGCCTCATGCGCCACTTCAAAAACGATATTATCTGCAATATCGTAAAAATAACCGGAAGCTGATTCATATATCTGCCCTTCGTGCTTAAGAGACGCATCCTCACCTGTACCTGCCTTCTCAGTCAGACCAAGTGCCGAAACAAAATTACCTGCACTGTCCAGCATGCTCAGGCGCCCCTCTTCGCCATAACCAGCAGCTTCAATATTAAATATACTGCTGCCGGAATCAGTATCAAGTGATGCCGAAGCGACACCGCTCCCACTGCTGTTTATAGAGGCTGCGATATCACTCAGCCTGTCATCACCGGTATAGCTGACAGAGAATGACGAGTCCCCGTTTCCGATTGTTATAGTTCCGCCTGCGGAGCTTAAGGCGCTGTAGTTTGCAAAATCCACACGCCATGTATCACCTATACCTGCATCAGCCGATGAAAACGTAAATTTACTGCCGTTAAGTTTCGAAGACTCATACGCCTGAAATTCATCTCCGGATGCCGTCCAAGAACCCATCCTGTCTCCGGATGAGTCAAAAGCAGCATAACGGAGCTCTCCGCTGTCGTACTGAAACTTGATATCAAAATGCGAGTTCAGCATCGCATCTTCACCCCAGATGGCAGAGGTTAATGTAGTGGCTGCCGTTGTGCCTCTGTTCCCTTCATCTATAGCAGTTAACGTATTACTGCCGCTGGTGGTAGAAAAGTTGTATTTATAGCCTTCAGCATATGTCCCATCATCTTCTATCGTGATCCCCATACCGTTCAGTGAGAATTCTGTCCCCGCAGAACCGGAAGCCGTGACAACGCCTGTTCCGTTGTTATAAACTTTGAAATCAGAAGAGTTGCTGAATATCAGCTCATACTCCCCTGTTGCCGTGGAAGCAGACGTTGAAAGAGTAACAGAACCGCTTATCCCCAGAGAACTGGTATAGTCATAATTGGGATTTGTAAGGCTTGCAGAGCCAGCCGGAGCATTGTCCGCCGTCACCAGATGTTTAGTAGCTCCCGCAATATCAGTGAAATAGTACGATGATGACTCTACTGCATCTGTGGCATAACCTGCCAAAGCAGAATCAGATCCTGACAGCTTCGCGCCCATCTCACCATTAAGCAGTTTTTTGGTGTTAAATTCTGTAGAGGATGCAATTTCATCTAACTCGTTGACAAGATCTTCAACCTCCTGCTGAAGGTTCTGGCGGTCCTGGCTGTTAAGAGTAACATTCTGCGACTGCACGGCTTTTTCTCTGATAGTCTGGAGGACTGACAATATGCCCGAAGTGCCGGACATAGCACTATCAGCAGTTTGAAGCATGCTGATGCTGTCCTGAAGATTATCGTTCAGCTTCCGGTAAGACATAATAGCGGACCTTAGCCGGCTGATATATCCGGTTTCACTGGGGGAGTCGCTTGCAGAATTGATTTTTTTGCCGGAGGATATTCTTTCAACAGACTGATTAACTGCCTGCTGATACTTGTTTATGTAGTTTGAGGTTTTAGAGGCAAGTGGATTGGACGCAATTATAACACTGCTCATGGCCGCACCTATATGGGCACTTCCCTGTTCGTATTACGCATCCTTGCCTTTATCGTATCGGCACACATATCGATTACTTTAGATAATTTCACACATTATCTTCACATTTCACAGCGGCATTTAATATAATAGTGTCAGGATTACATAAAAAGAATTAATCAGAACTCGGATTCTTCAACCTTTTCACTACGGCGCTTACGAAGAACCTTGTTGTAGGTTGATATGATATCTCTACGGGTGATAATCCCCACCAGCTTCGTCTGAGTTTCCTCATCCACAACCGGCAGAAGTTCGATATTTTTAAAACCTATATTCTCTATTGCATCAGCCAGAGAATTTGACGGACGAATAGTAGGAACATCCGTTTCACAAACTTCTTCGGCAACGACAAGATCCTCCAGCCCTTCCTCAAACACGAACTCACGTATCTCTTCGAAAAGCAGAACACCGACAAGAGTCCCATCCTCTTTAACCACAGGAAAGTTATTATGCTTCGTCTGGGGTATGAAGTGCAGTATGTCGTAAAAATGCATATCTTCTTTGAGTATTATAGGGTCAGGGCGCATGACATCTGCAACCTTTATGTCCTGCAACACCTGAACGAAAAATTCACCTTTATGAATAGGCGATTCGCTGCGCATAGGGACTTGATTGACATACATTGTTGTCTTTCGCAGCAGGAGAAATGCAAGGGTGCTGACCCACATAGAGGGCACCAGCAGGTGATAGTTCCCCGTCATCTCGCTCACCATGATTATTGTGGAAAGGGGGGTATTGGCTATACCGCTGAAAAAGCCCGCCATACCCACGATGACATATGCACCAGGTTCAGGAGCGATGAAAGGTACAAATGAATTCAGGGCAAGACCGACAAAGCCGCCCACGGCTGCACCGATAACCATAGAAGGGCCAAATATTCCTGCAGACCCGCCGGAGCCGATACTGAAAGAGGTCGTAAGTATTTTTGCAAAAATCAGTATAAATATAAAACCTATTCCAAGCTGCCCCTGCATACCAAGCTCAATCTGTGCATAACTGCCGGCAAGTGCCTGAGGGACAAAAAAGCCTACACACCCGGTCAGAAAGCCGCCTATGACAGGCTTGATATACGGCGAGATGTGCATCTGTTTAAAAATACCATGAATACCGTAGAAGGTTCTCACATAAAGCCAGCCGAAAACTGCACAGGCAAAACCAAGCACAGAGTAGCCTATAAGCTCCACAGGGTTCTCGAAAGCAAAGTCCGGCGTGGCAAAAAGAGGCTCCCACCCATACACACTGCAAAATACAGAATAAGCTATAATCGAAGTGATAGCTGAAGGTAAAAGAGCTTCATATTCCATGTCAGAGCTGGCATAAAGTACTTCCGCTGCAAATATCGCACCTGCAAGGGGAGAGCGGAATATAGCCCCGACACCTGCCCCCATACCGGCAGCAGTCAGAATGCGTCTCTCTCTCTCGGACAGCTTAAGTGTTGTCCCGAGAAATGAACCAAAACCTGCGCCAATCTGTGCAATAGGACCTTCACGTCCACCGGAACCGCCAGTGCCGATAGTTATAGCACTTGCAAATGTCTTTATGATTGGGACACGCCAGCGGATGGATCCGTTTTTAAAATGTATGGCTTTGATGGCGGCATCGGTTCCATGACCCTCTGCCTCCGGTGCGAATTTATACACGAGAAAACCTGAAATAAGACCGCCAAGGGCAGGTACAAGCAGTATTGACCAGCGCCTGAATTCCGTTGCAGCATGTCCGAAAAGAGCATGCTCCCCACCGGTCTCTTCAACTCTGATCCCCATAAGGTAATCCATAAAGAAGAATGAGCTCCCCTGAAGCAGCAGAAAGAAAATAATAGCGCCCACGCCGGAAACCAGTCCGACTATCGAGCCCAGAATAAACCAGCGTCCGATAACAGGCAGGTTGAATCTTTTACCAGTAAACATTACTTAAATATACCCATCCCTCACAATAAAACAAAATACTTTACCCTGCAATGACAAATGGAGTATTTCAGGTTGATTTTCTGAATATAAATACGGCTTTTTTGTCGGTGTACGATATGATGTTTTTCCCGTCAGCTTTAAGCCTTAGCTCAGCTTTAACCTTATCAGGCAGGTCAAGAAATGCCTGAACTGTCGAGCGATATTGTTCTTCCGATGGGTTCGGCCTGCGAGCCCATTCATCAAAGATATGCTCCTTGTAAAACAAATCTGAATCTTCCAGATGAAAACCTTCTGCAAGAGCCATCCCCTCGACTTCTTCTACTTTGAAGCTTCTGCGGTGGGTCGTATCGCGGATCAGCTCTATTTTGTTAAGTTCTGCGTCTTCAAAACCCACAACAGAATCTATCAGCACAAAGTATCCGCCGGTTTTGAGAACACGGAAAACATCATTCATAAAAAGACAGGGGTTTGTGAAATGATGCATAGCAATACGACAGCCCACAAGGTCGAAAGTATCTGACAAAAAAGGGAGAAATTCACCCCGTGTCCTCACAGGCATATCGAAGCCAAAAGAATCTCTGGCAGTTTTCAGCATATTAAAACTGTAATCTGCGGTATAAATAAGCTCAGCCGGAAAAGACGCACCAAAGTGCCCTGCTGCACAAGCTATGTCCAGCGCTTTTTGAAACTTTTTCCCAGCAAAGTATTTTTCGAAGTATTCAAGATCAGACCCCACAGCATGATCACTGCTTCTGAGATAGTTTTCTGCTGAACGGTCAAAACCCATCAGACTTCACTCAGAAAATTCTTAATAATCTCAGTCTGCGCTTCAAACTCCAGCAAAAACGCATCATGTCCGTAATCCGACTCAATATTTTCCCAGCGGGGTTCATTTCCGATCTCTTTCATAAGAGTGACAAGTTCCTCTGTCTGATAAGGCGGAAAGAGGAAGTCGGACGTAAATGTTATAAAAAGAGCCTTTGATGTTATAAGGCGCAGCGCATCCTTAAGTCCGTTGCGACCATAGGCAAGCTCAAAGATATCCATTGCCTTAAGCACATAAAGGTAGGTATTCGGGTCATAAAACTCGGTAAATTTATATCCGTTATAGCGGAGATAGTTCTCCACTTCGAAAAGCCCCTTAAAGTCGTATATGCCCTCAAATGTTGCATACCTTCTCCCAAATTTACTGTGAAACGAGGCATCGGACATATAAGTTATATGACCAGCCATCCTCGCAATAGCGAGCCCGTCAAGGGGGGCAACATCATCGTAATAGTCTCCGCCACGCCAGTTCGGGTCTTTCATAATTGCGAATTTTGCAATGGCATTAAATGCTATCGCCATGGGGGTAACGGCAGCGGAGGCAGCTATAGGTATGATGCTCTTTGTGGCATAGGGGAAAGTCGCCCCCCACTCAAGAGCCTGCATCCCTCCCATAGAACCGCCCGCAACAGAATGAAGAACTTCTATACCAAGGTGATCAATCAGCTTCTTCTGAAGTTTTACCATGTCTCTCACCGTAACAACGGGGAATTTCAGTCCATAACGTTTTTTCGTCTGCGGGTCAACAGAGCTTGGGCCTGTTGTTCCAAAACAGCTGCCGAGGAAATTAGACGAAATCACAAAATATTTATCAGTATCAAACGCTTTACCGGGACCTATCATAGAGTCCCACCATCCGGGGCGCTGGTCATCCTCTCTGTTAAACCCTGCGGCATGTGCATTCCCTGTAAGGGCGTGACAAACCAGTATTGCGTTATCTCTGGCTTCATTCAGCTTGCCGTAGGTTTCATACGCAACGGTAACAGACGAAAGCACACGCCCACTTTCGAAAAAGAACTCTTCCTTTAACGTAAAGAACTGTGTTTTTACAACGCCTACTGAACCGGACATAACTATTTTCCTGCCTTCATAGCCTGTTCGAAGTCTTCTATTATATCATCAATATTTTCGATACCCACAGCCACACGGATAAGCTCCTGCGGTATGCCCGCAGCGTTAAGCTGCTCTTCGCTCAGCTGGCGGTGTGTGGTACTAGCTGGATGCGTTACGATAGTCCGGACATCACCAAGGTTTGTAGCATGTATTGCGATTTTAACATTCTCAATGAAGGTTTTAGCCCTTTCAAACCCGCCTTTCAGACCGAAGCACATCATAGCTCCGCTCCCTTTAGGCATAAGCTCTTTCACCCGGTGATAGTTTCTGTTGTCCGGCAGGTCAGGATAATTTACCCATTCCACATCTTCACACCCGAGAAGAAATCCGGCAAGCTTATAGGCATTTGCACAGTGGCGTTCCATGCGCAGTGCCAGCGTCTCCAGCCCACAGAGTATCTGAAATGCATTCGAAGGGGAGAGGCATCCGCCCACATCCCGAAGTATTTGCACTCTCATCTTGATTGCCAGAGCCATGTTTCCGAATTCTTCGGCATAGACTACCCCGTGATAGCTCGGGTCAGGCTCGGTGAACCCGGGAAACCGTCCGCTTCCTTTCCAGTCAAAAGTCCCAGCATCCACAACAACTCCACCCATAGCAGAACCGTGCCCGCCGATAAACTTTGTCATGGAATGAAGCACAATGTCCGCACCATGCTCTATAGGTTTAAAAAGGAAAGGGGAGGTATATGTATTATCCACAATGAGAGGAACTTTATATTCCTTTGCAATGGCAGAAACAGCGTCGATATCCGGAATGTCGCTTGCAGGGTTGCTTACTGATTCTATATATATTGCTTTTGTTTTGCTGTCTATGTTTGCTCTGTAGGCATCGAGGTTGTCCTGATCAACAAGACGAAACTCTATACCGAGCTTCTTAAACGTATGAACAAACAGATTATATGTACCGCCGTAAAGTTTGCCGGAGGCGACTATGTTGTCCCCTGCCTCTGCGAGAGTTGTGATCGCCATATATGTTGCAAACTGCCCCGCTGCCGTGCAGACTGCCGCAGAACCGCCCTCAAGCATTGCTATTCTGTTCTCAAGAACCTCAACAGTCGGGTTAGAAAGACGGGAGTAAATATGCCCGGGAGCTTTCAGGTCAAAAAGGCTGACAGCATGGTCAATCCCTTTGAACTCGAATGCATTCGAATGATAGATAGGAACCTGTGTTGCACCTGTCTTTTCATCCGGCCTGTAGCCTCCGTGGATAGCTATAGTCTCAAATCTGTGATCACTCATGTATTCCTCCAAAAAAAAAGCCTCTGTCCAAGGGTATTGGAAGAGGCGGTATGCACTTAGACATATCGACTTATCTCTCCTCCATAGGGTCGGAATTAGCACCAGACATCAGCTTTTAATGCTAACCGGCTGCTGTAGCTTCACAGGGCCTTGTCCCTCCACTACTCTCGATAAGTTTTCATAATATGCTATATTCTATTTTTACCTTTGTAAAGTATTTTTCATCCTGATCTCTATAAACAGTGTTTGATAATATCATTTATTCTGTTAAATTACCTGTAACATATTCTCCGGAGGTTTCACTCATGAACCCAAAAAAGATACAGATCATAGGGCTCGTTCTTGTCCTCGCATTTTTCGGAATGATCGTAGCCAGAGCCCTTATGCAGAAAGACAGGGTTGTCAAAAATGAAGATGACTTCAAAGCGACTCAGGGCGTACTTGAAGAAACATGGCAGCTCCGGCACATAGGAGAAACAGGGCTTGTGGTCATCACCCCCGACAGCATGAAACATGTCCCGACCAAGCTTGATGACGAAGCGAAGAAAACACTAATAAGCTATGATGCATTTGAATATTCTCTGGAATCATTCGGAATGCGGATAAACCACATCGTGTCAAAAGTCCCTGTGGACTCAGAAGAGTATGCAGACAACCTTGCAAAGGTGATAAAGAAGATAAAGGGTGTTAACAAATATACTTACGCAATCTCCCCGCTGACTAAATCAGGGCAGGAGGGGTCTTTCCTTAAAGGGACAGCAACCCAGTACGGACTATCCATAGAGACTGACTCTGTAATTCTTGTTAAAGACAACACTTTATGGGAGGTTACTGTCAGCTTCAACAGTGACAATGTAAAACTCAGAAACCTTGCGGAAAAAATATTCAACTCTGTAGAAATTCGCTAGGCAAACCGCACATATCAGTGCCATTGCAAAAGAGGGCATTACAGAATAATCCTGTCATGCCTATGATTGATTGTATGCCGAGCTAGCTGACGTCATGGTCTGTTTCAGTCTCATCGCACTTTTCAGCTACGCCGATTGACGGTCTTCCCGGAGCCAATGTCAGCCCCACGACAGACAGACATGTCATTACAACTTCCGAGTCGGAGAGGTTATTCTCGGTGAGCCCCTCCAGAAGAAAAACCACAAAGACAAACATCCCAACCTTTATAAACGGGCTGCATTTACTTCGCCTATAGATCTCCCACATTAATGTCCCGATAAAGCCAAGCAAGGCAAAAAGACCAAAGAAACCGTGCAAAAAAGTATATTGAATATATGAATTATGTGCATGTGCTCGGCTTGATGTCGGCACGTTTATATACTTTGAAACTTCATCCTTAAAATTACCCTTACCATATCCAAAAAAAGGTCTGAGCATAATTGCTTCACTTGCGGCTTCCCACAGCACAAGGCGTGTTCCTATTGAGGACTCTGTCTTGTGAATGTTGTCGATAGTCACTGTAAAGCGCTCTCTCACCTGCGGATCAGCATAAATCCCCCCGCAAATCAAAGCTATAAGCACAATCCCCCCGACAACTCCTTTCAGGTGATACCTGTACACCACCAGCGCAAACCCCGTGATGAGCAGTGAAAATATGGGACCTCTGCTGCCGGAAAGCACTAATCCAACCAGACATATCAGAAAAGTAGCAACAGTGAGGGCAAGCTGTTTTTTATTTTTATAAAGTTTCATTACCAACAGCCCCAGAGCTGTAATGCAGATAAGAGCTGCCACGTTGCCATATGTCAGTGAATGCGTTAGGAACCCCTGAAGACGATCAACCTTACCGGAGAAATATTCATAAAGACCAAAAACCGTAGTTAATATCCCCCCTGCGAACAGCCACATCAGATACCCCGCTTTATCTCTCCCCTCGAAAACGACGTAAATCACAGGGAGATATAAAAGCACCCAGAAGCTTTTGAGTCTGGGCAGGGACTTACCAGGGTTCACACCTATAAAGGTCGATATAATCTCAGCTACAACCATAAGCAAAAAAAAGATGAAGAATCCTTTCTTAAAAACCGAATAATCTTTCGTCTTATATATCTTATATATCGCTATTAATATAATAAGTCCAAACGTACCCTCCGCAGCAGAGATCGACACAGGGTTTGCCAGAGCGCCAAATTTTAATAATATATCTATTGCCAATTTTCCCCTCTATTCATAATAATGCGAGTCCATTATACATCCCTAAAATAGAGCAGACAAACTATTTATCTGATCTTTTGTTTATTACCCAGATACGCACACGTTCCAGAAGTTCATATTCAGCAGGGACTATCAGCAGCGTAAGCAATGTAGCACTGGCAAGACCGCTGCAAAAGGCAGTTGCCATACTGGACCACTCAAGAGACTTATTCGGGAACCCCACAGCCATCGGCAGAAGACCAAGAATAGTAGTCACCGTTGTTATCAGAACAGGACGCATCCGCTGACTGCATGCTGTGAGTACAGCATCTCTCAGAGCCATGCCTTCCCTGCGTCTGGCATTCATAAAGTCTATCAGTATGAGTGAGTCATTAACAGCTACCCCAGCCAAACCAACAACAGCGATAAAACTCTGCACGGTGAAAGTTGATCTTGTCAGAAACAGACCGTAAACCACACCGATAATTGCAAACGCTATCGCCGACAAAATCAGTACCGGCTGAAAATAGTCATTAAACTGTGCCGCCAAAACAAGATATATAGCAAGAATAGCTATTATAAATGCCATAAACAGTGAGCGAAATGCCCTCGACGTCTCTTCAAACTCACCACCGAATGCCACCACCACACCTGGGTATTTTACGGCTATATCCTTAAATTCTGTTTTCACAAGATTCTGGACACGACTCGGCGTCAACCCTGAATTATCTGTAATATCAGCGGTAACAGTTATCGCCGGCTTACCGTTATAACGCCTCATAACATTCGGCTCTGTGCTATATACGATCTCTGCAACATCTTGCAGGTATACAGGGCGGGTACTGTTCTCAATAACAGGGAGCATCAAAACATCTTCCGGTGACCCCACCCCTTCGGATGTGTAATTATAAGCATCAGTGTTCTTGACAAGTTTTACTTTCAGATCTACTTCATCGTCAAGCGAGCGGAACTTACCTGCATACATCCCGTTCAGCGCGCCGGAGGCAACGCCTACCACTGTAGTTTCATCCAGCCCGTATTCCCGTATCTTATCTGCCTTTGCCTTTATAGTGAAAGAGACCTGCTCTTTAGCACGATTATCCTGAAGCTCCTGAAGCCCGCTTGTCTCACTGTTACTACGCAGAAATGCCATAATTTCATTTGCTGCACTTTCAGCAGTTTCAAGCGAATTGGCAGTGACACGGATATTAACATCTTTCCCCACCGGAGGCCCTGAGTTCTCACCGAAGATATTGACTTCCGGCAAAACTCCCCAATCGCTCTTATGCTCTGCTGCAAAGCTTTTAAAATCTTCCCTCAGATAATCAAGATATGCCAAAGCATTATTATCGAAAATATCGCCGAATTCCTGATCCTCGACATTCGGCAGTGTCACAATAATTGATCCGTAATAGTGCCCCCTGTGCCGGACATAATCCACATCTTCGTAAAATCCTGCATAACCGGAAGCAGAAGAAGCCTCAGCTTTCCCCTTTGCCATAATATATGCAGAATAATCACGTATAACCTTATCTGTGACCTCAAGCGGAGTCCCAGTGGGCAGCTCAAATGTTACATGATACCTGTAAAAGCTATCCGGGAAAAACTTCACTTTAATAAGCGGAACAGCCCCCGTAGCAGACAAAACCAATATCGCAACCGCTATCCAAAAGACAACTGTCATCACCACCAGAGTCTTTACGGAGTTATTAAGAAGTGACGTTACGACTCTACTGTAAAAATTCCACGCATGAGCAAACACACCGCTTTTGACATGTGCCAGATCATCTCCGTCATGACTGCTGACCTTTTTCGGTCCCCATTCATAGTAATGAACGGGCAGTATAATAAGCGCTTCCAGCAGTGATGCCGCCAGAGCAAAGATCACTGTCAAAGGGATAAAAGCAAAGAAGTCTCCTGTACTCCCCGTCATGATGAACATCGGGACAAATGCGAGAATTGTCGTCAGAGCAGAGCTTGTAACGGGTATGAATATTTCAGCAGTCCCGTCACGTACAGCCTTTGCCATGGATTTGCCATTCTGTAGGTGCCTATATATATTTTCAACAATAATTACAGAATCATCAACGATAATCCCTGAGATCAGCACAAACGAAAAGATTGTAATAGTGTTTATCGAATATCCGAAAAGGCTGTTCATCAAAACAGCAAAAAGTATGGAAAAAGGTATACCGACAGATGTAAGCATAGCGTTACGAAACCCAAGCACAAGCCATAGGATAACCATCACAAAGGCTATCCCCATAAGCATATTTCCGCCGAGCACATGCACAGAATCTTCTATCTCCAGAGTGGAATCCTGCGTATAATAAACAGAGATCCCTTCGCCTGCGTGACGTTCGGCGAATGAATCCGCCTCCTGCCTGACAGCTTTTGCTATAGTTCCGGTGTCTCCGTCACGAAGCTTTTTGACTATGAGCTGTACGGTGCTTTTCCCGTTGACTGACACCATAATGTCAGGGTCTCTGTTGCTCAGACCGGCATAAACTGTTAAGTCACGGACACGTATAAAGTTTCCGTCACCATCTTTGCGAACCACGGCATCAAGTACAGCGTCCTGCGAGGAGAAACGCTCTCCGGTATCCATTGCATACTCTGTATCCCCTTTCCTGAAAACCCCCGCAGGAATTTTGCTGTTTGCCTGCTGAACAGCACCGGCGGCCTCCGCGAAAGAGACCCCATACTCTCTCAGCCTTTGCGGGGAAAGAGCCACATGGAATTCATCCTCAAAATCACCGGAAGTCGATATACTCTCCACCATAGGAACCTTACGAAGGTCAGTTTTAAGCTCTTCTGCAAGAAGGTCGAGGGTTTTGTTTGAAACATCTCCGGCGATATTCACCGCTATAACAGGCAGGAATGCTTCAGTGTCTACATATATAAAAAGGGGCTCATCAACTTCATCCGGAAGATCATTCTTAATATTCAGAATCTTCAGGCGCATCTCATCGTAAAGATCCCGATAATCCGAGTCGTCTATAAATTTAACCTGCATAACGGAAATGTTCCGCATGGAGCTGGACTGAATATATTCGACATTTTCCAGATCTTCGATAGCGTCTTCGAGTTTTTTTGTAACAAGGCTTTCCACATCCTCAGGCGATGCACCGTAATAAACTGTATAAACGAACACCTGACCGATATCTACGGGGGGCATGTTCTGAACAGGAGATGTATTGAAACTGTTAACTCCTGCGATAAGCAAAATCATGAAAACGACATTTACAACAACTCTTTTTGAAAGGACGAATTCTATAAAACGTTTCACTTATCAACCGCCCGAAGCTCCATCCCGACATGCAGCTTCTCTGATGGGGCAAGTATTACCATGTCCCCGTCACGTCCGACAATCTGCACATGAATTTCTTCCTCACCTGAAAAAATACGGGCATTCGCATAGCGTTCATTCACAGCTCTCTTGTCAACCATATAACCAGAAACATTTGTAACAACAGGGATCTCCACAAGTAGCCCTCCAACACCCTGCATCTTTATACCGATCTCTGCCTGACGCTTCCTTGTGGTTTCGTCAAATGCGGGGTTAATTTTTGTGACATTCCCTTTTTGTTCTGCACCATCAACAATAATATCAAACTCATTTCTGGATGTAAGATAATCGATCTGAGCATTGTCTACAAAAACAGGTACGATAAGCTCTCTGAAATCACCAGCAGTGGCTATCACATCTCCGGCATTAACCAGCTCTCCCTCTTCGAGGGGTTTTGATGTTATCTGCCAGCCTGCAGGAACTCTGATATACTGCCTCCGGAGTTTTTCCCGCAGTTCCGCAAGGTTTATCTCCAGAGAACGCTTCTCTATAAGCAGCTCCTCACGACTCAAAACCGCCTGATCAAGGGACTGTCTGGCGCTGTCCAGTCTGCTCTCAGATTCTGCCTGACTTGCATAAAGGGAATCTACTCTGGTAAATTCTTTTTTGAGATACTCAATACTGTTTTCAAGCTTTCTGACAGATGCATCTATCTTCCCGATTGAATTTTCAACGGAATCAATACTGAATTTTGTAAAAACCGGATCAATAACAGCAAACACTGAACCATCAGAAGTTTCACCCATGTCCAGATTTACCTGTGTAAGCCTGCCTGAGGTTTCTGCCGTGACAGTCATTGTCTTAATCGCTCGAGTGTAGCCTGTTATGACAGAATGTTTTTTCGCCGGTAAAAGAGTGAATGAATAAGAATTAAAACTGAAGAAAAGAGCTATTATGAAAAAGAACCTAACCATACGCACCCCCAAACAAAGCTCAATAAATAGAGTTTAACGAATAATTTGAAAATGTATATAGATTCCCACGGTGAAAACTGTGGTTTTATTGCTTCGCACGTGTTTAACACACGAAAGCTACAACTTCGTTGTCACAGCCAGAGCATATGTAAAATACGTCACTGCTAAGCCCGCAGGGGTGTGGCAGCCTCTGGACTCGTTAATCCTGAGATTGCTTCGTCATTACATTCCTCGCAATGACTTATAAGCTCTAACATACAAGCATAAAAAAGGCGGGTATTATACCCGCCCTGTAGATTCTTACACCTCAATAATAACTTTAAGCGCCTTAGTGTCTGCCGCCCTGCTGAAGACATCATATGCTTCTATTATATCATCAAGCTTAAATCTGTGGGTGATAAGCATAGCCGGATCAATCGTTTCCGCCTCAACTGTTTTCAGCAGCATAGGCGTGGAAACGGTATCCACAAGCCTGGTTGTGATACTTATGTTATGAGCCCAGAGATCCTCCAGGTGCAGATCAGCCTTTACTCCGTGGACACCGATATTGGCAATCACACCCCCGGCACCAACAAGCCTCTGACAAAGCACAAAAGTCGAAGGTATGCCCACAGCCTCAATAGAAGTATCAACACCTCTGCCGCCTGTAAGCTCCATCACTTTGCTGATGGGGTCTGTATTTTTATTATTAATGGTGTGTGTAGCGCCGAATTTCTTTGACACTGCCAGCCTGTTGTCATCCAAATCTATCATAATGAGCATAGACGGAGAGTAAAATTTCGCTGTCAGCAGAGCAGCAAGCCCTATAGGTCCCGCACCTACTATCGCCACAGTGCCTCCGGGGGCAACTTTACCGTTCAGCACCCCACACTCAAACCCAGTGGGCAGAATATCGCTAAGCATAACCAGAGCTCCTTCATCCGCCCCTTCGGGAATGTGGTAAAGGCTCGTATCAGCATGAGGGGTGCGGACATACTCAGCCTGTGTGCCGTCAATAGTATTGCCGAGTATCCAGCCTCCGTCCACACAGTGCGAAGGGATCCCCTTTCGACAATATTCACATCTCCCACAAGCGCTTATACAAGAGATAAGCACCCTGTCACCCGATTTAAATGATCTGACGCCGTCCCCTACTTTCTCAACAACCCCCACACCTTCATGACCGAGAACACGCCCCGGTGTACAACTTGGTACATCTCCTTTGAGTATATGCAGGTCAGTTCCGCATATGGTTGTTTTTGTGATTTTAACGACTGCATCTCCTGCGTCCAAGACATCAGGAACAGGACGTTCCTCCACAACCTTTTTTCCCGGACCGTTGTAAACCAGTGCTTTCATAGTTTCCTCCAAAGTATTGAGTTTGGAGCAGCAGCAGCTTTAATCGGAACAGTTAACATCTCCGGCGCTGCCTTAAGCCCCATAGGTTAAGCCATGCGCCAATAAATAAAACGGCGCATATGTTCAGTGAAATATACTTACTTGTAAATATAGTCCACAAAACGTGCGCCGCAATTGATTTACATACATATTAAAGTTAAAGCTTCAAAAGATTGCTTAGCTTTTTGTCAAAACCGCCCCGAAAAATCCATCCGCATCATTTTTATACGGAAGCGAACGGAAGAAATCACCGTCCTTGAAATCCTCATCACATGAAGGAGTGACAAGTTTAAAAGAGCTGTCCCATTCCATAAATTCCTTTATAACATCCACGGTTTCTTCATCCTCCATAGAGCAAACGGAATAAATGATCTTGCCCCCTTTGCTGAGAAATTTTGAAACTTTTTTCAGGATACCGAACTGTCTTCTGGCATTTTCTTTTATATCTTTCTCGTTTCTGAACCAGCGTACTTCCGGATGGCGCTTTATTGTACCGAGGGCGCTGCATGGAGCGTCAAGCATTATAAGGTCAAACTCCGCCTCAGTTTCCATCTCAAAAATATCATTTTTGATGCAGTCCACATTACCGAGACCGAGTTCAGTCATATTCTCTTTCAGCTTTTCAAACCGCTTATAGTATTTCTCAACAGCGAATATTCTGGCATCAGGATATGTCTTCGCGAGCACGAATGTCTTCCCGCCCGGCGCAGCGCAGCAGTCAAGAATAGACATGGGCAGACACTCACCTGCCAGCTTCGCCACAGAATATGACGCTCTGTCCATTATGTAGTGGTCATCACTCTTCTCTTCCAGCTTATCTATCTTCATGGTGTCAGTATCCACGCCATAGAATGACGGCTTCTGGTTCAGATCCGTGAGGAAAACATCTAGCTCATCCCCCAGCTTGGTCTCCCAGCGTTTGACAAACCACTCAGGAAAATCTTCTCTTACGTTATACTCACTGAGAAATTCTTCTTTCCTGCGTCCGACATTACGCAGAACAGCATTGACAAAACTGCGCTTGTTCATCTGCACAAGGATCACAGATTCGTTAACCGCGGCGTAATCGGGGATGTCGTCCATAAAAAGTATCTGACAGGTACCCAGTGCCAGAGCAGCTCTGAGCTCCGGCCCGGGCATCTCTGTATAAAGTTTATCAAGACACTTCTCAATGAAGCCGAGGTGTCTGAATGTTTCGAAATATATCTTTCTGTAAAGTCTCTGCTCTGCGGAATCTTCGAAATAATCTTCACGCAGAACACCTTTGTAATATGATTTTAAGACATCAAAGAGTCTCTTTCTGTATCTGTCCGCCATTAGCCTATCTTCTCAGCTAGAGCATTAAGGCGTTTAATCCGCTCTTCCACAGGCGGGTGAGTGGCAAACAGCGAAAGCAGACTTTTCCCTTTCAGGGGGTTGATTATCATCATATGTGCTGTTGCGGCATTTGCGTTCTCCATGGGGATATAATCCGCTGTTCCGGATATCTTCGCAAGGGCACTGGCAAGGGCTCTGGGCTTATGCGACAGATGCGCTCCACGTTCGTCAGCCAGATATTCCCTTGAGCGGGAGATTGTCATCTGCACTATCATGGCAGCGATAGGGGCAAGTATGCTCACAACTATCAGCACAACTATGCCACCGGGGCTTCCGCCCTCATCGTTATCACGGCTAAAACCACCGAAAATAGCAGCGAATCTTGCCCAGTCAGCAAGCATCATTATCGCACCTGCAAATGTTGCAGCGATAGTTCCTATAAGGATATCACGACCATAGATGTGGGAAAGTTCGTGGGCAAGAACACCCTCAAGCTCGTCCTCATTCAATATCTGCATGATACCTGTTGTAACGGCAACAACTCCATGCTCGGGGTTTCTCCCTGTCGCAAATGCGTTAGGTGCCGGGTTATTAACTATATAGACCTTCGGCATAGGAAGGTTGCCCTTTGTGGCAAGGTTTCTCACTATTCTGTAAAGGTCTGGCGCATCTGCTTCGTTTGCTTCTTTTGCACGGTACATTTTCAGAACTATTTTGTCGCTGAACCAGTACGAAAAGAAATTCATAAGCAAAGCAAATCCGAATGCGAAAATCACACCGCTACGGCCGCCAAGCACTCCACCGACTGCTATAAAAAGCACCGTGAGAACTGTCATAAATAATGCGGTCTTAAGCGTATTGCTGGTCATATTGCCTCCTGAGATTTATATATATTTTTTATTTCATCCTCTATCATGCGGACATTAACCCTTGTACTTCGGCATTCACCGTTCGGTCTTTTGTTGCAAAAGCCTATTACCGGCAGTGGGTAAGTGTCCTGAATTCCGCTTAGCAGGTCTCTTTCACAAGCCACAGCTAAAATCACATCGGGTCTTGTCTCCTTAACTATCCTGCGTGCCACAGTCCCGCCGGTGGCGACATTAATAGCTAAATTATACTTCTCTGCGATTTCGACAAGATCTTTTATATCACATTTTCCGCAACCGACACACTTGCCTATATCGCTTGTCAGCTTTAGTCCGCAGTCGTCAAGCTGAAGACAGTGCGGAAGAAGAATAAGTATATTCTCCGGCTGTTTACCCTTCATCAGGTTACGGACTATCTCGTTGTTAATATTAACGAAAGCCCTCACCAGCCTGTCCTTCTCGACACCGAGCATCTTTCCGGTACGCAACACAACAGGAAGCGTGAGCCTCTGGGCTACACGTCTGAAGCCTTTCACCTGTCCGAAGTTACGCCCTGTAAGAGCAGTGTATGCAAAAACTATTGAAAACAGTGTCATAAATAATGCAAACATTATAAAAAGTCCGGTTATAACCCACACGGTCCACCCGGCTATAACAGCCGCACCGATAGACATAAAATACCAGACCATAAGCCCCGTTCCGAACAATATAGAACCGGACAGAAAAAACAGCGCCATAAAGATAGCTCTGTCCTTTGATATTATCTTCTTATTCAAACTTTTCGCCGCCTTTAAGCTGTGCTCCAGCAAGGAAACTGCCCACAGGCATCCTCTTCTTCCCTTCCGGCTGAAGCTCAACAACTTTCAGCCCGCCTTCTCCGCACTTTATGGAAAAACTCTTTTTGGTCACATCATAAACTGTTCCAGCCTCAAGCTCTTCATTAGCTTTGACAACTTCCGCCGAAAAAAGTTTCACAGTTTTGCCGTTCAGCCTGCTGTAAGCAGTAGGCCAGGGGACAAACCCACGTATCATGCATTCGATCTTTTCCGCAGACTTCGACCAGTCGATATGCCCGTCATCTTTCTTCATCATGGGCGCATATGTCATATCTTCTTCAACCTGCTTTACAGGTTTTATATTTTCGAACTCATTCAGTGTTTTGATAAGAAGCCTCGCTCCCGTTTCAGACAGTTCCTCTGCTATGTCCACAGCTGTCTTCTTCTCTATCGGTGTTTTTAGAACCTGTAAAATGTCTCCTGTGTCCAGTCCGGCATCCATCAGCATAGTTGCAACGCCTGTTTCCTTCTCTCCGTTGATAACAGCCCAGTTAACAGGAGCTGCTCCACGGTATTTCGGCAGGAGTGAAAAATGGACATTAACAGGGGCATATTTAGGCACATCAAGCACAGCCTGAGGCAGTATCTTTCCATATGCCGCCACAACCAGAAAATCAGGCGCAATGGACTTTAACTGTTCCAGAACCTCGTCATTATTTTTCAGGCTGATGGGC
Organism: Denitrovibrio acetiphilus DSM 12809; assembly: GCF_000025725.1. Taxonomy (GTDB): domain Bacteria; phylum Chrysiogenota; class Deferribacteres; order Deferribacterales; family Geovibrionaceae; genus Denitrovibrio; species Denitrovibrio acetiphilus. Next base: position 2,924,689 of record NC_013943.1, read on the forward strand.
TGGATAACATCAAGCCCTTGCTCCAGAGCAAATTCCTTTACAGGCGGAGCCTGCATCTGTTTACCACGCCCTTTCGGTTTGTCTGTCTGGGTTATGACCAGAGCAACATCTATATCGTTATCAACTAATTCTCTGAGTGTTGGCACAGCCATCTCCGGCGTACCCATAAATACAACTTTCATAGCTTCAAAGCTCCATACTTAAGTTTGAGATATATTAATAATGCATAAAGCCTGATTTTACAAGCAAAGTCGAAAGCTAACCGGAACTCATTTTGTCTGATCGCCACAAATTATCTCATATTGCAGTTTTCGTGTAATATTTGCACAGTTATCTGCAAAATTTGCCAATGTAAACTTCTCACATATGATATATTATTTTAGTTATGGGAAATAGATTACCTTCAAAACTGAAACAAATTCTGATCATTGCCGTCATCCTGAACCTTGTGATTATTATTATGCAGGGGTTCAGCAGTGTAAAAACAATAGAAAACTCCAAGAAAGGGCTTATGCTCGTGGGACAGACCGCCATCTCGTCTTTCGAAGGGGGGCGCAGGGCAAGGCTATTACTAGACACCGAAAGCACAACAAGATTCCGTTCGTTCATTGATAACATAGGAGCTAATACAGGTGTACTCAGCCTTTATCTTTTCGACCAATCAGGCAGGGTACTTTTCAACACAAGAGATGTTACACCACCGAAGATAAATCCCGCTATTCATCCTGACGGAACAGTAGAAACGCCAGACGGGTTGTTTATGTATCATACGCTCCCCCCCGCACGCTCTATGATGGGGAATATGATGGGACACGGGCACAACAGAAGATTCAGCGAAAAAACCGATTCAAAAGTGCTCACAGCCGGAGTTATGCTCAACCTAAGCGGGCATAAAAGCATTATCCGTGCCCAGATAACATTCATGTTCGGCATGATAGCTTTGGAAGCACTGCTCATTGCTATATATATATACACCGCCCGTATGCTGAAATTAAATAATGAGCAGTCACGCAGACTGGAGGCATCAGAGCGGGAAGCGGAACTCGGCAAAATGTCACGCCTAATGGCGCACGAGCTCAAAAATCCTCTCAGTACAGTCAAAGGGCTTATGGAGTTCTCCGCCAAAAAAGCAGAGGGCGACCTTAAAGATATCTCCGAAAGCTGCGTGGAAGAACTCGGCAGACTAGACAAAATAATCAATGACTACCTCTCATATGGTAAAGACATGACCCTTATCATAGGTCGTGCAGACATAAGAGACATAACAGACAGTGCCGCAAGGCTTTTGCAGATAGATGCCCGTCAGAAGGGGATAGACATATGCATTACCGGAAATGCGGAGATCAGCGCAGACATTGAGAAGATGCGCCAGATAGTGTTCAATCTGCTTCTAAATGCTGTTCAGGGCGCACCGGAAGACAGCGAAATAAATATTGAAATAAATGACAAAAAACTCACAATAGCCAATGACATAAAAGATGATAATTTTGACCGTGAAAGCCTTGGTAAACCCTTTTACACAACAAAATCTATCGGAACCGGGCTGGGGCTTGCTATAGTAAAAAGAATAGTACAGCTTCACGGCTTCCGCTGTGAAATAAAAACGAACCAAAAGTTTGTAGTTGAGATCATATACATATGAAGATACTGATAGTTGATGACGAAAAAAACCACAGAATGATGCTCAAGCTTCACCTTGAAGATGCAGGGCACAAAACCGCACAGGCGGAAAACGGACTTAAAGCTCTGGAAGCGTTGGATGAAGGCAGGTTTGATGTTATCCTTCTGGACATGAAGATGGACGTTATGGATGGACTTACTTTTCTGGGCATGATGAACAGAAAAGGGCACAGTGTACCTGTGATAGTCATAACAGCGTTCTCCACTGTTAAAACCGCTGTGGAATCCATGAAGCTGGGAGCAGTGGACTACCTTACAAAGCCAGTGGACATCCCTCAGCTTATGGATGCTCTGGAAAAGATAAACGAGCAGTCCGGTGATGTCCTTACTCCTGTTGAAAACTACCGTTTCGGAGGGGTCTACACTCAGGAGGGGCTCGGTTCTATCATCGAACAGCTGAAACTCGTGGCTCCTACGGATGCAACAGTGCTGATCCTCGGAGAATCAGGCACGGGCAAAGAGATTGTTGCACGTTCCATCCACGACAATTCCAAAAGAGCACAAAGACCATATCTGGCTATAAACTGCGCTGCACTTTCAGAAAATATCATAGAAAGTGAGCTTTTCGGACATGTCAAAGGCGCATTCACCACCGCAGTAAAAGATAATAAAGGGTTATTCGAAGCAGCAGACGGCGGTACACTCTTTCTGGACGAGATAGGTGAACTTTCGCTGAATGTTCAGGCGAAACTCCTCCGTGTTTTACAGGAGGGGGCTTTCGAAAGGGTCGGAGACACCCGTACGCTGAAGACTAATGTGCGTATAGTCGCTGCAACCAACAGAAACTTAAAAAAATTGTCAGAAAAAGGTGACTTCAGAGAGGATCTGTACTTCAGGCTTGCGGTTTTCCCTGTTGAGGTCCCCCCCCTGCGTGAAAGAAAAGAAGAGATAGCTCCGCTGGTTAAGTTCTTCATAGACAAACATGCAGAAAAACTCGGCAAACTGATAAAGTCCGCCGATCCGGCATATATCAGAAAATTGTCAGATTACGGCTTCCCAGGTAATATCAGGGAACTTGAAAACATTGTTGAAAGAAGTATAATACTCACCACGGGAACAAAGCTTGAGCCTGTGACACTCCCCGCCTTCGGTACAGAAAGAGACGGTGGACTAAGCATACGGGGCAACGAACGGGACCTTATCATCAAGGCTCTGAAGAAAACCGGCGGCAACAAAACCAAGGCAGCAGAGATTTTACAGATATCCCGCAGAACACTTCACAATAAGCTCAAGGAATTTGACTTAGAGGATTAACTTTGAAAAACTTTATTATCATTACATTACTGCTCATGGCAGTTTCAACGCAGGCAGCACCACAGGGGAAAAACGGATTCAGCGGAAACATCGACATAGGCATGTTCGGAATAAACTCAACCGATGCTCTCATGGCTACAGGCAGCAACGAAGATATTGATACACTCTCAGATAATCCCGACAGCTTCAGTAAATTAAAACCGATTGTAATGTCCGAGCTTAGGTATAAAAAGGGCGACATACTTTATCACGCAGGAACTCCTCCTACAGAAGCAAATCCGCAGCTGCTTTTAGGTACAACATTTCTATACGGCAAATCCTCCGTTGATCTTTCTGTCATCCTCGCCCCGTTCGGCAAAGTCTGGAAAGACCCATATGTTTCAGACAGAAAAAGTACAAGAGACTCCGCAGCGGGACTCAGGCTTAAGCTGGAAAATATCTCCGGCACTAAGTTCGGAACAAATATTCAGATGCTCAGCCACGATATCGATAATGACGCAATAGGAAGACGATTCAGCGACATGAAGCGTAACGGCGAAACTTACTCGTTCACAGGAGACTATAAGCAGCCTCTCAGCCAGTACAGCGTAATTACCCCATTCGTCACATACACCATTGAAGACAGAAATGGGGACGCAATGAGCGGGCAGGGGCTTCAGGCAGGTGTCAAATATCTGCATAAATTAAATTCCGGACTAATCATACCAAGTTTCAGTATATCCGGTATGTGGTATAATGAAGAAGACTCTGTTTTTGATAAAACACGTAAGGATACAACAACTTCAGCATTTCTTATGTATAAGCATTTTACCCCCTTCGGACTGGCTAACACGCATATTAATTTTCTGATAGGCGGTTCACTGAGATCATCAAATATCGACTTTTATGATGCCAGAACAGTTTTTACAGGCGTAACATTCGGCTACGACTTCTGATAAAACAGTGAAGGTTTAAAAATGAGTTATGACGAAAGACTTCTTCACGAAGTAATAAACATCGCTCTTCAGGCTGGCAGAGAAATTATGCGGATTTACCAAATGGATTTCTCTGTTCAGTATAAAGGTGACAACTCGCCGCTTACAGATGCGGATATGCGCTCCAACGCTATTATAATTGACGGACTGAGAAAACTGGACAAACAGTACCCCATCCTCTCAGAAGAAGCCAAGTTCGCGGCATACGCCGAGAGGAAAAACTGGAAAAACTTCTGGCTGGTTGACCCCATTGACGGAACGAAAGAGGTCATCAAGAAGAACGGAGAATTCACCGTAAATATAGCTCTCATCGAAGAGAAGTTGCCTGTTTTGGGTGTTGTCTATGCTCCCGCTCTTGATACACTTTATTACGGTATGAAAGGCTTTGGAGCTTTCAGGAAAACAGGCGGCAGACTTGAAAAACTGCCAACTGAAAAGAATGACCCTCTGACAAGCAAAACCATAAAAGTTGCGGTTTCCCGTTCTCATATGAACAAAGAGACCTCAGACTTCATAGACAGACTTTCCAGAAATTACCCTGACTGCCGTATTGAAACCATTTCCAAAGGCAGTTCACTGAAACTCTGCATGGTGGCGGAAGGTTCTGCTGATATATACCCGAGAATCGCCCCCACAATGGAGTGGGACACCGCTGCCGCTCATGGTGTTGTTAAAGCTTCAGGGAAAGGCACATACAAACTCGACTCTTTTACTGTGGATGAAGACATCTTCCATAAAAAAATCATTGCTGAAAGATTAGTATACAATAAAGATGATTTACTGAATCCGTTTTTTATTGTTATTTAGCTATGTAATATTCTGCAAACAATACTCTTGATAAAAAGACGAAACAGGTATAGTTTTATTTCGGGAGTTATGTATGAAAAAAGTTGTTATTCTCGGAGGCGGTTTCGGGGGGCTTGCTGCCATTGCCCACATCCGCAAACAGATAAAGAAGAAGCACGTTGAAGTCACCCTGATAGATAAAAATAACTATTCGCTATTCACCCCTATGCTTCCGGAAGTTGTCAGTGGAAATGTCAAACCGGACAATATTGTTCTCCCGCTGCGTGAGATATGTGTCAAAAATAGTGTACGTTTTGTCCGTGACAAAGTTATCAGTGTAGACAAGGATAATAACTGTGTGATCTGCATAGAAAATGAACTTAAATACGACTACCTTATAGTTGCTACCGGCTCCAAGACTAACTTCCGCGGTAACGAATCTGCCATCGAGAATGCACTTCAGTTTAAAAGCATAACCGATGCCATTGATCTTAAATATCTGATAATAGACCATCTGGAAAAAGCCAGCAGCATGACATCCTCTGATGCTAAAAAATCTTTGCTTTCCTTCTCTGTTATAGGCGGCGGAATAACGGGTGTTGAGCTAGCCTGCGAAATGAATGACTTTATCAAAGCAAAGATTAAACGTGAGTACAGCAACATAGGCTCTGAAGAATACAGCATAAACATTCTTGAATACTACAAAACAATCCTCCCCTCCATAGACGAATCTCAGGCACAAAAAGCGCAGGAAGCTGTAGTAGAAAGTGGAATAAATATTATCAACAATGCAAACGTTCAGGAAATTAGTAAAGAAAGCATCCGCTTTGAGCAGAACGGTGAACAAAAAATCCTGAACTCATCTATTACGGTATGGACAGCGGGCGTTATGGGGCGGGACTACCTTGAAACCATCAGCACTAATCAGACTGGTGATAAACGTGTTTTCATTGAACACGAGCTAACCCCGCAGGGCATTACAGACAGCAACATTTTTGTAATCGGCGACAGCTGTGCATATCAGTACAATGAACACATACTCCCGCCAGTTGCACCGCTTGCCATGCAGCAGGGGATAATGGCTGTTATCAATATAGTGCGCAACATTGACGGCAAACCCAAAAAGGATTTCAATTATTTTCACTTCGGATACCTTGTGTCCCTCGGTAAAAACAACTCCGTTGTCAATCTCTTCGGGTTAAAGCTCCGCGGAAGATTTGCATATTACGTATGGAAAATGCTCTACCTTTACAAGGTCGGGATGTTTAAAAAGCAGATAGGTGTGTTTTTCGACTGGATAATGACATCATGGTTCGGTAACGAGTCAGTGCTTATCTATGATATTGAAAAAGCACAAATGTGCAGAAACACAGATAAGGACAGCAAATAGTCAGGATCTTAGATTTCCCGAATTTAACAGCTCTCAGAAAGGGTACTGTGTTTATAGCACCTTGCCAGTACCTATTGAAATATAGCACCGTCAGCTATCTTAATGTATTGAAGACGTTCAAATGTCTGAACCTGCCTGATCTTCTTTCTGGTGGCAAGCCCGATAACATCGTTCATCTCGTTGATGTTCCTCTTTTTCATCCATGCCTGAAGACCGCTGTTCAGGTCGGATATCTGGCTCATGCCGTTCTTATACAGAGCAGAAGTCACCTGAACCGTTTTAGCCCCTGCAAGGAGGTATTGAATGAGCATATCTTCATCATAAACGCCTGTAGAAGCAGATATATCCACCCCGCACTGCCTGCTTGCCACAGCAACCCAGCGCAATACGCTGTAAGCATCCGATGGCGCACTGAAAGTATGCACAGGTTCCAGCTCAAGTGTTCTGGTATTTATCTTCAACTGGAAATATTTATTAAACATCGTCACACTGTCTGCACCAACCTCTTCCAGCTTTCTTATCATATTAGGTATCGCCGAAAAATTCGCCCCTATCTTCACTCCGACAGGTATGCTGACAGTTTTTTTAACCTCTTTGACAACCTCGAGGTAGCGTTCTTCCGTCTCTTGTCCGGTGATGTCCGCCTCAAATGGCATGAAGGCAATATTAAGTTCAATAGCATCTGCGCCGGCTTCTTCGATATCTCCGGCAAATTTTGCCCACCACTTTGTCCCTTCGCAGTTGATACTGGCGATGACAGGTATAGTAACCTTGTCAGCCGCTCTCTTAACATATTCCAGATATTCACCTGAACCGTAAACCATTGCGGCATCAGCTGTCATATAGTCATACGCTTCAGGGTGATAGGTCTCTTCCACAGTGCCCGCTTCAAGCCTTATCTCTTCCTCGAAGAGAGATTTCAGCACAACAGCCCCCGCACCGGCATCCTCTGCCCTGCGCAGATTGTCCATATCTTTTGTCAGAGTACTGCTTCCGGCGATGACCGGACTTGTGAGCTGTAATCCCATATAATCTACACTGATATCAGCCATAATTTCCCTCCAAATATGCCACCGCAACCCTTATTCAACACAATAACCTATTACGTCATTGCGAACCCACAGGGTGAAGCAATCTTACGACAACAGCTATCAGAAACATATCAGATTGCTTCGTCATGTTATTCCTCGCAATGACTCTTTGCCACCGCAACCCTTATCTAATCTTTTATAAGAAGCTCTCTCGGCTTAGATGTCCCGTCAGACGGAGCAACTATCCCTCTCTTTTCCATGATCTCAACGATGCGTGCCGCCCGATTATACCCTATGCGAAGATAACGCTGCACCATAGATATAGACGCAAAACCTTTTTGCTTAACAAGCTCAAGCGCTTCCTCATACTTTTCATCCATTTCCGACTCATCAACATCCTCAGCGTCAAGGCTCTCTTCTTTCACCAGATCCATGTTGTATTCAGGTTCGCCCAGAGTTTTGAGATGCTCAACAATACGTCCTACCTCGTCGTCAGACACAAAGCATCCGTGCACACGCACAGTGTCACTCATGCCCGGAGGTATAAAGAGCGAGTCCCCCTTACCGAGGAGCAGCTCCGCACCGGACGCATCAAGAATCGTTCTGGAATCTATCTTTGATGAAACCCTGAATGACAGCCTTGCGGGCATGTTTGCTTTGATAATTCCGGTAATAACATTTACTGACGGACGCTGAGTAGCAAGCACAAGATGTATCCCAACGGCTCTCGCCATCTGTGCGATACGTATAATCGACTGTTCAACCTCTTTCCCGGCAACAAGCATCAGGTCTGCGAACTCGTCCACTATCACCACCAGATAAGGCATAACCGGAAGCTCAGGGTCATTCTCTGCTTTCTGATTATAACTGTCGAGGTTACGCACTTTCATTGATGCGAGGACAGAATATCTATTTTCCATCTCTTCAACTACATTCTTAAGAACCTGAGCCGCTTTTCTCGGCTCTGTAACAACAGGCGCCGCGAGATGCGGGATATCGTCATATATGCTCAGCTCCACCATTTTCGGGTCAACCATTATGAATTTCACAAGCTCCGGCGGTGCTTTATAAACTATTGAGCATATGAGTGTATTTACAGCAACAGATTTACCGCTGCCTGTTGTCCCCGCCACAAGAAGGTGAGGCATAGAGGCAAGGTTGCTGATGTACGGTCTGCCCGAAATATCTTTCCCCATGGCAAATGTCAGCATAGACTTCGCCTGAATAAACTCTTTTGACTTCATAAGCTCAGAGAGAAAAACCATCCCCCGATGCTTATTCGGAAGCTCTATCCCCACAACAGATTTACCAGGGATAGGGGCTATGATGCGCACACTGACGGCAGACATCGCAAGAGCAAGGTCGTCTGAAAGGTTTGCAATTTTATTTATCTTTACACCGGGAGCAGGCTCAAACTCAAACTGAGTGACCACAGGTCCCGGCTGAATCTCTCTTATCTTACCGTTCACTCCGAAATCAGCCAGCTTTGCAATGAGCATTTCGCCCTTAAGTTTCAGTTCTGCTTCTGACTCGGTCTTGAAATCCCTTACAGGTTCGTCCAGAAGCCTAAGAGGGATGTTATACTTCCCACGCCCTTTTTCGACTTTCTGAATCTCTTTTATCTCCGGCTCCTGATACGCCTCTTTAAATACAGGCTTTTCTTCAGGTTCTTCCTGAACAGTCTTCTTCTTCGCAGGTGCTGGCGCAGGCTCCGGTTCAGGTTTATATGCCGGTTCTTCTTTCTGAATGTCAGGAATCTCCCCCTGATATTCATCTTCATCGTACATTTCCGGCTGTTTATTACGTTTGATCTTCGGCAGACTCATCTCTCCTCTGGCGAGCTTCATAAAAAAGCGGGGGAAGAGCATAAAGAGCAGAAGCGTGGCAAGAAAGCAGCAGATAATTATTCCGCCCACTTCCCCGACAATGGAAACAAAAAGATCAGCAGAGAAAAGTCCCGCTATACCCCCCATAGGTTTGGACGCAAAAGCGAAGTCTTCGCCGCCGAAAAATCCTGTCATAGTGGAAAAAACAAAACATAAAACAATATAGAGCACAAAACGGAAAACAGTCTTGCGCATCTTCATCTCTGTTTTTTTACGATGCAGATGGAACCTGACTGTAAGCCAGATAAAAACAAGAGGCAGCAGATAAGCTGTCCAGCCTAAAAGCGATGCCAAAACGTCGCTGAAATAAGCACCGGTCTTTCCAAAAAGGTTTATAACCTCTTGATCATAGTTAGTAAAAATTATGAGAGTCCACCCCGGATCAGACTCCGAGTGAGAGTAAATAGACAATGTGGCAAATATTGTAAAGAACAGACAGGTAAGAAATATTATATCTGCTTTCAGCCCTTTGTTTTCTACATCCATATTATCGCAACGATCCCCGCTATCAGGCAGTAAAGCGCAAATGCCTTAAGGTTTGCCCGTTTTATAAAATATACCATAAAGCTTATGGCGAAAATTCCGCTTATAAACGCAGCCACCATCCCGGCTATATAAGCTGTGAGCTCTCCTGCCGGCACCGCAGACATATGTTTAGACTGAAGAATAATAGCCCCCACAATGGCAGGCACAGACATGAGAAATGTGAATTCCGCCATCTCTTCACGCTTAATGCCCAGAAAAAGCCCTGTCGCTGTAGTTGCTCCCGCTCTGGATATCCCTGGGATAACTGATATTCCCTGGACAACCCCTATTATAAAAGCCTTAACCCCAGTAACTTCGCCAGTGCCTTTGTATCTGTCAGAGACGATCAGGAGCAGAGATGTAAATATAAGAAAGTACCCTACAAATGCAGGCGTGGAAAATATCCCCTCAACACGGCTCTCCAGCGCAAGACCGATTATTCCTGTTGGTATCGAGGCAACTATTATCCCCCACCAGAAACGTTTATTTTCAAAGTATATTATCTTATAATCACTGCTGATAAGCCCCATAGGGGTGAGAATAAGCTCCACTATCCTCCTTCTGAAATATACAAATACCGCACCGAGGGTCGCTCCGTGCAGAAGCGTGTCAAAAAGCATTCCCGGCTGCTGAAAGTCTTTAATAATAGACTGTGCAAGTACAAGGTGTCCGGAACTGCTGACGGGTAAGAATTCTGTCAGCCCCTGGATAATACCAAGTATGACAGCTGTAGCGATACTCATCTATTTATATCTCCGTCACAACAGGTATCACAAGAGGACGCCTGTCGAGATTCTTCTTAAAAAATCTGCGGGTCAGCCTTGAGAGACCGCCCTTTATATCTGTAAAATCATAATCATCATCGTTTACGAGTTCACCAAGGTTTTCAAGCAGAAAATCCTGTAATCCCGTCATCTGTTCCGGCTCAAGCTCGAAACCTGCTGTCTCAACAGTCAGAGGAAAGATGTATGTGCCGTCTGACTTCCGCCTGATGGCAACGATAGAAACCGCACCGTCACGGCAGAGATGCTTTCTGTCCCGTACAGAATCCTCATCCATGACAAAATGTCCACGCAGGTCGATAAAGACCTTTCCGTGAGGAACATCATCCAGTTTCGCGAGTTCTTCGTTTTCAAAGACAGCTTTCTGACCGTCTTCCACCAGAACAACATTTTCAGGAGCGACAAGCCCCATACCTTTCAGAATGCGCTTTAATGTTATCATATGCACGGGTTCACCATGCACAGGGATGACATATTTAGGTCTGGTGAAGTTCACCATCAGCTTTATCTCTTCCTGAGAGGCGTGTCCGGAAACATGAATGCGGTTTTTGCCGATATCTACGACATTCCCACCAGCTTTATATATGAAATTAACAAGGTTGATAAGGTTCTTTTCATTCCCCGGGATAACCCTTGCAGAGATCACGAAAAGATCCCCCTCTCTGACATGCAGGTCTTTACGTTCACCGGAGGCGATGCGGTAAAGGGTGGAGTTTGTCTCCCCCTGGCAGCCCGTGATTATATAGCATATCTCGTCGTCAGGCAGTTTTTTAGACGCACGAAGCCCCACTATAAGATCATCAGGGAGGTCTATATATCCCAGCGATTTCGCTATGGAGATATTTCTGTCCAGAGCTGTACCTTCCAGAACGACCTTACGCCCAACCTCTCTGGCTATGTCCAGTATCTGTCGGAAACGGTCGATATTGGACGAAAAACTGGTAAAGAATATACGTCCTTTCGCATTGCGGAAAATCTTTTTCAGGTCGTCCTTAATGCTGGATTCTGACTGTGTAAAGCCTTCGCTGGTGGCATTGGTGGAATCCACCAGAAGAGCTGTCAGCCCCTCTTTTGCCAGTGCAGTAAAATCTGACGGGTTGAAGGGTTCCCCTCCGGCAGGTGACTGGTCTATCTTGTAGTCAGAGCAGTGCAGTGCACTGAAATCGCCGCACTTAATATACAGTGCGTAGGTGTCGCTTATCGAGTGTGTTACAGGGAGAAACTTAACAGTGAAGTCCCCCGCTTTAACCACTTGTCTCGGGGATATGCTGCGCAGGTCTGGTGAGACCTTTTTCGCGCCGCGTTTCTGTTCCAGAATCCCCAGAGAGAGCTTCCCGCCGTAGACAGGCATGTTAAAACTGCGGAGCAGAAAGGGAACAGCACCTACGTGGTCTTCATGACCATGGGTGATGAACAGTGCTTTCAGCTTATGCTTAATTTTGTCCAGATACTCAAAATCGGGTATGACATAGTCAATCCCCGGAAAGTTGTTATCCGCGAACATAACTCCGCAATCAACGATAATGGCAGTTTCTTCGGTCTCGTAGACATACATGTTCATGCCTATCTCGCCGACACCGCCTAAAAATGATATAGAACAAGACATAAAGCTATTCTAAATAACTATCAGGAAAAACACAACTTTCATTTTGTCATCCTCAGGAAGGTCATTACTTTAGTCGTGATGTTTAATTTTTGGGATATTTATATCCAGCTTGAAAGTCACCATACGAACAGCAAAAAGGAGCATAGAGGAGACAACCATGTTTAACTGCATATTAATGCCTGTGTAGTGCAGCAGACAGAACAGCATCCCGGCGACAATACATGCCGTAGCATATACTTCCTGTTTCAGTACAAAGGGGATCTCGCCTATAAGCACATCACGCAGCATACCCCCCCCTGTGCCTGTGATAACACCAAAGCATATACTGCCGAAATACCCCACGCCGCTTTCAAGAGCAACAGTGATGCCTATCACATTAAACACTCCGAGCCCCAGTGCATCCATCCAGACAAGCAGAGAATATGTCGCAGAAATATGCTTGTAGAATATAAATATTGCAATTGCTGTCAGCACAGAAAGAATAAAGTAAGTAATGTTAGTGAAAGAAAACGGAGGTAAGCGCCCTAAAAGCGCATCACGAACTGTGCCCCCGCCAACAGCAGTCACAATGGCGAGGAAACATATCCCGTAAAGATCAAGATGCTTCCGTGCACCGGCAATGGCTCCCGAAGCTGCAAATGCCACTGTTCCGGTGAAGTCCAGAAATTGTAAAAACGTCATTCATTCCCCTCGCTCGAAGCAGCCCTCAACACCCGAATAGTAAACATACGGCACGCTAAAACAGACGTAAGAATATTTACAGCCAAAAGCATATACATTATCACAAGCTGATATGTCACAGCGGTGAGAGGCTTCACCCCTGCCATGAGCAATCCTGTCGCAAGCCCCGGCAGAAGCACAACGCCAAGGGATGCTATGTTATTCAGCACAGGCATCATTCCAGCTTTTATTGATGTATTCACAGCCTCTTTTGTAGCAGTCTTTATGTTAAGCCCGAGAGCAAGCATACCCTCGATAGAAGCAAGATGCGAACTGCTCTCAGCACGCAGCCTGTCCAGAGTGAGAGTATAAGCATTCATAGAGTTCCCCAGTGCCATACCTGCAACGGGAAGCACTGCACTCATTTTAACCGGAACCGCACCGGAAAGAAAAACCGGCAGCAGAGCAAGCATAGAAGACGCGTATATGGTAAAAAATGCTCTTTTATGACACTTACAATCAATATCCAGACGCGAACTTGCTGTATATGAAGCAAAAACAGCCATAAATGCCCCAAAATACAGAACATGCCAGACATTATCAAGCCTGAAGATATACTCCAGCGCAAACCCCATGGCAAACATCTGGACAATAGACCTTATTCCAGCAATTCCTATCTGCTTTTCAAGTTTCATCCCCCGACTGGAAGTCATTATTATGACAAATATAAAAAAGATTAAAATAACCAGTGCTGATGCAGTCATTGTTTCCTCTGTATGTATGTTATAATATTTTATACCCATATACCACAGATTATTACGCAACTCAGGGGGAGATATGTTTGAAGGATTTTTGACTGATTCAAAGATGCCGAAAGAAGAGTATGAAGCAAAGCTCCTTGACCTGAGAACTGACCTCATCCGCACTCAATACAAATTTAAAGAATACAAACGCCCGATGCTTCTTGTGCTGACAGGCATTGACGGTGCAGGGAAAGGGGAAATGGCTAACGCCCTTGCAGACGTTATGGATTCGAGGCTAATGGAAGTAAAGACCTTCTGGGAGGAGTCCAGCGAAGAGGCGGAAAGACCTTACTACTGGCGGTTCTGGAATGCTATGCCCATGGGCGGGAAGCTGGGCGTCTTCTTTAACGGATGGTACGAACGCGCTATAAGGATGCAGATAGAAGGGGAAGAACCGGAAGCGGCGTTCGTCAGAAAGATGGAAGAGGCAGCGAAATTTGAGCGGATGCTGGCACTTGACGGCGCAGTTATCGTAAAAGTATGGGCACATATTACCAAAAAAGAGCAAAAGAAAAGACATGAGAAATTCAAGAACTCTAAAGAAGTATCGGAACGGGCTAATTGGTATTACTCAAAATATGACAAAATAACAGAAACGGCAGAAACTGCCTACAGATCCACACATACGGAATTTGCCCCATGGGAATTCATAGACTGCACGGACAAAAGATACAGAGAGATACGGTTTCTTCAGATTATCCTTGATGCCATGAAGAAAGCCCTTGACGGTTTGCTGCCGAAAAGTACAACAGCAGACACAAATGGCATTTCGTTCCCTGACAGACTTGCCGGCATTGACCTCAGTAAAACTCAGGATAATTATAAGAAAGAGCTTAACAGCCTCATTGCAGAGATTAAACCTCTGGCATGGGAAGCATACGACAAAGGACTGAGCACCATGCTGGTTTTCGAAGGGTGGGATGCCGCAGGGAAGGGGGGCTGTATCAGAAGACTTCTGCGCGCAGTTGATCTTCGCCTTTCAAAAGTGATTTCTATCGCAGCCCCAACAGAAGAAGAGCTCTCACGTCATTACTTATGGCGGTTCTGGCGTCAGGTTCCCAGAGCAGGCTGTATCAGCATTTTTGACCGCTCGTGGTACGGACGCGTCCTTGTGGAGAGGATAGAGGGGTATACTCCTCCGCCTGTTTGGTTCAGAGCCTACGATGAGATAAATGACTTCGAAGCGCATCTCTCTGACAGAGGCATGATGTTGTTGAAATTTTTCCTGCACATCAGTGCTGAGGAACAGATGAACCGTTTCCAGCAGCGTGAAGATACGCCGTGGAAGCAGCACAAGATAACCGAAGACGACTACCGCAACAGAGACAAGACTCCTGCATATTACGATGCCTATAACGAAATGTTTTTCAAAACAGATACACAGAATGCCCCGTGGTTCGTTATTCCGGCAAATGACAAAAAATTTGCACGGGTTCAGGTTCTGAAAACTGTCCGTGACGCTCTGATAAAAAAACTAAAAAACAATGACAAATAACCTTTTTTCCGTAATTATATGCAAGATTATGTTCAGGAGCTGTATATGAAGGGAATAATCCTTGCCGGAGGTTCCGGCACACGTCTTTATCCGGCAACACAAGTGCTTTGCAAACAACTTCTCCCTATTTATGATAAACCAATGATCTACTATCCGCTTTCAACACTCATGCTTGCGGGGATCAGAGAAATTCTCATAATAAGCACACCAGAAGACACTCCTAAATTTCAGGAGCTTTTTAAAGACGGTGCTGAACTGGGGTTAAAACTTAGCTATGCTATTCAGGAAAAGCCTAACGGTCTTGCAGAAGCCTTTATAATCGGCGAAAAGTTCATCGGTAAAGATACCGTCTGTATGATATTGGGGGATAACCTCTTTTACGGCAGCGGACTTTCAGGAATGCTCCAGCAAGCAAAAAAAGATATTGAGAACATGGGTGGAGCATCCCTCTTTGGATACTATGTCGATGACCCTGACAGATACGGTGTTGCAGATTTTGACAATGAAGGAAAAGTTCTGTCCATTGAAGAAAAACCCAAAAAACCTAAGTCAAACTACGCTGTTACCGGACTTTACTTTTATGACAACAGAGTCTCTGAAATTGCTAAAAATGTTAAACCATCTGCAAGAGGTGAGCTTGAAATCACATCTGTCAACAATGCATACCTTGAAATGAACAATGTGCGTATCAAACTTTTCGGACGAGGTTTTGCATGGCTGGACACAGGAACACATGAAAGCCTGCTGGAAGCATCGGAGTTCATCCATATCATTGAAAAACGTGTGGGTGTTAAGATTGCCTGTCTCGAAGAGATTGCGTTTAACAAAGGCTGGATAACATCAGAGCAAGTTATGAAAAAAGCAAAACTGATGGAAAAAAATGAATACGGCAAATTTCTTAAAAGTGTCATAGAACACAAAATAGCTTCTTTCTGATATTGTTGGAGAATAATTAATGAGATCATATAAAAACATAATGGTGACAGGCGGTTCAGGCTTTATCGGGGCGAACTTTATACGGTACGCTCTGAAAGATACAAACTTTTCTGGCAGGATAATAAATGTGGACAAGCTGACCTATGCCGGTAACCCTGAAAATCTGGAAGATATTATCAACGATATTGACGAATCCAGATATGTCTTCTGCCATAAAGATATATGCGACTATGATGAAATGAATAAAGTATTCATGAAATATGATGTGGACTGCGTGATACATTTTGCAGCAGAAAGCCATGTTGACAGGTCAATACATGGTCCAGGCGAATTTGTCCGCACAAACATAAACGGCACATTCACCCTGCTTGAAACTGCAAGAAAAAACTGGCTGAATAAGCCCGACACACTTTTTCACCACGTCAGCACAGATGAGGTCTACGGCTCTCTTGGTGAAACAGGTTACTTCTATGAAGATACGCCTTACGACCCGAGAAGCCCTTATTCATCATCTAAAGCCGCATCAGACCATCTTGTAAAGGCATATCATCACACATACGGCATGAACATAACCATGTCCAACTGCTCCAATAATTATGGCCCATATCAGTTTCCGGAAAAACTCATACCTGTGATGGTGTTAAATATCCTTGCTGAAAAGGATCTGCCAGTATACGGTGACGGGAAAAATATCCGTGATTGGTTATATGTAATAGACCATAATACCGCCATATGGAACATAGTAACAAAAGGACGTATAGGCGAAACTTACAACATCGGTGGCGAAAACGAATGGACTAATATTGAGTTAGTGAACACACTTTGCGAACAAATGGCAGAACTAACAGGTAAACCGGATATCAACTACTATAAAAAGCTTATAACCTTTGTAAAAGACAGACCCGGACACGACAGACGCTACGCCATAAACTGCGACAAACTCAAATCAGAACTTGGCTGGAAACAGTCAGTAACCTTTGCAGACGGGCTGAAAAATACTCTGAGATGGTATCTGAAAAACAGTGAATGGATAGATCATATAAAGTCCGGTGCTTATATGGAATGGATGAATAAAAATTATAATAAAAGATAAACTAAAGGCTGCCCGAAAGCAGCCTTAGCTCTTATTTCATATTTACATACTGGAGCGGGACATCAAGCTCGGACGCTTTAAGCATGTGCATAACCTGCTGAAGATCATCAAGTTTTTTGCCTTCCACACGGACACGGTCATCCATAATGGACGGATTCACCTTAAGCTTCAGCTCTTTTATCATTTTCACTATCTTCTTAGCGTTGTCCTTGCCAAGCCCCTCAACAGCCTTAATTTCAAACTTACGGGCTCCTTTAGATGTGTTTTCCGGTTCGCCAAATTCAAAGACACGTCCATCTATCCCTCTTTTTGATGCATGCTTAACCAGCATCTCTTTGATAGCCTGCACTTTCATATCATCGCTTGTGATGATTTTGATTACCTTGTCTTTCTTGTTCAGATCAATCTCTGTATTTGAACCACGGAAATCATATCTGCTGTCTGCCTCTTTACGCACAAGGTTTACAGCGTTATCGAGTTCCTGCAGATCTAATTCGTTTACGACGTCAAATGAAGCCATATTTTTCACCTCTCTTGTAACTTATGACATTTTACACATTATTCACTCAAAAATCATTGATTTTATTCCACCACCATGGATAATTAGTACATGAATTTCTTTTGCAGCAAAGACTGCCCCGACCTTTGTGGTGTTAAGGCAACAGTAACATCAGATGGATATAAGTTTAGCGGAGTTCAGGAGAAATGGTCTCCGACCGGATTTGTATGTTCAAAGTTTAAAGTATTCGCAGAGCGCGAGATCAATAACGGACTTACCTCATGGCAGGTCATAGATAATGTGAAAACGGAATATCCGGACAATGGCACTGCTATTGAAAAAATGGCTGAATTCCTGAATGAATTCAAGGATAAAAAAATTCTTTATATGCGCGGCTCCGGCAGTCTGGCATATAATATGTGCTACTGGGATGTTTTCTTCTCACAGTTTCCAGACTGCGCAGGGACAACAGGCGGACCATGCGACGAGACAGGCGGGGATGCTCACGAAGAAGACTTCGGAGTTTTGTTAAATCCCCCTGCATCTAACCTTGAAAAGGCACGGACGATAATACTCTACGGCAAAAATGCCGCCGTCAGCAGTCAACACCTATACGCTTACCTGAAGGACATGAAAAAGAAAGGCAGAAAAATCATCTATATCGACCCTGTGAAGACCAAAACGTCAAAGATCGCAGATAAGTATATAGCTATCAACCCTTCTTGTGACGGGATTCTCGCCTGTGCACTCCTGTGTGCCATGGGGCTTGAATCAGGACATGATATAAACTCGCTCATAAGCAAAACCGGAGTAAGCAGTGCTGATTTTGAATTGCTGCTGAGTGAAATAAGTGCCGGACAGTGTGCCCACATACAGGGTTTCGGTATACAGCGTCACGCAAACGGCATGAACGCCTATCAGTGGATAAACAGGCTGGCAGTTAAAACCGGAAGTGAAGATATGCTCTACTACAGTCACAGCTCAAAACGACTGTGGACAAAACAAAAAACAACTTTTAAAAATTATATACATGTTGATAAGATAGCGGAAAGTCTGGCAGATGGAAATTTTGATCTGTTTGTAAACGCGGCAGCAAACCCCGCAATGACATATCCCGACACAAACCTTTGGACACGGGGGCTCTCCCGCACAAAAACTCTCGTCATAGACACCAACAATACAGAAACATCAGCCCATGCTGATTTCTTTCTGAAAGTTGGCGGGATGTTTTCTCAGGCTGACTTCATGGGGAGTTACTTCTTTCCGCATTCATACACCAGAGAAAAGCTTACTGACGAAATAAGCGACTCAGAAGCTGCTGCAATGCTTGCCGCACGTCTCGGATTAAAAATTGAAGTCAAAGCGGAAGCAGAAGTACCCCGCAAAGAGCAGGAAAACAGAAAATACAAAACAGCGGAACTGCCGCTGATTATGCCGGAGGAAGGAGAGGGATTTAAACTGCTGACATCCTCTCATCACTCGTATCTTAATTCTCAGATACTGCCCGGCATGGAAAAGGGCAGGCAAGTTGTATTTATCAATGAGAAAGATGCAGAAGAACTCGGCATCAAAACAGGCGACGACGTTCGCGTCTGCGGCAAAACAGGCGGCTACAAGGCTGAAGCTGTTGTCACCGAAGGCATTGTTCGTCAAACTATAATGAGCTGGAAAAGCATACCGATGAAAGACGGCTGCGTAAACAGCGCCATCAGAAACAAACTCACAGATTCAGGGAACGGTCTTGTCCTCTATGGACAATATGTTGAGGTAAAAAAGATATGAACACCGGAATGATACTGACAAGAGATGTTCCGCTTCAGATATACGCATACGATGTTGATTACATGGGTATAGTGCATAACATAGTCTATCTGCGCTGGCTGGAGAAGATCAGAACTGACTTCCTGAATGAACACTACTCCATCACTGATGCTATCAACACCGGTATATCGCCAATCATTGCAAAAACTGAGATGACATATCACAGACCTGTACGAATAACAGACAGAGCTTTCGCCCACCTTAAGGTTGAAGAGATAGGTAGGTCAAAATGGGTTATCAGTATGGAGATACATGTTGAAGGCGAGCTGTACTTCAGAGCGGATCAATCCGGCATGTTCTATGACATAAACAAAAGACGTCCTGCAAGGACACCAGCCCATGTCAGAGAGCTATTTCAACAAGCACTGGCTTCTAAGTAGCTTTATCTCTCTGTAAAAAGATATTCCCGCCACCCCTGCAAAACCTTTTCCCTTAAGCCTGTTGATATTCTCTGAGCTGATTCCTCCGAGTGCATAAATCTCGCTATCAATATGCGAAACATCAACTGTGCCAAGTGGTTTAACTTCATAGTTTTTTTTCGTGAAAAAGATCGGGCTCAGAGTAAAATAATCTACACCCTTTGACTCCAGCTCGTCCATTGAATGTGCGGAATAACCTATCCTAAGCTTCGGAAAATCTCTGCGCACACTTTCAATATAGCTGTCTTTGCCTAGCTGTACAGCATCATAGCCGTATTTGGACGCTGTCTGCGCATCCAGAGAAAGTGAAAGAAAAGTATCCGGCAAAGCTTCCCGCAGCCTCCCTGCTTTCTCGTCCACAAGTGCCCTCTCTTTTATACGAAACCATATCACATCAGCATAGGGCGCACACTGTCCGGCTATATCAATAAATCTTTCACCAAAAGTTTCATAATCAAGAATCTGCATTATCTTCATTGCTGATCCTTTCAAATATTCTGTTAAATGCCGCCCGAACAGCACGCCTGATGTTCTGATATTCAGCCATTAGTGTCACTGCCCCGTCAGTTTTAAACCCGTAGAAATTCCCTATCTTGCCCCTGAGTTCGTCGCTTTTCGGGAGTATTGACGTGTCTGAATTTTCATATATGCGTACAAGATTTTCCAGATGTCTGAAAAAGAGGTATCCTTTGTGCAGAGAGTAAAAGTCACGATCCTTTATAAGTCCCTGCTTACGGAAGGAATGGAGAGCATCGTGGGTGTTCGGAGTGCGGAAAGAACTGTGCTGACAGCCGTATTTGAGCTGGAGCATCTGCGCTATAAACTCTATGTCCAGAAGCCCGCCGTAGCCTGCTTTGATGTTGTTCTTCTCATAGGGAAGCCCTTTTTCTTTTTCAATCCGCATGCGCATATCATAGACTTCCTGCACACCATCGTCATCCAGTTTGCATGTAAAAAGGACATCTTCCTTTATCCTTTTAAACTCTTCTAAAAGCGGGGAATAATGATTTATAACACTGGAACGCAGAAGAGCTTGTTTCTCCCACACCATTGCAGATTTCTTCTGATAATCCTCAAAGCCGTGCATACTGACAACCAGAGTTCCACTTGAACCACTGGGGCGAAGGCGCATATCTGTCTTATACAAAAAGCCGTTGCGGGTAAAAGTATTAAGAAAGGAGTTGGCACGCTGAACAAGCTTTGAGAAAAACTCCATGTTGGTCACCGATTTTTTCCCGTCAGTCTCCCCCTGCTCCTCAAAGAGAAAAACCATGTCAATATCAGACCCGAAGCTCATCTCTATACTGCCGACTTTACCCATTCCTATCAGAAGGTAACGACACTCTTCGCCGTCTTTCCTTCTGGGAACCCCATACCGCTCAAGCAGTTGCTCGTAAACTGTGCGGAATGCAAAATCCACAGTACCTTTTGCAAGCTCTGTCAGTGAACGCATCATGTCTATGACATTTATTGTTTTATTCAGATAAGCGTAGCCGATGTTAAAGATATAAGACCGGTGCCGTATACATGCCGTTTCGAGCTCCAGTTCAACATCTCCTCTGTATTTCTCTGTAAGCTTCCATAGGTCAGAGCTTACCTCCGCAGCATCGTATGTTGTCTCTTTCGGGTCGTAAACATAGTCCAGCAAATCAATGTGAGAGAGAATCATATTTGTCAGATAAGAACTGTATGAAAACACATTGATCAGACGATTCAGGACTTTTGGTGCAGATATAAAGATATCGTGAAGCATATATATCGTTGATGCTTTTATCAGTAATCGTTCAAATGTAATAAGTATCTGATACGCATCATCTCTGCTTTTCAGCTCGCGGAGTATGACAGGGAGCAAAACTTTCAGAACGCTTCTGTCACTTTTAAGTCTGGGCCTGTTCTTGTTGCCGTGCACTATCCTCCGCACAGCCTTTACGCTGTCGATCGGGTCTTTTATACCTATTTCACGAAGGATATGCGCTGCATCTTCGTCTGTGAGTTCATTGTCAAATATAGCGAGAATATTATCGTCCGTGGTGTTGTCATCACTGAAAAGTTTCGCAAATTCGTCATTAACCCGCTGAGTCACTTCAGAATATGCATGCTGAAAATCAGTGTCGCAGGAGAAACCGCAGCGTTCAAGATAAAGGTCATAAGTCGGCGAATCTTCAGGAACGATATGTGTCTGTCTTTCATTTTCTATCTGAACCATATGCTCGAGTCTGCGGAGGAAGCGGTAGTGCTCAGAAAGAACTATAACCGTTTCTCTGTCCATAATCCCGCACTCCCGGAGCTTATCCAGCCCTTTGAGCGTATTTCTGCTGAAGACAGCGGGGAACTTCGGAAAGTAAAGGATCTGAAAAGTCTGAACGACAAACTCGATCTCTCTGATGCCTCCGTATCCGAGCTTAACATGCTTTATGTTTTTACCTTTAAGCTCCACACGTTTGTTGATCTTTCTTTTCACCTCTTTCAGTTCGGAGAGAAGCTTAAAGTCCATACTGCGTCTGAAAACAAACGGGCGCACACGCTCAATAAACCCTGCCCCCACAGACTCGTCACCTGCGACGACCCTTGCCTTGAGAAGCATCATTCTCTCCCAGCTCTGCCCGTGGGATTCGTAGTACAGCTCATAGCTGTTCACCGGAAGGCATATCGCACCTCTGTCACCGTCGGGACGCAGGCGCAGATCGACACGAAAAACAATGCCGTCCTGTGTCCTTTCACCGATATATCTTGTAAGCTTCTCTGACAGACGGCTGAAAAACACGTGTGTTTCTATGGGGTCGGCACCATCAGTTTTGCCTTTGTCAGTGCCGTAAACATATATAATATCTATGTCTGAACTGAAATTAAGCTCCCACCCCCCAAGCTTACCCAGTCCGACCACACAAAAACCTATCTCATCCCCATCGTCATCCACAGGCTTCCCGTGAATTTCAGAAAGCTCTCTCATGCTGTAAAGGTATGCACACTGACAGGCCGCAGAAGCAAACGCGGAGACATGAGCGGTTACTTCCTCAACGCTTTTATTGAAATACAGATCAGAAGCCGCAATGGCTGTATACTCTATCATCTTGAATCTGCGCATATAAGCGATAAACTCATCCGGAGACATAGCATATATATCCGCAGACAACAGATCGTTCAGAATGGTTTCCCTGTTCCTCTCCCCGCAAAATTTGCTCTCGGCTTCTATAAGCCCCTCGATGTTGTTTACCAGCCATACTCCAATAAATTCTGAATGCTTTCCAACCGTGCTGAGTGCTTCTGTAGACCTCTCTGACAACCCCGCCTCTGATGCATTTGCTCTTATAATATCCTGTCTGCTGCTCATTTTGACTCCGAAAACATTAATATAAATTCTGTGCCTTCGCCGGATTTGCTGTTTACGTCTATGAACCCGCCCATATCAAGGGTTATCTGCTTCACAGTGGCAAGCCCCAGCCCGGTTCCACGCTCGCTTTTGGTTGTGAAAAACGGTTTATATATATGATCCATGACATCCGGCGGTATTCCCACTCCGCTGTCTTTAACGCTCAAACAAAAGAAATGTCCAAAAGGTTTTTTCTCAACATAGGTTGAAACATATATTATCCCTTTGCCGCCCATAGCATCGGATGCATTCTGGCAAAGATTAATGAGAGCCTGAGTAATTTTAGCCTGCATTGCTTTTATCTTTATATCTCCGGCGGCATCAACATATTCAACAAGCACATCTGCCGGTAAAACACTCTCCACCATCTCAACTGCATTACGCACAAACTCTCTGCCGGATTTTATCTCATACCGATCCTTAGTGTCTTTAGTATAACTAAGCACGCTCGTCAGATACTTATTAGCCCCGTCCAGAATAGTTTTTATTTTTGCCATATGCTCTTTGTGTGAATCCGCATCTGAGCGTTCCATAAGGCTGTACTGAAGGGAGATATTCTGAAGGATATTACTGAAATCATGTACCATACCGGCTGCAATCGTACCGACCACCTCACGTTTCTGCGCCAGATAATAAGTATTCTGCATCTTTTTATAATCAGTAAGATCCGTCATAACAGACAGTATAGCAGGCTTATCGTCGAGATCGACAATACAGGAATGAATAGAAACACTGACCTGAGACATCCTTCCCGCCAGCAGAAACTCCGCCGGAACAGCCGACCCTTTTTTAACCACAACTGACACCATTTTTGCAAAACGCTTCTTCTCTCTTATCATAAAATTAATATTTGCTCCTATCGGGTTCCCCCCTTTCAGCAGCTGAGCAAAGCGACCGTTACACTCTATAATTTCACCATCCTGCCTGTAGAGCACTATATATTCGGGAATAATCTCGAACAGCCTCTGATACCTCTTCTGCATACTCTCCAAGTGCTCTGTGCGCTCGCGAATCTCTCTGCCGAGTTTTTCATTAACATGCACCATCTCCAGAATGGCTAGTATAACAAGGAGGATGAGAGGGGAAGAAAAAACAAGTAGCTTATTCTTCTCTACCCAGGGGCAGCAGTCAAAGCTGAAACTCTCAACAAAGTTATCTCTTATATAGATAAGACACAGCTTTATGTCTCCGTAATAAAAACTGTAAAAGCCAATCAATTTCTGACCTTCTCTGACAATATCCCCGTCAGGCAGAGACCCCTTCAGCTGCAGCAGACGGTAGTTTTCAGAGTCCCGTTTGTAATGCAGCGCATCGTCAAGTATTATTCTTGAGGAAACCTCCTCAGAGAAATAATCAAGAAGTTTATAACTATTTACCGAATCAAGTATTGTGGATATTTCGTACACCACACCATAGAACTTATTGTTATTATAAACAGGCACAGCAAACATAAGATACGCATCACCTTTATCCTTTTCTGCCGCACACTCACTCAGCACGGGACCGACATAAAAGTCGCCGTTCAAAAGACGCTCAGCGATCTCCTCATTTACAATACTCCCCTCAGGGCAGACAGAAGTTCCTGAACTGATGCTGTTTATCACACTGAAGCCGCTGTCCATAAGCCCCACTGTAAAAGCACCCCTATGCCCATAGGCAGCAGCAACGAAATCTGTGTATGACACAAGAGCTCGGAGTATCTCCGTTGTATCGCCTGCATATGCAGCAGAATAAAGTTTTTCAAACCTTTCATTGATAAGGTGCTCAACAAAGCGTCCTGTCAGGATAACTGATGCTTTCGCATCATCAATATCTCGCTGGGTCTGGGTTACATCTGTACTACCTTTATAAACAAGAGTAGCAACGCCAACTGAGGAAAAAATAAATGCTGCCAGAATGAGCAGTATAAAATATCTTATCATGCATCCATCTTTATTTTACTCACACCACAGACAATTATATTTATGTCAATATACTTGACCTTGAGTGGTGTTATGCTTTAATTTTAGAAAGCAATCTTTAAAACCGCAAGGGGTATATCATGTATGACCAACTGAAAAAACTCGAAGCACCGGAAAAAGTTATAAATAATGCTGACAAACTGCTGAAACCAACCTCATATGATATACGGGCATACGTTGGAGAACCTGGAAATTTTTTCTCTGATGATGCTGTCTTCACTCCTCAGTCAGCAGAGGTGATAGGCAAAATACTAGGATCACAGGAATTCATACTTAAAACAGGCGTAAGAATGAGCCTCAAAGTCGGTGAAGCCATTGTCATAGGCTATGACAACGGTCCGACATCAGAAGCACTGGCAAAAGCCATGGCGAAGGGACTCATGGATATGGGTGTTAATGTATACGACATCGGTGTCGCATCCTCCGGTCAGGTCTACCAGAACCAGAACCAGCTAGGGGCAATTGCTCACATACAAATAACGCGCTCACATGTAGAGGTTACAACAAACGGTGCCAAATTCGGCATATCCACTCAGGGAGTGCACACATATCTGCTGGAGCAGATGAACACATTCCTTAAAGAGAAATACCTTGTACGAAACGTACCCGAAGAACACAAAGGCATCACCCTCAATAAAAAAGAAGAGGGGCGCAAAGCATATTATGACAAAATGATATCTGTTTATGCTTCTTATTTCAAAAAACGCGACAACTCCATGGTGTGTGTCAACTTGTTCGGCGGAACCGGACTCCAATACAAAGAACTGTTCAAACAGATACTCGGCGAGCATTGCTCCATAATAGGGACTGACATAGATGTAAACAGCGGACAGGTGCTCGCAGACCCGACCCGCAAAGAGATGCTGGCAAAAGTTCCCGGGCTTTCAGAAGCACTCAAAGGAGGGAAGAGAGTGCACTCTTTTGACCTGGACGCAGACAGAGGATCCATTACGGAAGGCGCAGACGCCCTTGACTCTTCCGCAGACGGACATTATCTCGGCGACTCCCTTGCCTTCATACTTGCAGACTACAAGATGAAGATAGCCATCCCTGAGCTGATGGCAAAACTGCAAGCAGAAAAAGTCAATGACAGAAACCTTAAGGCTATCGAAAAAGTGTGCAGCCGTTTCTATATCGATGCCAGATACACCGGAGCAGTTAAGCAGTATGTCGAAGATATGGGGGGAGAAACAATATTCCATCCGAAAGGGCACTCCCTCTGGAAAGAAACTATTACAGCCAATATGAAAACAATCTCCTCTTTGTCAGGATTTACAGACATTGCAGAATTCGCCAAAGAGACCGGATACAGAGACCTTCAGATTGAAGCAAGTCTTCATATGTTCTCGACTGACACTGATGACGGCATCCCAAGAGACGATGCTGTTGAAAATATATTTATACTTGAACAGATAATCGACAGGTTATCAATAAACTCTCTTCATGCTTATTTCAGCTCCCTGCCTAAAAGATTTACCACCAAAGAGATAAGAACCGTGGCAGAAAATAACGAAAAGAAAGATTTAATAACAGCAGACGCTGTTAAACTGATAAAAAACCTATTTGCAGACAGAAAAGGATTCGACACAACCCTGTTTGAAGGGCAGATAAGGGTTGATTTCCCCGAAGGATTCATAATGTACGGCATGTCCAACACTTCACCAAAGCTGACTTTCATGGCGGAAGGTGCAGACATGCAGATGCGTAATAATGCTCTGGCTTTCCTTTTGGGAATACATAACGGTTTAAAAGAGAAATACGAAGATGCGTCACCGATGGATCTTGCAGAGAACAGCTTTTTCACTAACGATAAAACTTTTGAACTTAACAATCCGGACATTGTCACAATATCGGACAGCAGATTCATGACTTTTGCCGCACACTGCGGGATACGCCCGGAAGATATTAAACTATAATATATCTACAAATATTCGCATCATATTATAAACATTAGTTGCTTTAAGATGGTTATTAATGCTAACTTTTGTTATGGAGTATTAAGCGTGGGTTTTTTATACCGGTAGGATGCCGGTTGTCATTATCACGGAGCAGCTTACATGTTACTTATATATATGCTGACGGGATTTGCTGTCAGCCTGATAACTGTCCCATTTATAACGGCACTGGCAGCAAAGGCTCAGATTGTTGATGTGCCCTGCGAAAGAAAGATACATATAGACAATATCCCTCTTCTGGGCGGGCTGGGTATTTTTGCCGCATATATCATAGTTATCCTGACCATAGACTCATTCTCTGCTAAAACTTATGCACTTATAGCTGCTAACGTCATAATCATAATCACAGGCATGTTTGACGATGTATTTAGCCTGAACGCTCCTAAAAAACTTATCGGACAGGTTGCTGCTGCTGTCGTCATAATTCTCTTTACTGATTTCAGATTCACGATATCATCTTTCGACTATGCATTTCTCAGTTATCCAATGGTTAATATCGCCTTCACACTCCTATGGGTAGTCGGTGTGACCAACGCTCTGAATCTGGTTGACGGAATGGACGGTCTCGCAGGCGGCATAGCTTTCATGGCTTTTGGAGCTATGAGCTACGCGGCATACTCAAAAGGCTATGATTTCAACGCCTATGTGTGCATGGGACTAATGGGTGCAACTCTGGGCTTCCTGCGTTACAATATACCGCCGGCAAAAGTGTTTATGGGGGATACCGGCAGTCTGTTTCTCGGCTTCAACATTGCGGTGATGTCTATAGGAACATCCCATAAGAGTGGTACGGTTTTGTCAGTTCTCATTCCGATTATGTTTATCTCTCTGCCGCTTTTTGACACCATGCTTGCCATAGTTCGCCGTGCAATGAAAGGCAAAAACCCTATGAAAGCAGACAAAGAACATCTTCACCACAGGCTGCTCAGTCTGGAGTTTTCATCTGTTCAGACGCTGATGATATTTTACAGCCTCTCAATTCTGCTGATTGCTATATCCATATTTTCATTTCAGAAGCAGTTCATATGGGGAGCAATAATCATTCTGATGCTTTTATACATCTTCTTTCTGGTTCTGAAGCTGTTTCATCTGTTTGATGCAGGTAAAAAGATCCGGTCTCTTAATGAAAAAATGCGGAGAACTGCTGTCATCATAAGCAAACATAACATGGAGTACGATATTCGGACTCAGCTTCTGGATATAGTAATTATGCTTGCGTCGTCAGCTATGATCACAAAATTTATATGGCACGAAATACTCATAAACTACACTCAGCTCGCTGCGGCAATAGCGTTCTGTATCTCCATGTTTGCTGTACTCACTTATAAAAGGGTTTCACATATTAAAAATCAGTTCGTATCGTTCGGTTTTTTCTGGTTTTTCTTTTATATGGTATTCATCTCTTACAAGTCCAGCTTCACAGCATTCGACTTTACTTGCCTCACAGTTTTATTTGTCTGCATAATATTTAAAATACTCATTCAGAAACAGATTGACCTTTTTGTTTCCAACCCTATGGAACTGATTATGTTCTTCTGCCTGATACTGATCTACCTTTTTACCAAAGCTCCTGCTGCTGATTTTTTAGCGATATCAGCGTTTGCATTCATTCTTTATTACGCAAACAAGTTTTACTTCAATGCAAAATCAGCACTCAACATATCATACACGGTTGTGCTTAGTGTATTCCTTATCATCTTCACTATCAGCAGCTCGATGTCCATTGTCAACTCTGATTCTGGCGGGACTCCTGTGGCACTTACACCGGCACAGATCAAAAGCCTTCTTAAAGATTACACAAGGAACGGAGAGTATGAAAAAGCACATCAACTCCTCCTCGCCTATGAAGATAAAAGACCATTCACTATAATGAAAGCGTACTATAAAGGAGAGGGTGCTAAACTTTATTCAAACTTGGTTCTGGATGCTCTTCTGGCCGGGGACTTAGCCCTTTCAAATACTTATCTTAATGAGTTTCTGACAATCTTTCCTGACATGGTGGAAGAATTCTACGTTACAGTGGCGCCTATCCTCACAAGAGTTTCAAAACTCAACATAAGAGGTGCTGGGGATATACACATAGCTGGCATTTCAATTGACCAGATATCAAAGACTTATTCAGAAACACTTTTTGCGATGTCATCAAGATATGAGCATAAAGGCTTTGATAAACGCAGTCACAGCTATAGCGAAATAGCTATGCTTCTGGAAGATATAGGTAAATCAGCAAAATAGATAAATTATGAGTAGAATAACGGGAAAAACCTGATTACCGGAAGCGCTGCTTTATCACTTCCGGCTATCAGGACATCCCCTGTGGTTTGAGTTCTAGATTATTTATAAGTGCCGGGTCGATATCCGGCAGCTCAATGATTGAATAGAAATTCGCAGACTCAATAAGAGTTCTCGCAAAAAGATTGTTCAGGTTATGACCTGATTTATAAGCTCTGATGTGACCAAATATAGGATATCCGAGCAATGAGATGTCACCAACAAGATCAAGCATTTTATGACGTACAAACTCATCATTAAAACGCAAGCCCTCGGGATTCAGGACATCTTTGCCGTCGATCACCACCGCAGTATCAAGACCGCCGCCTTTAGCAAGCCCCATCTGCCACAATTGCTCCACTTCGTTTTTAAAACCGAACGTGCGGGCAGGAGCCAGCTCTTTTGAAAAGCTTTCAGGGGTAACGTTAAAGTACCCTTTCTGCTGACCAATGGACTCATTTTCAAATTCTATATCAAAGGTTACTTTAAAAAAACGTGAAGGGATAATCTCTATCCATTTACCGTCCTTTTCAAGTCTGATACGTTTTTTAAATTTGATGAATTTTCTTGCTTTTGCCTGTTCAACGATTCCGGCATCAAGTATCGCATTAACAAATGCAGTAGCTGAACCGTCGAAAACAGGAACTTCAGGACCTCTGACATCTATCTTTGCATTGTCGACACCAAGACCGTAAAGAGCTGCCATAAGGTGTTCTATGGTGCTGATAGTCTGATTCCCGCACTGGATAGTAGTTGCCAGCTGCGTTGAGGTTACGGTATATGGAGAAACCCTTGTATACTCGCTCTCAGTGTCAGATCTTCTGAAGCAGATACCTGTATCAGGATATGCAGGATGTATAGTAACCTGCATCTTTTCACCGGTATGCAACCCTATACTTTCCATCTCAATTGTATTTTTCAGCGTTCTCTGCTTCATCATGCCCCCATCAACAAGAGATTAAAGCAATATATATGCCAATCTCTGAAGCCTATCAAACAGAACGTTTGCAATCTTGTTGTAGACAAAATGTAACAGGTTTGGTTCAAAAGCCTGTTGTTTTTTTTATACAGTGTACATATATATCTGACAAACAATAATTTCTTATTAAAAATAATTCCACTCAAATGACAATATCAGCTTGAATATGGAAATATCAAGGAAAAATTCAGCTGCTGCAACATACAACTAACTTACATAAATTTTACAACACTGTCATTTGCCAAACCATTTTATTTTTTCAAATATGACTAATAGTTACCTTTCGCAATATCACGAAACTGCATAAACTCCTTTATGAAAGCAAGCTCGATGTCTGCTGTGGCACCGTGTCTGTGTTTGGATATTATAACTTCCGCCACACCGGGTTTCAGACACTTATCTTTCGAATATACTTCATCACGGTACAAAAAGATGATCATATCCGCATCCTGCTCAATGGCTCCTGACTCACGAAGGTCGGAGATAAGAGGACGTTTGTCCTGCCTCTGCTCCACACCACGGTTAAGCTGCGAAAGAGCTACTACTGGAATGTTCAGCTCTTTTGCCAGTGCCTTAAGCGACCTCGAAATATCAGAAATCTGCTGTTCCCTGTTATCACCTTTGGTGGAGCTCATAAGTTGAAGGTAATCCACAAATACGAGGTCAAGTCCGTGCTCACGCTTTATACGTCTGCATTTTGCACGAAGCTCGAGCGGGTTGATAGCTGGCGTATCATCAAGGAAAAAGTTTATACCGGAGAGCTCACCACCAACCGAACTTAGCTTCTGCCAGTCCTCCATTGTAAAGTGACCACTCCTAAGCTTTGCGGATTCTATCTGCGCTGTGGCAGACAAAAGCCTCTGCACGAGCTGTTGAGATGACATCTCAAGAGTAAAAAAAGCAACGGATTTATTATCATCGCTGTATGCTGCATTAAGTGCAACGTTCAGAGCAAAAGCTGTCTTACCCATACCGGGACGACCTGCAATGATAATGAGGTCAGACGGCTGTAAACCGCTTGTAAGGTCGTTAAAGTCTTTAAAACCGGTAGTAACGCCGGAAAGTATATTTTTATTCTGATAAAGCCGGTCAAGACTGTCGATTGTCTGCGGTATAAGAGAGCCTATGGAGCGCGCATTGGAATTCAGCTTCTTCTCAGCAAGGCTGAATATGCGCTTTTCGGCCGACTCCACCACATCTTCCACATCCCCTTCAACATCATAGCAAGTGTCGGATATTTCAGCGGACATACCTATAAGCTGCCGAAGCACGGATTTATCACGGACAGTATCCGCATAATGCGCAACATTTGCAGAGGAGGGGAGTATATCCACCAGTGAAGACACGTAGTCCACACCGCCGGCTTTGGAAAGTTCCTCATCTGTCATCGAGCCGAGGAGCGTCACCACGTCAACAGGCTTACCCTGCTCCTGAAGTCTCAGTATTCTGGAATAAATATACTGATGACCGGGGATATAAAAATCCTCAGACTTAACTTTATCAATGACCTTGTCCAGAGCTTGTTCGTCAATGAGTATCGCAGCAATAACAGCCTGCTCCGCCTCTTTGTTATGGGGCGGAACTCTTCTAATGCTATCAGTCATATCAGTCTGCTTTCACTATAACCTTCACATGGGCGTTAATATCCATGAAGATTTTCACTTTCACACTGAATTCACCGGGTTCTTTTATCGGGTCTTTAAGGGCGATATCTTTCTTGTCTATCTCCAGCCCTGCATCTGCGAGAGCCTTTGCTATCTCAGATGATGTGATGGCTCCGTAAAGCTTGCCTGTATCGCCGCCCTTGCCAACGATAGTCACGCCGACTTTATTCAGCTTTTCAGCAAGTTCTCTTGCCTCAGCTATCTTTTTGTCTTCACGCTCTTTGTTTTTCTGTTTTTTCTCTTCCAGAGCCTGAATATTTGCGGATGTCGCTTCCAGAGCAAGCTTCTTTTTAAAAAGAAAGTTCTTAGCGTATCCGTCTTTCACATCTTTTATTTCGTCTCTTTTAGCTACACCTTTTACATTATCCAGAAATATTACTTTCATCTGTCAAGCTCCTCGTCAATTATTCTCTTTACTTCGTCTATGCTGTGCCCTTTGCGGTAAAAGTGCGCCGTGCACTTCTGTCTAAGTTCGTAAGGGTCTTCAATATTCTTTCTTTCAAGAAACCTTGCCACGAATTCTTTCAGAATTACGTGTCGGTTAATATGACTTTTTTCACAGATTTCGTCAATATCGGAGAGATCATCATTAAGTCCTTTATCATAAAGGTCACCGGATATTCTATAAGAACCGTATCCACTGCGCACGCGGGAGGCAATATAAACTTCCCTGTACCTGTCGTCATCCAGATATCCGTATTCTTTCAGCTTCGCAACTGTTGTATCCGCTTCTTCCTCTCCGAAATGTTCTGTGATTTTTTTCCTCAGATCCTTTTCGGAATAGTCCTTTTTGGCAAGTACACGAGAGGCGTACTCAAGACCGGTTTTGCTTCTTATCTTTCGTTTATAATACATACACTGCCAGAGCGAAAGGTGTTTATATTTCCGGAAGCGGGCAGATAATTGCGCGAAAAGCACTTAACCTGTCCGCCGCCGTAATCATTTATTTTTTCTTTTCATCTTCAGGGGGGAGGATTATCGGCTCAATCATACCAAGCTTAGTTCGTATTTTATCCTCTATCTCCTGAGCTATCTCAGGGTTTTCCTTCAGATAAGTTCTGGAGTTCTCTTTCCCCTGTCCGAGCTTCGCATCGTTATAGCTGAACCATGCTCCAGCCTTATTGACAAAACCTGCGTCAACACCCATATCAATAAGCAGTCCCTCACGGGAAACACCGACACCATAAAGGATATCGAATTCTGCTGTTTTGAACGGCGGTGCAACTTTGTTTTTAACAACTTTAGCAAGACCGTGATTACCAACAACTTCTTCTTTCTCTTTCAGAGCCTGAGTTTTTTTGATCTCCAGTCTCATGGAAGCATAGAACTTAAGGGCGTTACCGCCTGTTGTTGTTTCCGGGTTTCCATAGACAACACCGATCTTAGACCTTGTCTGGTTAATGAAGACAAGTGTGGTTTTTGATTTATTTACAATACTGGTGAGCTTTCTGAGTGCCTGAGACATAAGCCTTGCCTGAAGCCCCATGTGGGAGTCGCCCATTTCACCTTCGATCTCTGCACGTGGCGTAAGTGCCGCAACGGAATCCACAACGATTATGTCGATGGCACCGCTTCTTACAAGTGTTTCTGTTATTTCAAGAGCCACCTCGCCACTGTCCGGCTGCGACACAATGAGGTTATCAGTATCGACACCGATAGCTTTTGCATAGATAGGGTCAAGAGCATGTTCTGCATCAACAAATGCCGCCGCCCCGCCAAGTTTCTGTGCTTCTGCAATGGCATGGAGTGCGATGGTTGTCTTACCGGAGGATTCCGCACCGTAAATCTCTATGATACGTCCGCGCGGAAAACCGCCAACACCAAGTGCAATGTCAAGAGACAGTATACCCGAAGGGATGACAGGGAGCTTTTCCACCGGTTTATCGCCAAGGCGCATGACAGCACCTTTTCCAAAGTCTTTCTCAATTTTGCCCATAGCTGCGTCTAAGGCTTTCTGCTTATCCTGATCCATCATTCCTCCATGTATATACTAATCAATTATCTGATCTTATAATACTTTATGCTTACAAACCTCTCTGTGCAGCCGGGTATATACCGGTTCCTGCTGAGTGAGAGAACTTTTATACAGCACAATTGATTCTACATGAAAATCTGTGGTTTGAAAAGCCGCCTGACATGATTTGATAAAATTATTCAGACCGGATTTATCTTTGATATTCCGTATACGGCATAAAGTTATATGCATACGGAAAGACTTGCTGTCAAACTTCAATCCCTTCCTTTGCAGAATCTCTGATAATCGCCCCTAAAAGCACGCATCAGCCATCCAGCTTCTTAAGAGCCTTCTCGATGTCTGTTCCCTTCTTTGCAATGAGTATCTTCCCGCCATACTCCACGACAACAACGTCATCCAAACCACATACAACAACATCCTGCTCTCGGTTCAGAACCATACATCCCTCACTGTCAACGAAGTCAGCGCAACCGAAACTCTCACCGATATTAAGGGACAGGTTGGCATTCACTTTAGGACTTCGATGCTCGTATATGGACTCATAAGTCCCGACATCACGCCACCCCTTTATACCTTTCACGCACTTAAGTTTATCGCTCTTTTCCAGTACGCTACTGTCTATGCTGTAAGTAGTCATTTCTCCCATAAAACGCCCGCAAAGCCTGTGTGTCGCTCTGCCGGAACGTATGTTTTCTATAACTTTGCGTGCAATAGCAACCTGATCAGGCAGATATTTTATCAGCTCACAAAGCATAACATCACTGTTGAAACACAATATACCACTGTTGATAAGGTAGCCGTCGCTCATGTATTTTAAAGCAGTTTCAGAATCAGGCTTTTCATGGAATGCAATCACGTTTTCGCTATCTGCCTGAATATAGCCAAACCGGTCTTCAGGTTTTTCAGACTCGATGCCAAATACCACGACAGAGCCTTTTTCTGCGAAGTCTCGGGCCCTTTTAACAGAGTCCTGATATGCTTCATCGTTATTGATTTCGTGATCAGACGGAGTCGCCAGAATTATTGTTTCAGGGTACATCAGGCAGGCAATGATAATTGATGACGCAGTACCTTTACAGGATGACTCCAGTATAATGTCAGCAGAGAGTTTTGCCGCTGTAAGCTGCTTGTCAACCTGATCAGAATACTTCTGATTGGTAAGTACGGAGGTTTTATCACACAAAGGCATGTTGCGACGAATCGTCTTTATATATAGAGATTCCTCTTTTCCGAATTTTATAAACTGTTTTGGCGTGTCTCCGGCAGACAAAGGCCACAGCCTTTTGCCCGCCCCACCACAAAGAACTATATTTAACATGTGTAAATAATAATTGCTTTTATATTCTAAGTCTACATCTGATAATCATTAATAGTAATCCTTCTATAAGCGTCCTCATTAAGTAGACATTTCAAACTTAGAGTTTTCTGGCAAACTAAAAAGCTAGGAGGCTCATTTTGAAGAAATCACGATTCACCGAAACACAGATCATTTCAATTCTTAAGGAATCGGATGCTGGCATGCTGGTAAAGGATATTTGCCGTAAGCATGGTATATCTGATGCAACATATTATAGGCATTTTACCCAGAAAATCATACGGTCCTTCTGTATTATATTCAACCATACAGCGGTCTGCTTCCGTACGCTTATCCCTCTTGAATTTTCAAAGTTTACGAATTGTCGAGGTTCTCTTTGTTGGGCACTTTACACTTGGTTGCTATCGCGATAATGCTCCCACCAAAAAAGTTTGGAATAAAACGTATGATTTTATGTTCTAAACGGGTCAAAAACACAAGAACGGAATTAATAATTCCTCCAACGTCTCCCAAAACTGCATCGTCATGCTGCTTTACTCTTCCTCTGTCAGGATACAAAAGCGTTCTTAGAAATAAAAGTGGAGTGATAGATACGAAAAAGTACCTCATAACATGAATATCAAACCCACTTTCTCTCAACAATTTATTAAGCGATTTCAAAGAATATCTTCTCTTGTGACCTGCATCAGCATCTGAAGCATTCCAAAGCCAACTGTGTGCAGGTACTGTCAACGTGACATATCCATTGTCTTTCAGCATTAAACGCACACAGGCTAATGCCTGAAAATCGTCATCGAAATGTTCTATTACATCAAATAAATTGATACAATCAAATTCTGATCGAAATGGAGGGTTGAACACATCAAATTGGTATCTATTTTCAATACCATATGACGAGGCATACCGAAGTCCATTCATGTGCAGCTCACCTACTGAAATATTCTTGTAGCCTTTTGACATTAAGTACCTTGATACATTTCCAGTTCCAGCGCCTATTTCAATAATTTTTGTATCTTTAGGTATATATTTTGACAGATATTTAAATATTAGTTCTTTACGTGCTATAAACCAAAAATGATTATTTTCAATCTCATAGAGCTTATCCAAATCATGTGCATGATAATCAGAATGCTCTTCACAAACTCCCTCATCAAACACGAATATCCCATCTTGTTCTTTATAAGGTCTAATTATCACCTAAGGTCTCCCAATACAATACACACCGGCAACGATCAAAACTAGCCCAAACAGCTTCATCAATGTTAGAGGTTCTCTTAAGAAAACGATAGCAAACACACTGGTAAGCATAGCTAAGCCACCTACAATTATTGGATAAACTTGAGAAATATCAAATTTCGTCATTGCAGCCATCCAAAACAATGCAGCTATAAATGCAGCACCAAACCCACTAAATATAAAGGGATCACATATCAACCTAAGCAAAAACATAATTTTACAGGAAAAGCCCTCCGGCAAGGCACCGTACATGCCTATTCTCCATTTCAAAACCAATTGACCATACACCGTACAAAATACTGTCGCAGCTACATACAGATATCCATTCATAAAGTTTTACTCCAATCGTAAATACTATCGCAAATCAGATCAACCTCAGCAAATGTAAGTTCAAAATAAAGCGGAAGACGTAATAATCTATCTGTGTACAGGTCAGCGTTTGGTAATTCGTTGCCAGTATATTTAGGCATGTAGTACTCACTTTTATGTAATGGTAAGTAGTGAAACACTGAAGAAATCCCTCTTTCTTTAAGAAAACACATCAGCGATGAACGCATTCTAAGATTAGCACAAAGAACATAAAACATATGAGCATTGTTGCTAGCATATTCTGGAATATACGGGAGCGAAATACACCCATTCAGCGCTAACTCTTTAAGGTTATTATAATACCTTTCCCATATTGCAATTCTTTTTGCTTGTATCTCTTCGAGATGCTCTAGTTGGGCATACAGAAAAGCAGCATTAATATCTGATGGCAAAAAAGACGAACCAATATCTACCCAGCCATACTTATTAACTTCACCTCTGAAAAAAGCACTCCTATTTGTTCCTTTCTCTCTTATAATTTCTGCTCTATCAGCAAACCTCATATCATTAACCGCCAGCAAACCACCTTCACCACTGGTTATATTTTTCGTTTCATGAAAACTAAAGGTGCCTAGATGACCTATCCCTCCAAGACTTTTCCCTTTGTAGTACGAGTCCACTGCTTGTGCTGCATCTTCTACAACATATAGCTTATATCTATCTGCCAAACCTAGTATCTTATCCATGTCACATGCAACTCCTGCATAATGAACAGGTACCACCGCTTTTGTCTTTGGAGTGATCAAAGATTCGATGGATTCTTCATCAATACCTGGCATATCAGGTCTGCTATCTGCAAAGACAATTTTAGCTCCACGTAACACAAATGCATTGACTGTGCTAACAAATGTATAGCTTGGCGCAATTACTTCATCCCCTGGCCCAATATTAAGAAGTAAGGCTGCAAGCTCAAGAGCATCGGTACAGGAAGTAGTGAGTAACGTTTTAGAAAATCCGAAGGTCTCGTTAAAAAAATCTTGACATTGATGTGTGAAATCTCCGTCACCAGATATTTTACCTGACCTCATAACTTGTTCAATATATCCCAGCTCCTGCCCTGTCATGTATGGTTTGTTAAATGGTATCATTATTAAAACTCTTCATATATTTGTTTGCTTCTTTTCCAGTATTAAAAATTAAGTCAAGAATAGTGACCCCATGCTCGAAAGGAGGATAAAGCTGGCTGTATTCGGGGTAACCGTTATAATCCATCCATTCAACAGTGATACCCGCTTTTAAAAATAACGATTCATCTATATAGTTTTGTGCAGATGGCCCACTTAAATAAGTTGTACCATCAAGTTTTTCACATATATCAACTAGCCGTTCAGTTTTGCCTTCTATGATATTAAGGTCATTTGACCATATTATCTTTGTGTCTATACCGAGTATCTCACTTATAACTTTAATAAAGGTATAGTTTATTTCACTTAGATAGTTCTCTTTCTCCATATTTTTATACAAATCTTCGAAGATATCTTTGTATTCCTTGAAATATACAGACTTGGCATAGTTCTGGACTATGCTTCTCCAGTGCTTCATAGCCCAAGATTTATCGCCTATTTTAGTTTCTCTGATTTTTTGAGAGTACTTCCCTTTTACCTCAACTGGAATACTCAACCACTGAGAGCCCTGTGCTGTCTTTATTTTGTTTCTGTTTCTCCAATCCCTACGGGTATACTGCATCTCATCATATATAACAAAAACATCAACCATATTTATCAAGTCAAAATAGCCTTTCCATGGGATATAGTTTGATTGCAGAATTGCAATTTTTTTCATAATTCAGATAACCTCTTCCAAAAAAAGTCATCAAACAAATTCTCATTGAACAATAAATTTGGAGAATATTCAAACTTATTATTTTTAGATTTTTCAATAATATCTTCATTACTTAAATTGACAAGAGTATTTAGAAGTATCAAGCAACCTTTTTGAAATATTTCTTGTATCGCATCATCTATAGAGATATCTGTTTTTAGTAATGCTTGTGAAATGATCTTCCCACTATCAACACCTTCATCAACATAATGGCATGTAGTTCCAGCATATTTGCAGTTTTTCCCATATGCTTGCTTAATTGGCTCTATTCCAATAAGACCATCAAATGCTGGAAGCAAGGAATAATGTAAGTTTATTAATTTTCCATAGTACTTTTTTACAACTTCTTCATCAATGATTTTGTGCCAGTTTGTTACAATAATATCCGGATTTATTTTTTCTAATTCCAGAAGAAGTTCTTTATTCTCACTTCTTCTATAGTTAATTTTTTTACAATAAATATCATTATTTTGTGCAAAATCAGAAGAGCCACATTCTCTATCTGCAATTAAAAATAATTCAATATTTTTAATCAGCTTTTCTTCTATTGCCATTTTAAAAAATTTAAAATTACCACCGCCACCTGAGGCTAAAAAACATATTTTCATTTTACATCTTTATTATATATATTTCGTACTATCGTGTAAGGTCTTTGTTTCACTTCTATAAATATTTTAGATAGATAGATGCCAATTATCCCTAAAAGAAGTATAATTAATCCACCAAAAAACCAAACAGAAACTACAAGAGAAGTCCAACCCTCAAAAGCTAAACCGAAAAATAGTTTATCTATAATTAATTTTAATATAAATATTGTAGAAAATAATGTAGTGATCAAACCAATATAAAAGATATATATTAAAGGTTTACTACTAAAAGAGGTAATAGAGTTTACAAATAGTGCTAGCTTTCTTTTTAAAGTATATGAGGTAGGTCGGGAAAATTGGACACCATATCTGGTATAAATAATATAACCGGAGGGAAGTCCATGGAGAGATTACCGAGAAGTTTCTATACCCACGCCTTTAAAGAAGAAGCAGTCTCTTTAGTGTTGAACGGAGGTCTTTCAGTAGCAGAGGTAAGCCGTCAACTCAGTTTATCTGAGCAGACGCTGCGTAACTGGATTAAGAAGCATAAGGAAGGTAGCCTGAAAGATAAATCAGGCAGCCGAACAGTAACAGAACTGGAGGCGGAGGTCTCCCGCCTTAAGAAAGAGCTTTCACAGGTTCGCCTGGAGAGAGAAATCTTAAAAAAGGCTATGGCGTACCTTGCACAAGAGCCTCAGAAAGGTACGCACAAGTAGAGGCTTTAAACAGGGAAAACAGTTTCCCTATAACAGCAATCTGTAAAACCCTGAAAGTATCCCGGAGTAGCTATTACTCTTGGATTAACCGTAAAGCCTCTAAACGCTCTCAGGACGATGAGAAGCTTAAAGTATTTATCAGGATGGCTCACAAGAAGGGGCGAGGCACATATGGCGTAGAGAAGCTTCAAGACGAGCTGAGAGATGAGCATGGCATAGAAGTAAGCCTTCATCGCATCAAGCGTCTGCGCAAAGAGATGGGGCTTCGGTGTAAGCAGGTGAAGAAATTCAAGGCGACAACGAATTCAAAGCACAATCACCCTGTTGCACCGAATTTGTTGAACCAGAAATTCTCAGTATCCGGTCCTTGTCAGGTATGGGTATCTGACATTACCTATTGCGCCACAGACGAAGGCTGGCTGTATCTGGCTGGGATAAAGGATTTATGGAATAAAGAGATTGTGGGCTATGCTATGAGCTCCAGAATGACCCAAGACCTCGTTGGTCGTGCTCTGTTCCGTGCGGTATCGCTGAAACGCCCTCCTGCTGGCATCATCCATCATTCCGACAGGGGGTCGCAATACTGCTCAAAGAGCTACAGAGCCTTGCTGGAACAGTTTGGTTTCGAGGTCTCAATGAGTCGTAAGGGCAACTGTTACGATAATGCGCCGATGGAAAGCTTCTTTGGTACGCTGAAGAATGAGCTGATCTATCATCAGAGATATTCTACCCGTCAGGAAGCAGAGGCTGAGATTCAGGAATACATTGAGATATTTTACAATCGAGTGAGAAGACATGCCAGTCTTGGTAATCTTTCACCTACTGCATATGCTCGATTAGAATTGACGAAGCGTTACGCTAAATGATAAAGTTATGGTGTCTAAAAAACTCGACCTAGGTCATTTTTATATGCAGCATAAATAGTATTGTTTTGTATCTGAAGATTTTCATATATAAAGTCAGCCCTATATTTACTATTGGCGACGATACCTCCTACTTTTGCAGCAGCCAGATAAACAAACTCGGGCTTTTCATGTTTAAAAAAGCTATTCACAGCATTCTTATCCATCATATCTAATCGAACAAATCTTGTCTTATCTCCAGCAAGCATATCACTAGAAGGTTTTCGGTTCCTGTAGCTTGCAACAATATTCTGATAACCTCTATTTATCAAATTTCTTATTATTGCACTGCCAACAAGTCCAATGCCGCCAGCTACAAAGATTTTACTATCTTTATTCATCAGAGTTCGATCCCGTCAAACACTTGATATCCGCCCTCTTTGAGATATTTCTCTCTTTTCATATTCACGATGTCACTTGCTACCATTTCCTCGACAAGACTTTTTAAATCGTATTTTGGTTTCCAGCCAAGTTTTGTTTTTGATTTTGTAGGATCACCAATTAACAGGTCAACTTCTGTTGGTCTAAAATAAGCAGGGTCAACTGCGACAATTTCCTTGCCTGTTTCAAGTTTAAATTCTTTATTACTGCAAGATTTAACATACCCTTTTTCGTTTTCCCCTTCCCCTTTAAATTCTAACTCTATGCCCGCTTCTGCAAAGGCGAATTTAACAAAGTCTCTTACAGTTGTTGTCACACCAGTAGCGATAACAAAGTCTTCCGGCTCATCTTGTTGAAGAATGAGCCACATAGCTTCTATATAGTCTTTTGCGTGTCCCCAATCACGTTTGGCGTTCATATTGCCAAGATATAGTTTATCTTGCATGCCAAGAACAATTTTAGCAACTGCTCTAGTTATTTTTCTGGTAACAAATGTTTCCCCTCTAGTGGGACCTTCGTGATTAAAGAGTATGCCGTTGCATGCAAACATTCCGTAAGCTTCTCTATAGTTAACGGTAATCCAGTAGGCATACATTTTTGCCACAGCGTATGGGCTTCTTGGGTAAAATGGTGTCTTTTCAGATTGTGGAACTTCCTGAACCAAACCGTAAAGTTCACTTGTTGATGCTTGGTAAATCTTAGTCTTTTTTTTGAGACCGAGTATTCTGATCGCTTCAAGTATGCGCAATGTTCCGAGTCCGTCTGCATTTGCCGTATATTCGGGAGTATCAAAGCTAACCTTAACGTGGCTCATTGCCGCAAGATTATATATTTCATCCGGCTGAGTTTCCTGGATGATCCTAATAAGATTGGTTGAATCCGTAAGATCACCATAGTGGAGTTTGAATTTAACGTTCTCTTCGTGTGGATCCTGATAAAGATGGTCTATTCTATCTGTTTTGATTATTGAGCTTCTTCTTTTAATACCATGTACGATGTATCCTTTAGCAAGAAGGAATTCTGCTAAATATGCGCCATCTTGTCCAGTTACGCCTGTAATAAGTGCTACTTTTGACATAATTTCACCTGTTATTTTCTATTATAATCATCTGAATATCTCGTAATGTCATCTTCGCCAAGATATGCACCAACCTGAACCTCTATTATTATTAGGGGCTCATTACTGATGCATTCGAGTCTATGCTTGGTGCCTGCGGATATATATATCGATTCATTATTTTTGATATTTAATATTTCCTCTCCCCTTGTCACTTTTGCTTCGCCTGAAACTACAACCCAGTGTTCGCTTCTCTGTTTGTGTGACTGTAGTGAGAGTCTTCTGCCAGGCAAAACTACAATTTTCTTAACCTTATACCCATATCCACTCTCGATAACACAATAAGTCCCCCAAGGTCTATTGACAGTTTTATGAGTGTCTAAGAGGCATAGGGTTTCTGTTTTAGCTGACATAATTTCGACTGCTTTTTTTACATCCTGCGAACTCCCTTTTTTGCTTATAAGAAGCGCATCTGGAGTATCTATTATAATAAGGTCGCTTACATCAATAGTTACAACCTGCTTATCATCAGCCATTATGAAGTTATTGTCAGAATCTACAGCAATAGAAGTTAACGAGCAACAATCCTCACTTTCTTCTACATTCAGCACTTTACTTAGAGCATCAAAACTACCTATGTCATTCCACCCAATATCAGCCTTAATAGCCTTAACAATGTTACTTTTTTCCATCACAGCATAATCTATACTGTCGGCAGGAATTGCCTGCATATCCCTTATGTCAATATCAAGCTTATCCATATCTTTATTTGCTGCATTGAGATATGCTATTTTAGATTTTTCGTATATATCAGGAGAATATTTTTTTAGTTCCTTCAGAAAGGTTGAAGCTTTAAAGCAAAACATTCCACTATTCCAGTAATAGTTTCCAGATAATAAGTATTTTTCTGCTACGTCTTTAGATGGCTTTTCATGAAACTTTAACACATCTACTACAGTAGAATTTTCAACAACCGAACACTCTAAATATCCGTATCCGGTTTCGGCGTATTCAGGTTTAATACCAAATGTTACCAGATCACCATTGTTTGCTGACTTTTCAGCCTCTTTAATAACGTCATCATAGTTTTCGACATTGCTAATGAGATGGTCTGAGGGGGTAACGAGGATAACAGCTTCAGGGTCTACAGCAAAACAGGCAATAGCTATCGCAGGGGCGGTGTTTCTGCCCACGGGTTCAAGTATATATTTAAAATTAAGATTTTCATCGTTAACAGCCTCAGCCTGATCCGCAGCTATGAAATAATTGTCAATACTTGTGACAATTAGATGACTTGTTGATT
Organism: Denitrovibrio acetiphilus DSM 12809; assembly: GCF_000025725.1. GTDB lineage: Bacteria > Chrysiogenota > Deferribacteres > Deferribacterales > Geovibrionaceae > Denitrovibrio > Denitrovibrio acetiphilus. The sequence goes on from NC_013943.1 coordinate 2,968,191, forward strand.
CGATATTTCTAAGAATAGTTTCCTGAAAGAAAGACCTGTCGTTTATAATTTTGCAGAATTGTTTTGGATAACTTTTCCTTGATATTGGCCAAAGGCGTGTTCCACTGCCTCCACACAAAATAACATTTATCATATTTACTCCAAATGTTTTCAATTAAGATGCTTTATCAGTCTAAGTAGTTCATCGCGCTTTGCTTCCATAAGAGCTATATCGTTGCGTGCTTCGACATTGAGTCTTATCACTGGTTCAGTATTTGACATACGCAGATTGAATCGCCAATTTTCGAAAGACATGCTTACACCGTCAGTGTGGTCTATCTCTAAGGAATCATTTCTGTATTTTTCAATTATCATAGAAATAGTTTTTTCGGGATCTTCAACTGATCTATTTATCTCACCGCTAACAGGGAAATTTGACATCATTTCTCTTGTCATTTCAGAGAGTTTTATTTTTTTATTTTTTACAAGAGCTGCGACAAGCAGCCATGGGATCATACCACTGTCACAATAGAAAAAGTCTCGGAAGTAATGATGTGCACTCATTTCGCCACCGTAGACAGCGTCTTCCTGCCGCATACGTTCCTTAATAAAGGCATGTCCAGTCTTCGTCATGACAGGGATACCGCCAGCACTCTTTACTATTTTAATTGTATTCCATGTGAGCCTTGGGTCGTGTATGATTTTACTTTCGGGTTTGTCTTTTAATAATGCCTCAGCAATGATCGCAACGATATAATAACCTTCAATAAACTCTCCGTTCTCATCAAACAGAAAGCACCTGTCAAAATCGCCATCCCATGCAATACCCATATCTGCGTGGTTCTTAATAACAGCTTGAGATGTAGCTTGCCGTTTATCTGGTAAAAGCGGATTTGGTATTCCGTTTGGAAAATTTCCGTCAGGCTTGTTATGAATCTTAATGAACTCAACAGAGAGCTCGTTTTCAAGAAGATCAACAACAGGACCGGCACATCCATTACCTGCATTGACAACTAATTTTAGCCCGGTTAATTCTTCTTTATTTATAAATCCAAGTATAAACTTAATATAAGCATCTTTTGAATATTTATACTCAATCCTGCCCTTGCTCTTACACGGCAGAAAGCTATCTTTTTCGATTAGTTTTTTAATATCTTGAAGCCCGCTGTCGCCTGATATAGGTTTTGAGTTTTCACGGACAAGCTTCATACCATTGTAGCCTTTCGGGTTATGGCTGGCAGTTATCATTATGCCACCACCAGCGTTATAAAATGACGTCGCAAAATAAACTTCTTCTGTCCCGCATAAACCAATATCTATTACATCTACACCAGAATCAAGGAGTCCATTAATAAGCTCTCTTGCCAGCATATTGCTTTCTAATCGGATATCTTTTCCGACGACAACAGAAGATGGGCAAATAATCTCGGAAAATGCTCTACCTATCTTATAAGCTAAATTTTCATCTATCTCTTCAGGAACTTTTCCGCGTATGTCATATGCCTTAAAACATTTAAGATTCATATATAAAACCCTTCTTCACTTCACAATTCAGACTTTAACTTTACCAAACTAATACATTGGAAGTAAAGTTCAATGTCGTACATTTTGTTAAATATATAATATTTATAAATAAACTCTTGAGTAGCTCTTAATAGTCTCTGAGCAGCATTTATCCCATGAAAACCTATTCCGTTGTTGATGACATTTGCTCAATATTTGAACTTTATTATTATTATCTGCTAACAAACCAATTTTTTCGGCAAAACAGTGTGCAGTGGGTGCATCACATAAAAGACCAGCATCGTCTACAACTTCAGGCAGAGAGGATTTGTTGAGGACGATGGGTATGCATTCTGCGTTTATAGCCTCTGCTGCAGGGATACCAAACCCCTCATACGACGAAGGGTAAAGTAAACAATAAGACAGATTATATATTTTATTGAGAATATCAGTACTTACAGCTTTGTCGATGTGCAAATATTTACCCTTCAGGTATCGTTCTGTTAAGTCTTTTTCTGCACTTGAAAAACTCCCGCCTCCGACAATAATTAACCCTAAGCCGGCTAATGCCGATGCTTCCACAGCAATATTATAATTTTTATAAAAACTTCTGGAGCCTACAAAAACAGCATATTCTACATCAGCATTAAGACCAAATGCTTTTTTCAATTCTTCTTTCTCAAAACTTATTGGAGAAAATTCTTTATTAACTCCATTGTAGACAACATCTATACTGTCTGGGTCTATGTCAGGATAAAACATCAGTAGATCCTGTTTTGTACTTTTAGAAATACAGATGATTCTGTCTGCACGTTTTATGGCTTTTCTTTTCTGCCAGCTGTGCACCTGTTTACGCAATCCGCTAAAAAAATATTCATAAGTAAAATCATGAATAGTGACTATTGTTTTTACTTTATTATCCAAAGGTACTCTATAGTAACTTGAGTGGAACAGACAATCTTTCTCTATTGGGTTAAATACAGGTAAATACCTTGCAAACTTCAGTATTCTTACCTTGTCATATTTGACACTACCTATAGGGATATTAAGCTCATTACGGAAAAAATTATTACATGATTTATCATATTCTATAAAACTTATATCTTCTGTAGTAATTAACCTATTAGTCAGTTCGTACCAATATTTTGATATACCGCCGGAATTCTGAAGATAATAAATAATATTGTCATAGCAAAGTTTCATAACAGATTACACTTCTCCTTCTTTTGACATCATTCTTACGTAAAGTGATTATCACTTTCATTTCAGGAAATATTGTAATAGATTACAACATTAGAAATATGAAAATTACAATCATCACCACCACGAAAAACAGCGAAAAAACTGTCAGAGATACAATAGAATCTGTGATAGCTCAGAAAGATGTTGAAATAGAATACATCTTACTTGACGCAATGTCTACTGACAGCACTCTTGACATAATAAGTTCATATAACAAACACATATCTAAGCTTATTATTGAAGAGGATAAGGGTTTTTACTACGCAATAAACAAAGGTATCAGCATGGCATCCGGTGACTTAATCGCTATATTAAACTCAGATGATGTTTATGCATATGACCATTGCTTAAAAGACGTTGTAGAAGTCTTCCAAAATAAACGAACTGAACTTGTCTATGCTGATATCCATATTGTTGATGCAAAAGATACAACACGAGTTGTAAGGCGGTGGATAAGTAAGCAATTCAACAGAAGAAAAATCAGCTTTGGATGGTGTCCTCCTCATCCCGCTTTCTTTGCAAAAAGGGAAATTTATAATAGGTTAGGGGCATTTGATACAGATTACAAGATTGCAGCAGATTACGATATTATGCTCAGATTTATGCTAAACACTAAAAATGATCCTGAATACTTGAATAAAGTGATAGTTAATATGAGAAATGGTGGTTTAAGTAGTAACAAAGCATTCAATCTTATAAATAAATTACTCGAGGATCGGTCTATAATTAAAAAACATAACCTACCTGGGATAATTACGCTTTTAGGGAAACGCTTAATTAAGATAAAGCAGTTTCTTTAACTATTTCTTCAGCAGTTCTGTCATCTCACGGAGAGCCGTTTTCACTGCACGGGTGCGGATAGCGTCTCTGTCACCAGCAAAAAAATGTTTTTTCGTAACGACATCCCGGTCAATGCAGTATCCCATGCAGACAGTGCCGACAGGCTTTTCGTCTGTTCCGCCATCTGGACCGGCGACCCCTGTAACAGAGATAGCGCACCTGGTCTGTAAAGTATTAGCAGCTCCCACAGCCATAGCCCTTGCTGTCTCTTCGCTAACTGCACCGTGGTTTATCATGATATTCTTCGGGACACGCAGAATGCGTTCTTTAACATCATTACTGTATGATATTATTCCGCCCATAAAAACATCGCTGGCACCTGCAACGCTGGTAAAGTCTGCCCCGATCATGCCGCCCGTACAGCTTTCTGCAACGGAAATAGTCATATCTCTTTCACGCAGAAGCCGAAGAAGAACCGCTGCCATACCGTCATCACCAAAACCGATAAAATTGCGGGGGAAGCTGTCCTTAAGTTTCAGAGCGTATTCATCTATAAGGCTTTTGTCAAAGCCTCTCAGCTTAACAAAGCACTCGCCTTTCGAAACATTTATTATACACTCCAGCGAAGACGGCAGATGTAATTCTCTTATCACATCATCAATATCGCTCTCCGGCAGCCCGCCTATACGCAGATCAAGACTGAACCGTTCGTTCAGGGAAAACTTCCGAAGCATAAAGGGCATAACAAAGTCATCGAACATTTTATACATTTCATAAGGCACACCAGGCATACTGACAACAGTGCATGAGTTCTTTTCAACCCCGAAGCCCATAGCGGTTCCTGAATTGTTTGGGAAAAGCATGCACCCCTTAGGCAAAAGCGCCTGTCTTTCGTGAGAAGGTTTTATGCTGACATTGCGTTTTTTCAACCATTCAACCATGTGCCGACGGGCCTCTTCGTTCATCTCTGTGCCAACACCCGCGGCTTCCCCAAGAGTTTCAGCAGTGAGGTCGTCAAATGTCGGTCCGAGCCCTCCGGTGGTAAGAATAATGTCGTAAGTCTCCATACCTTCTCTAAGCAGTTTGACGATCTTCTCTCTATGATCAGGAATGAGACGTATATCCGTCACGTCAAAGCCGGCTTTCGTCAGCTTTTTACCCAGCCACGCAGAATTAGTGTCGACAATGCTCCCTTCAAGAAGCTCACTGCCTATCGCAAATATGGCAACTTTGACCATCTTTCCACCTCAAATGTTTATGAATTTACCTGTGAGCAAAAAGCATTATATACCCGTAATAGAGAACACCCAAGCATATTATGCTGTAGAACCCTGCCATAAGGTCGTCCACCATGACACCGACACCGCCATCAATCTTTTCTAATTTTTTGATAGGGTAGGGTTTGGTTATGTCAAATATTCTGAAAAGGATAAACCCTGCAACCAGCGTGAATGTACTCACCGGGAACACAAGAAATATCATATAAAATGCGGCTATTTCGTCGATAACAACCTCTGAAGCATCTTTTTCTCCAGTATGTTCACCGTGATATTGCGCAGACATTGTGCCGAGCAGGAGCATAATGAAAAAGACTATCGCTTTAACGTAATACGGGGAACCAGCTGTCAGCAGAACGGGAACGACAGCAGCGAGAGTGCCAAATGTCCCCGGGGCAAAAGGAGCGCACCCCGAACCGAAACCGAGAGCAACCACCATGTATAATTTGTGCATCTGTTTACCCCTGAAGCCTTAGTGCTTCTTCAAGGTCAATTCTGCCTTCGTAGAAAGCCTTGCCTGTTATCGCACCGAGTATATTTTTCTTTCCGCTCAAAGCCTCTATGTCTTCTATACCTTTCAGTCCGCCTGACGCTATCACAGGGTACTGTATCTCTTCTGCCAGACTGAGTGTAGCTTCAATATTTATTCCGGAAAGCATCCCGTCACGCATAATGTCGGTATAGATAACACTTTCAGCGCAGTAGCCTTCGTAGCTTTTAATAACTTCCGCTGCTGTGAGCTCACTCTTTTCGTACCAGCCCTCTGTTGCAACGCAGCCGTCTTTCGCATCTATTCCGAGAATGATCTGATGTGGATATTTCTTCATGGCAGCCATAACAAAATCAGGATCTTTCACAACAGCAGTGCCGAGAATGCAGTATTTGACACCTATATTAAAGTATCCTTCAACACGCACAAGCTTACGCAGACCGCCGCCAACTTCAACATCCATTCCCGCTTTGGAGACTATCTGTTCGATAAGGTCAAAGTTAGTTGTTTCTCCGTCTCTGGCTCCGTCAAGGTCAACGATGTGCAGCCTTTTAACGCCCATGTCAGCAAATTTCTTTGCAGCGTCAAGAGGATTATCGTAATAAACAGTATAGTCGTCCATATCTCCCTGTCTGAGGCGTACAGCTTTCCCCCCCAGCAGGTCGATCGCAGGTATAATAAGCATATTCAAAACTCCGTAGTATCCGCATCATTAAGGCGGGATTATATTTCAGTCAGTTCTTAGACATTCCATACAGCGAAATTGTTCAGCAGATGCAGCCCCAGTTTCTGGCTTTTCTCCGGATGAAACTGAGTAGCGGCAATATTTCCTTTGATAACCATCGCAGTGAACTCTTCACCGTAAACGCATGTAAGAGCCTCTGCGTCAGGGTTTTCAGACATGGCTCTGTATGAGTGTACGAAATAGAAGTAATCCCCTGTATTGATACCTTCCAGAAGAGGATGTTCAAACTTTTTAATAACCTGATTCCAGCCGATCTGAGGTATCTTCATCCCCTGCTTCACAATCTCATCAGGAAATTTTCTGACTGAACCTTTGAAATAGCCGAAACCGTCATGTTCGCCGAATTCGTAATCCTTTTCGAAAAGCATCTGCATACCGACACAGATACCCAGAACAGGCCTGCCTGTGGCGACGAATTCCACAACAGACTCTTCAAGCCCACTCTCTTTGAGTTCTCTCCGGCAGTCGCCGAATGCCCCCACACCGGGGAGTATGACTCTGTCTGACTTTCTGATATCTTCAGGATCTGAGGTTATCTTTGCATCATAGCCGAGGGACTGCAAAGCTTTCTCCACACTTCTCAGGTTCCCGACTTCATAATCTATCACTGAAATCACTGTAAACTCCTTAATTCAAAGAACCCGTCAGGCAAGAGAACCTTTTGTTGACGGGATCTGGTCTGATTCGATTTTAACCGCTGTTTTTATGGCACGTGCAACACACTTAAAAATACCCTCTATGATGTGGTGTGTATTCCTGCCGTACCGCTTTATGATGTGCAGATTGATGCCTGCACGATCAGCAAAAGCTTTGAAAAATTCTTCAACAAGCTCAGTGTCAAAGTCTCCGACTTTTTCAGCAGGAATAGGCGCATCAAAATTAAGATATGTTCTGCCTGAAAAGTCCACAGCACATTCAATGAGTGTCTCGTCCATAGGCAGAAGGAAAAATCCGTATCTGGCTATTCCACGTTTGTCCCCGAGAGCCTTTACAAAAGCTTCCCCCAGGACAATACCTATATCCTCTGCTGTGTGGTGAGCGTCGATATGAGTATCTCCGTTCGCATTAACAGTAAGGTCAAATGAACCATGGCGTGAAAAAAGCTCCAGCATGTGGTTCAGAAACCCCACTCCCGTTTCAACGGAGTATTTCCCTTTGCCATCGACATTCAGAGTAATGCTGACGTCTGTTTCGGTCGTTTTACGCTCAATTGTTGCTTTACGCTCCACAGCATGCACCTCGGACTTTTATTTTACTTTATTTTCTACTTATTTTATCCTAACATAGCAAGAAATAAATATCTATTCCCTGTAACGGCTTACCATGCAGAAGTACGCCAGATACACCGGAGCTGTGATGAGATACCACAAAAGTCTTCAGAAGCACTATGACCTTTCAGAGAAAGACATCGAAAACCTTCTTTATATCCAGCCGAATATGGAGAAATACAGACAGGAGTTTCTGGATGACTATTTAGATGCGGCGAAAAGCAAGTTTCATCTTACCGGTGAACAGATTGCAGCTTTGGAAGCGAACAGTGACAAGATGGAAAAATGGTATAACTGCCTTTTTCAGGGGTGCACAGCGAATCCTTACTATAACTTCCTCTATAAGCAGGGCGCAGGGCTGTTTAAATATAACTTTGATCCTGATTTTATACCTGCGATGATAAGCTTCGCTAGGCTCTGGATGCATGAAAAAGTTTTCCAGACTATAGATGACGACTACAGGCGCAAAGGCATTCTCCTTTCACTGCATAAGCTTCTTGATATCAACAGCGAGATTATGCTGGGAGCTTATTACGACAAAACAGTAAGCAAATACAGCTCTGTTTTCAGCTGGCGAAAGACGATTGTGGACTTTTCCGAACGTTTTTCACTGGTCATGCACTCCATACTCGTACTTGTCCTCATGGGGCTTACGATTATGTCAGTCTATATTTTTGCACAGGATGTAATACATCTGCTGTCCGGACATGCCGAAACCATGCTTATAACTGCTCTGGGGTCGCTGCTTATCATATGGGTGCTGGTGGAACTGCTCCATACAGAAGTGCAGATAATCGGCGGCGGTAAATTCAAAACCTCGGTCTTTATAAGTGTTGCTCTTATTGCTTTTATCAGAGACCTGCTTATAATCACCCTGAAGCACGAAAAGGGGAACATGTTTCAGCACGGATTCATACTGACTTCTATACTTGTACTCGGGCTGATATTCTGGCTCATTTCACACACGGAAGGGAAAGATTAGACCTTTTTCGGGATTCAACTGTCATATTATAATGAGTAAATCCCAATTAATGATAAATTTATTCAACAACGGAGTTTTTAAATGTTAAAAAATGTCGCAAGAAAGATCTTCGGTTCATATGCAGACAGGTATACCAAAAAGCTGCTGCCGATGGTTCAGGAAATAAACTCTCTGGAAGAAAATATAAAGAAACTGTCTAACGAAGAGCTGAAAGCAAAAACGGATGAATTCCGTAAAGCTCTTGAAAACGGGAAGACAGAAGATGATATACTGACGGAGGCTTTTGCGGTTGCAAGAGAATCTTCTGTCCGCACCATGGGCATGAGACATTACGATGTTCAGATGATGGGTGCATATGCACTGCACAAAGGCAAAATCGCAGAGATGAAAACCGGTGAGGGTAAAACTCTGGTGGCGACACTTGCAATGTACCTGAACGGCATCAGCGGAAAGGGCGCGCATCTCGTAACAGTAAACGACTACCTCGCAAGGCGGGATGCACAGTGGATGGCTCCTGTTTATCTCTTTCTCGGTCTTACAGTGGGGATCATCCAGCACATGGCATCATTCCGTGTGGAATGGGACAACGAAGAGGAACTAACCACAAAGATTGTCGAGTGCGACAGAGACGAAGCCTATGCCGCCGACATAACTTACGGTACAAACAACGAATTTGGCTTTGACTATCTACGTGACAATATGAAATCACCGAATGAACCCCTTGCACAGCGTCCGCTTCACTATGCAATCGTAGATGAAGTCGACTCCATACTCATCGATGAAGCAAGAACACCTCTTATCATTTCCGGTCCTACAGAGAGCGGCACAGATCATTATTACGAAGTAAACAGTATTGTGAAAGACCTCGAACCACACAAACACTACAAACTGGACGAAAAGAACAAATCCGCACAGCTTATAGACGAAGGTATCAACGCAATCGAAGCAGCGATGAAAATTGATAACCTTTTTGATATCAAGTACGTTGATATGCTCCATCACTTTAACAACTCTATAAAAGCACACGCTCTTTATAAAAAGGACGTGGATTATGTTGTAAAAGACGGAGAAGTTATTATTGTTGACGAATTCACCGGACGCCTCCAGCCGGGAAGGCGCTACGCAGACGGCATGCACCAGGCTCTTGAGGCAAAAGAGGGTGTTAAGATCGAAAGCGAAAACCAGACCCTCGCCTCCATCACCTTTCAGAACTATTTCCGTATGTATGAAAAGCTCTCCGGTATGACTGGTACCGCACTTACAGAAGCACACGAATTTCTTTCTATATATAACCTCGAAGTTGCCGTTATCCCCACACACATGAAAATGATCAGAAAGGATAATCCCGACGTCATCTTCCGCACTGTCACAGAAAAGCTGAACGCAATTGCCGACGAGATTGAAGAGATGCACAAAGAGGGGAGACCGGTTCTTGTGGGTACCAGCTCCATAGAAAAAACAGAGATAATAAGCTCCCTGCTGAATAAAAGAAAAATCAAACATGAAGTTCTCAACGCCAAAAATCACGAGCGTGAGGCAGAGATCATAAAAGATGCCGGAGAGAAAGGCGCCGTAACCATCGCCACAAACATGGCTGGACGTGGTACTGATATTAAGCTGGGCGAGGGCGTAAAAGAGCTCGGAGGACTGCATATACTCGGTACTGACAGACACGAATCAAGGCGTATAGACAACCAGCTCCGTGGACGTGCCGGACGTCAGGGTGACCCCGGTTCATCACGTTTCTACGTCTCCCTTGAGGATGACCTCATGCGTATCTTCGGCTCAGAAAAGATATCCTCCATTATGGAAAAGCTGGGCATGAAAGAAGGGGAGTCGATAGAGCATCCCATCATCAGCAAATCTATCGAAGGAGCCCAGAAGAAAGTCGAGGGCTTCCACTTTGAGATTAGAAAGCATCTGCTTGATTACGACAATGTTATGAACCAGCAGCGTAACGTTATCTACTCTCTCAGAAAAGATATCATAACAGGCGAGGCAACTGATGCCATCATTACAGAAACCATTGATAACGTTCTGAACAACATGGTTGAAGTATACGTTAACGCCACCGATAAGCCAGATTTTGACGAATTCGAAAAAGATATAGAAGAGACATTCGGCATCAGCTTCAGATTTTCCGAAGACAGAAAAGAGATGCAGAGAGACCTCAACCAGCTGGACAAACTCATCGAAGACAGAGTTGAAGAGAGGCGAGATCAGTTCGGCGGGTATTTCGAAGAGGTAATCAGATTCCTATATATTAACATTCTGGACAATAGGTGGAAAGAAAACCTGCTCCAGATGGATTATCTCAGGGACTCTGTGGGACTCCGGGGATACGGACAGAAAGACCCTCTCAACGAGTATAAGAGAGAAGCTTTTAATCTCTTTGTTGAGATGATGAATAAAATTAACTATGAAGTTGTAAAGTTCCTCTTCCATGTTCAGGTTCAGGCAGAATCAGATGTTCAGGCGGCTCAGCAGCGTGAAAAACTGCAAACAACGGAAGAGCATAAAGATATCTTTGCCGAAGAGAAGAAAGAACAGAAGAAAAAGCCGATCACCCGAGATTATCCGAAAGTCGGAAGAAACGACCCTTGCCCATGCGGAAGCGGCAAGAAGTATAAAAAATGTCACGGACAGGCAGAAGACGGAAACGACACAGAAGAAACAAACGCTTAACAAAAACAAAACTACTACATCTGAGGGCGCAGCTAACCTGTGTTCTCAGGTGTTATTGTAATATCTGAGCGTGTAAATAAAAGTGTGTAAACGTCGTATGTGTTAAACTAACATGCGAGGTTTATGATGAAATTAGACAAGGACAAACTGAAAGAACTGCTTGCTGAAAGCGATGTAAAAACCACAGAAGACCTTCAGGTGTTTATGCGTGACATGATGAAAGAAGTCATAGAAACGCTCTACGAAGGTGAGCTTGAAGCCCATTTAGGCTATAAGAAACATGAACCGAACGTAAGTGACGGCAACAGCCGTAACGGTCGTTCTTCCAAGAAAGTACAATCACAAATGGGCGAAATGGAACTCGAAGTACCCCGTGATCGCCTATCAACCTTTTCGCCTGAAATAGTCAAGAAACGCCAGACAGATATATCAGGCATTGAAGCTAAAGTAATTTCCATGTATGCCAAGGGTATGAGTAACCGTGACATCAAAGAGCACATCTTTGATATCTACGGTCATGAGCTATCGCCGGAGACAGTCAGCGTTATTACAGACAAGATTCTCCCACAGGCTAAAGAATGGCAGAACAGAGCCTTGGAAGAGATATACGCCATCGTCTTTATGGACGGCATGGTTTTAAAGATGCGTGTGGACGGAGCTGTTCGCAACGTCACTATCTACTTTGTGATCGGCATCAGCATGGAAGGTCATAAATCCTGTCTGGGGCTATATCTTGCCGAGACAGAATCCGCTAAATACTGGCTGACAGTTATGAACGAGCTAAAGAACCGTGGAGTACAGGATATTCTTATCTTTGCCGTAGACAACCTCAAGGGCATCTCAGAAGCTATAACAGCCGCTTTTCCACAGTCTGAGATTCAGAAATGCGTAGTCCATCAGATACGCAACTCTCTCCGCTTTGTGCCCTGGAAGGAGCGTAAGACTGTGGCTGCTGACCTCAAGAAAATCTATGCCGCAGCGACCGAGGAACAAGCCAGAGCTGAGCTGGATGCCTTTGCTGAGAAGTGGGACAGCAAATATCCTAACATCTCGAAATCATGGCGGAACAACTGGACTGAGCTTTCTACGTATTTCAAATATTCCAAGGAGCTCAGGAAACTGATTTATACCACGAATCCGGTTGAGAGCTTCCATTCTGCCATCAGGAAATCGACTAAAGGAAAGGGAGCCTTCCCGACGGAAGACTCCCTTGTAAAGCTCTTATATTTAGCTATTTTAGGTATCGAAAAGAAATGGACTATGCCAATCAGGGATTGGGGTGTAATATACTCACAGCTGTATATCAACTATGAAGACAGAATTACGACTTTACACAGTTAAGATGACAGGCTCTAATATCTGCTCATTACTCTTTCTCATATCAGCTCACTCACCAGATACACAAATTCCCTTGCATATAATATTTCATAAAAGACACTAATCATTTATTTGGTTTCAACTGGCAATAAAAAAACCGACAAAGACCTCGCTCTGCCGGTTCATATAAAAGACAACCGCTTATCCAAGCGATTATACTCATTTTAGATACACCTTCCGGTGTGAAGTACAAATTAAGCAAACGGATACGTCCGTTCACCATAAGCAGCCGTCGTTCAGGCGAACCGCCTAATAGTATTTGTACTTTTCAGCGATTTTACGCTGAAGCTTCTGTTGCTTTCTGCGAGCCTTAAGAAGCTTTTTACGACGAACCTCAGTTGGTTTCTCGTAGTAGGTATACTTTTTGATCTCTCTGATGAGACCTTCGCGCTCGATCTTCTTTTTGAGAAGTTTAAGAGCGTAGTCAACGTTATCTCCGTCAACACGTACTACTGCGTTTATAGCCACAGTAATCACATCCTTTCTTGGTATTTAAATTATTACGATTTCAAAGACCTCTTCGATATTCTCAACGAGGTGAAACCGAACTATATTTCTAACATCAGCGGGTATTTCTGTCAAGTCCTTATCATTTGCCTTCGGGAGTATAACCTCCTTCACGCCTGCTCTGTGGGCAGCCAACACCTTTTCTTTTATCCCTCCGATAGCGAGCACACGTCCACGAAGAGTTATTTCTCCTGTCATTGCAATATCGCACTTCACCTGTCTGCCTGAGAGAGCCGACATTATAGCTGTGGCGAGTGTTATCCCTGCGCTCGGGCCGTCTTTCGGTACAGCACCTTCCGGCACATGTACATGGATATCTGTTTCAGAAAATCTGGCAGCAGGTATTTTAAATTTTGAAGCATGACTCTTCACAACAGTAAATGCTGTTTTTACAGACTCCTGCATCACGTCGCCAAGCTTGCCGGTTATCTGCATTGAGCCTTTCCCTTTAGAAACGGCAACCTCTATCTGAAGTATATCCCCACCGTAGGGAGTCCATGCGAGACCGGTTGCAACACCAATCTCCACAACATTAGGGATATCCTCCTGCCTGAATTTAGGAATACCCAAGAACTTCTCTATCGTTGCCTTATTAACTCGTACACTTTTCTGGTCTGGCTTCTGGACAAGTTTCTTAACACATTTGCGCACAACAGAGGCGATCTCTCTTTCAAGGTTTCTCACCCCAGCTTCTTTAGTATAGCCCCGTATGATGTCCAGTATTGCAGTATCTGCAATGTTTACACGTTCCTGCACATTATGTTCTTTAATCATCTTAGGCACCAGAAACATCTTAGCTATTTCAAGCTTCTCTCTTTCTGTATAACCGCTTACATGAATAACTTCCATCCTGTCCAGCAGTGGCTGAGGAATGTTGTGTACATTATTCGCAGTGGTGATGAAAAATACTTTTGAAAGATCGTACTCAAGTTCCAGATAGTGATCCATAAAAGTGTTGTTCTGCTCAGGGTCGAGTACCTCAAGCAGTGCAGATGAGGGATCACCTCTGAAATCAGCACCTAGCTTATCTATCTCATCAAGCAAAAATACCGGGTTTGAGCTTCCGGCTTTTTTAAGCGATTGTAGGATCTTACCCGGCATAGAACCGATATATGTCTTTCTGTGCCCTCTGATCTCTGCCTCGTCACGCATCCCGCCCAGCGACATACGCACGAACTTCCTATTCATAGCTTCTGCTATAGATTTTGCTAGTGAGGTCTTACCAACCCCCGGAGGTCCTGTAAAACAGATGATCGGACCTTTTATATTTTCAGCAATCTTTTTGACTGCGAGAAATTCGAGAATACGTTCTTTAGGTTTTTCCAGACCAAAGTGGTCGCGGTTCAATATCTTTTCAGCGTTTTCAAGCTCCAGATCGTCATCAGTAAAAACACCCCAGGGCATACTGAGCAGCCAGTCGAGATAGTTACGGACAACTGTCGCCTCGGCAGACATCGGAGACATGAGCTTCAGTTTTTTATACTCACGCTCAGCACGTTCTTTAACCGTATCAGACAGATTGGAACTGTTGATCTTCTCTTCGATCTCGTCCATATCAGCTTTGAAATCATCGTCTTTACCGAGCTCTTCGTTAATCGCCTTAACCTGCTCTCCCAGATAGTATTCCTTCTGAGCTTTAGACATCTGATTTTTAACCTTTTGCCTTATCCGTGAATCCATCTTTGTCAGCTCAATGTATGTCTGCACAAGTTCAATTATCTTTTCAACCCGTGCGGTGGAATCGTCCATCTCGAGAACTGCCTGATGCTCTTCGTTGCGCATAGGCATGTTTGCAGCAATAGAATAGGCGAGCCTGTCTGTTTCGTCTATCTCTGCAATAGACTGTAATATATTATCATTAATTTTCTTCGAAACTTCTGCATAGGTATTAAAGCTTTCAGCTAGCATTTTATAAAGTGCCGGCTCTTCCGCTGCGTCAACTTCCTCATCCTCTAAGATACTCACATTGGCAAACAGGCAGTCCCCTTCGTCTGCAACGCTAAGTAGTCTTGCTCTGTCGACACCTTCCACAAGCAGCTTAACTGTACCGTCCGGAAGCTTGAGCACCTGAAGCAGTTTCGCCACCACACCTGTGGAATAAAGGTCATCCATCTCCGGTTCATCTAATTCATCATCCTTTTGAAGTGCAAAAAAGATATGCTTTGTTGAGCTTTCAGCAATATCAACAGCATTCACAGATTTGTCTCTACCCACAAAAACAGGGGAAATCATATACGGGAAGATGACCATATCCCGTAGGGGTATCAGTGTATATTGTTCAATTCTATCCATATTTTCACCTTTAAGATCTATAATATAATCAATTTAATCAAAAGAGGCAAGGTAACACCTCACTGCTTATCATAATGTATCTTAACGCAATGCTTCTTAAGATAGGACTGCGCATACCTTCTGTGTGCCAATCACCTGCGGCTCATTTTATCCGTCTTTTTCCCCGTTAAGAGTCAAGCTGAAGCATTCTCTCAATGGTCAAAAAAAAAGGGGAGCCTAAGCCCCCCTTATATATATCAACCTGCCGAATAAGCGGCAGACTAGGATACTATGCAGTTTCCTTTTTATTCTCATACATAAGTATGGGTTTTGCGCCTTCGTTGACAACATCCTCGTTGATAATACACTCTTTGATCCCCTCTTCAGAAGGGATAGAGTACATAACATCCATCATGGATTCTTCAAGTATGGAGCGCAGACCCCTTGCACCTGTTTTACGGTTGAGAGCCTTTTTAGCAACAGATTTCAGAGCGCTGTTAGTAAATGTGAGTTTAACATCATCAAATTTAAACATCTGCTCATACTGCCTGAGAAGACTGTTCTTAGGTTCCTGAAGTATGCGTACAAGAGCTTCCTCGTCGAGATCTTCCAATGCCGCAGCAACGGGGAGACGACCAACAAACTCAGGGATAAGACCGTATTTAACGAGGTCGGTAGGCTGAAGTTCACAAAGAAGTTCAAACCTGTTCAGTTCGCTCTTAGTCTCTTCTTCGGTTGCACTTGAAAACCCAAGCGATTTCTTCCCGACGCGCTTTTTGATCACTTCATCCAGATAGTCAAAAGCGCCGCCGACAATAAACAGGATATTTGATGTATCAACCTGTATATAGTCCTGCTGAGGATGTTTACGACCACCCTGCGGCGGAACGTTAGCAATGGTACCCTCGATGATCTTAAGCAGAGCCTGCTGAACACCTTCACCGGAAACATCACGTGTGATAGACGGAGAGTCCCCGCGTTTGGAGATCTTATCTATTTCATCGATAAAGATAATCCCTTTCTGGGTACGTTCAACATCATAATCCGCATTCTGAAGAAGCTTCAGTACAACATTTTCAACATCTTCACCGACATATCCTGCCTCTGTGAGTGTTGTTGCATCTGCTATGGCAAATGGCACATTAAGAATTCTAGCGAGAGTTCTGGCTAAAAGGGTCTTACCTGTTCCAGTTGGCCCAAGCAGAAGAATGTTGCTCTTTTCGAGTTCGACTTCTGATTTTTTCCCGTGGAGCACACGTTTATAATGGTTGTGTACAGCAACGGAAAGTATCTTTTTAGCTGCTTGCTGACCAATTACGTATTCGTCAAGCTTCGCTTTTATTTCTGCAGGTGTCAGCAGATTAAATACCTGCTCTTCACCGGAAAGTTCTTCAATGTCTTCTTTAAGTATTTCATTGCAGAGTTCAATACATTCATTACAGATGAATACGTTTGGTCCTGCGATAAGTTTTTTTACCTCGTCCTGACTCTTTCCGCAGAAAGAACAGGAGAGCGTCTCTTTTTTTCCTTTAGCCATATATTTTCACCTCGGGCAACTGAAAATGAATACTCTCAACAAAATATTATTATGTTAAGAATTTTCAAGCTCTATTGGTGATTACATCGTCTATAATGCCGTATGCTTTAGCTTCAGGAGCAGACATAAAGTAATCCCTGTCGGAATCCTTCTCTATCTTCTCATAGCTTTTTCCTGTGGCATCAGTGAGTATGTCGTTTAATATTTTTTTAATGCGGAGAATTTCTTTTGCCTGAATTTCTATATCCGCAGCCTGCCCCTGAGCACCACCCATCACCTGATGGATCATAACTCTGGCATTCGGTACAGCATATCTTTTACCTTTAGTACCGGCAGCAAGGAGAACAGCGGCCATACTGGCAGCCTGACCGATACATATAGTAGAAACATCCGGCTTGATGTATTTCATAGTATCGAAAATTGCAAGCCCGTCACTTACAGAACCACCGGGAGAATTGATATAAAGATGTATATCTTTGTCGGGGTCATCTGACTCCAGAAAGAGCATCTGCGCAACAATAGAGTTTGCTATTCCGCTCTCAACCTGTGAGCCTAAAAAGATTATCCTGTCTTTCAGAAGACGGGAATATATATCATATGACCTTTCGCCTCTGCCTGTCTGCTCGATAACGTACGGTACGTAGTAGCTCATATTACGCTTCCTTGCCGGCCTCTTTAGCAGCCTCTGCCACTTTGGCATCTCTTTCGGCTTTAGTTATTATTTTGTCTTCGACTTTGTTCTCTTTGAGGAGAAGATCGTAAACCATGTTTGTAAACACAGTATTCTGGAATGACTGCATACCGCCGTACTGATCCAGCTCTTTCTTCAGCTCATCTTTTGTTTTGCCATATCTCTCTGCATATTCGTCCAGAGATTTTTCAGTATCTTCTTCTGTCGGATTGATCTTTTCGATCTCACCGATTTCATTTATAATAAGAGCACTTTTAACCTGTTTTTCAGCAACAGGGAAATTCTGCTCAGCGAGTGCGTTTTTGTCGATGCCCATTTGTGCAGGGTCTATGCCGTACATAGCATACTGGCGAAGCTGTTGTTCTACAAGTCTCATTGCCTGCTCTCTAACCATGACAGTCGGGATATCAAATGGGTTCTCTTCCATAAATTTATCGAGCATGCTGTTATAAACTGCATCTTTAGCCATCTCTTCGGCTTCAAGCTCAAGGTCTTTTTTGATATCTTCTTTGAGCTGCGCAAGAGTTTCATATTTTTCATCAACATCTTTTGCAAATTCATCATCAAGCTCAGGTATCGCTTTTCTTTTGATTTCGTTTATAGTGATGGCGAAAGTTACCGGCTGACCAGCCATAGAAGGTTCCTGATAATTTTCAGGGAATGTTACGACTATATCTTTCTTTTCGCCTTTTTTAATACCTACACATTGCTCTTCGAAACCGGGGACAAACTGACCGGAACCGATTTCAAGTGCAAAATCCTTAGCAGTGGCGTTAGGAATAACTTCGCCGTTCATAGAACCTTCGAAGTCCATAACAGCCTGATCGCCCATCGCAATCACTGCATCGTCACCTTCAACAGGTTCAAATGCCGCCTGACGTTCACGAAGATTCTGCAGTACAGCATCGAGGTCTTCTTCTGCCACTTCGTTCATCTCTTTGGTAAACTCAAAGCCTTTATATTTTGTTATTTCAAAAGTAGGAAATACATCTACGTGTACATTAAAAGTTATTGGAGTATCGTCATCTTCGAATTTAACATCTTTAACTTCAGGCTGCCCCATAGCTCTGATGTCGTTCTCTTCGATAGCTGTTTTAACGGAGTCGTTAACAACAAGCTCAAGAGCCTGAACACGAACAGCGTGCCCTTTCTCTTTAAGAACCATCTCTTTGGGTGCTTTGCCTTCTCTGAAGCCCTGGATTTTTATATTTTTCGAAACTTTTGCAAGCTCTGCATCGAAAACGCCTTTATAAGTATCTGCGGGTATTTCAACGCTGAGTATTTTTTGAGATTTCTCCCCATCTGCTACAGTAACTTTCATTGTATTTTTCTCCTTGATGTATGGAAAAGCGGGTGACCGGACTCGAACCGGCGACCTCAACCTTGGCAAGGTCGCGCTCTACCAGCTGAGCTACACCCGCTTGACTATCTTTTGAAAGGGCTTTTGGATGCGAGTGAAGGGACTTGAACCCCCACGTCGTTAAGACACTAGATCCTAAGTCTAGCGCGTCTACCAGTTCCGCCACACTCGCAAAGCAAAAAGAAAAGGGTGAATGACGGGGATTGAACCCGCGACAACTGGAATCACAATCCAGGGCTCTACCAACTGAGCTACATCCACCACATTCTTCATCTAACGCGCTCAGGAGGATTCGAACCTCCGACCTACGGATTAGAAGTCCGTTGCTCTATCCAGCTGAGCTATGAGCGCATAGCCTTACTTTACGAATCACGAAATCTATCAAAAGACTTCCAACAAGTCAATAGCATTTTTATATTTATTTTGCAAGTTACTGCTTGCGCTCCTGCTAATTTCAGCTTATTAAATTTAATATATTGATAAACACTGCAAAATCTGCACAAAATTAAGGATACAGATAATGATACTTTTTGACAACACACCTTTTCATATAGGGACTGCCGGTTACAAATTTGATGACTGGACAGGTCCTTTCTACCCTAAGTTCACCAGAAACGAAGAGATGCTCGGTCACTACAGCAAAGAAAAAGGGCTGAAGTTCCTTGAGCTCACATTCACTTTCTACGCAGACCCTACAGAAGAGATCACTACAAATATAGCAGAAAACTCTGCGGATGACCTCATGTTTTCTGTCCGGCTCCCGAAAAGATTTCTTAAGAACCCCTCTTCGATATTTGATGCCAGCAGATTCAAAAATGGTCTCGACCCTATATACCAAAGAGTAAAGGCTTACTTCGCTGATTTCTTTTTCGGCTTCACGCCTTCCCGTGCGAACCTTGACCACATAGCCGCTCTCCGTGACAGATTTTCTGACAAGCCATTCTTTGTGGAACTTGCAAACCGCGGCTGGTATAAAGAAAAATATATTGAAGAGCTCAAGAAACTTGGTGTCGGCATCGTTGTCTGCGATTACCCTCAGGGAAGCGGTCTTGCTCCTTATTTCGTGCAGGCATTCGAGCGCAACGCTTATTTCCGCCTTTACGGAAACAGTCCTAAATGGACATCACATGAAACAAGAAACCTGGAATATGACTATACCGAACGCGAGCTCAAACGAATAATAAAAGATGCAAGCGCTATGAGCGCAATCTCTGATAATGTTTTCATTTCCTTCTGCAACTCTGCACAGGGATATGCACCGAAAAACGCTATGGAACTTTCAAAAATGCTGAGGGACAAAAACTGTGAATGATATCCTACAGCAGTACGAACAGAAATTTATTTCTTCAAAACTGCTTTTTGAGAAATCAAAAAACTTTTTTCCTAATGGTGTCTGCCATGACATACGAAACTACCCGCCATTCCCTGTTGTCACTGAAAAGTGCGAAGACATCTATATGTACGACACAGACGGCAACAAAATCCTCGACCTCTGGATGGGACACTACGCCCTGCTTCTGGGGCACGGCAACCCTTCACAGCTTAAAGGAGCAGCAAGGGGGCTCCAGTCGGGAATGCATCACGGCACACTGAATACTATGCAGATAGAATTTGCCGAACTTATGCAGGGAGCAGTACCGGAACTTGAACAGATGCGTTTCTGCACGTCCGGTACAGAAGCCACTATGTATGTAACACGAGTAGCAAGAGCATTCACAGGAAGAGACGTGATTGTAAAAGCAGAGGGCGGCTGGCATGGGGGCAATTCTGTTCTCTCAAACGGTGTAGTTCCGCCTTTCGTAAAACGTAAAAATGCCCCTGAAGGGCTGAAAACCGTATCCGTTCCATACAACAACCCTGAAATAACAATGCAAACACTCAATGAATACAAGGGCGAAATCGCCGCTATTATCATTGAGCCCATGCTGGGAGCCGGAGGCGGAGTGCTCGCAACAGGCGAATATCTTGCCTCACTGCGTGATTACTGCGACTCTACGGGTACTCTTCTCATCTTTGATGAAGTTGTCACAGGTTTCCGTTTCAGATACGGCTCCATATGGCCCCTGCTTGGCGTCTGCCCCGATCTTTTTACTTTCGGCAAAGCAACGGCAGGAGGCATGCATATCGGTGCTTACGGTGGACGTAGAGACGTCATGAATACCATCACAACACAAAGACTCTTCACAGGCGGGGGAACATATTCAGCAAACCCTCTGACCATGGCTGTCGGCATTGAGACCCTGAATGCTTTGAAAGGGATGGATTATGCAGAGTTGAACAAAGCTGGTGAAGGGATGCGCACATATCTTTCTGAAAAATCCCATCTTTTTAAAACACCGGCAGTGGTTACAGGCTACGGCTCATACTTCTGTCTGCACTTTCTTAAAGAATCCCCTGCGGAGCTGTCACCACATACCCTTCTGACCACAGGTGACAAGAAAGCAGAGGAACTCTTTAAAGCCGCCATGCTCGTCAACAATGTATTCACAATGCACTCAGGCGGTGCACTATCCTTTAAGCATCTTGAAAAAGGGACGATAGATAGTATTAAGCAGGCATACGAAAAGAGCTTTCAGATGATGGGGCTTCTATAGATTTGCCTCTGTCGTGAGGTCACTTTGAAATTTACCCGAAAGAAAGCTGCGGCTATAAGATACGATAAGGATATTGATAAAGTTCCTAAGCTGGTTGCCAAAGGGCAAGGGTTGATAGCGGATAAAATTATCGCCAAGGCAAAAGAACACGACGTCCACATTACTGAGGACAAAGACCTGGTCGAAGCTCTTTCAACACTTGACCTTTATGAGGAAATTCCTGAAGAGCTTTATAAAGTCGTAGCCTATCTTCTGGCGGAACTATACAAAATCAACGGTAAGCTGAAAAACAGCTGAACCGCAAACCGTAGCAAGTACCGGTCTACAGAGCTTACTCTTCTTCCAGATGCTCTGCTATCCTGCGGAGAAGAATGTCTATCTTCTTATCTTTTGTAAAGTATTCTTCGGCATAAAGAGAAGCGAAATTACGCTTATATTCGTCAAAGGCTGTCAGCAGAAACACAACCTGAGTATCCTTGATAAATTTTATCTCTTTCAAAACCTCAAGCCCTGATTTATCAGGCATGTTGACATCCAGAAGCACAAGATCAAACTCGCCTTCTTTAAAAGTTGCGACACCGCTTGTGCCGTCTACAGCGGAACTAACCTCGAAGCCCTTCTCTGTAAGCAATGCAGTGTAGTGCGCCCTGATATGCTCTTCATCATCAATAATAAGTATCTTCTTTTTCATTTTATCCTCTTTTAGGCAGTATCAGTGTAAACACTGCACCTGCACCTGTACCTGAATCACCAACAACAATATCTCCTCCGTGAGCTGCCATAATCTTTTTGCATAGAGGCAGACCAAGCCCCGTCCCGGTCTTCTTCAGAGTGTAGAACGGTTCAAATATTTTCTCACGTTTATCGACAGGAATCCCTTCACCTGTATCAGTAACAGATAAAGTAACGTGGCGTTCGCTCTCTGACGCCTCAACTGTCAGTTCGCCCCCTTCTGTCATCTCCTGAACACTGTTTGAGATAAGGTTCATAAGCACCTGCCTTAGCCTATCTCTGTCTGCATGCACTTTAAGCTCCGGATTAACTCTGACAGTGACTTCTATGATGCTGAAGCAGAGGCATCCACGTACAAACTCTATCACTTCCGAGACAAGCGAACTAAGGGAAAATTCACTGATTTCCAGATCAACTCTCCGGGAGTACATCAGGATATCTCCTACGATACGCTCCAGCCTGTGAACCTCCAGCTGAACTATTTTTATATAGTTTTTTGTCTGCGGGTTAACCGCTGTCTGCTCCATTCTTTTGGTGAATCCGCCGATTGCCACCAGTGGATTCTTAAGTTCGTGGGCAACTGTTGCCGAAAGCCTGCCCATCTTAACAAGATTTTCTGCATTCATAGCAGTCTTTCTCAGGTGGCTTAGGTCAGCCATAGTCAGCTCAAGCTGTTTTACAGTACGGGAGAACTCTATCGACAGAGAACATATATTTCCATAGAGAAGCAGAGCCTCTTTATCACTTTCACTATAGTGATCTTTGCAGGCGAGAAGTATACCTATAGGCCTGTCGCCTATACCAAGTCCCGTAACCATCACTTCGCTGCAGAAATATTCTTTAATGCTTTCGAGCCCGTTATTTTTGTCTGCCTTCACTATATCTGTCCGATCATAAAACATTATGTCCGAAAGATCATTTTTAGTTTCAAATGTCAGCTTAACATTCTTAAAGCCGTTTGGAGATATTTTCCCGGCACCATCAGCGTAAATAACACCTCGAAGTTCCAGCAGAGCCTCATTCAGAAACATTATGCCTGCACGGCAGAAGCCGCCCCTTGTCACCAGAACATTTATAAGCTGGCGCATAACCTCGTCGATTGCTTTTTTACTTGTGATAGTCTCAAGTATCTCAGCACCACAAAAGGCACGCCCTGCGGCATCGGAATAAATCCCGGAAAATATGTTAAATATCTTCCTGATATGTTCAATCTCTTTTTCATTCGGAGTTATTTCATGCTCAGGGAATATCTTTATCCTGAAACAGCTGCCCGGGATGTCCAGCTCCTGCGCACATTCTCCCTGCGTACCGTATTCCAGTACAGCCCGATCTCCGTGCATAACATGCATACCAAAAAGTTTACAGCCGAGAGTCTCCTCCATCAGCTGATACAGATCTTCTGCAACTGAGCTCATATTGACACACTCCGAACTCACAAAAAAGTTAAAAAAGGGCGCACAATGTACGCCCGGATGTATTTATTTATGCTTTTAATGCAGCGTGCGCCGCAGCAAGTCTTGCTACAGGCACCCTGAAAGGCGAACAGCTTACGTAGTTCAGCCCTGCTTTCTGGCAGAAAAAGATAGATGCAGGATCACCGCCGTGTTCACCGCAAATACCTGTTTTCAGCCCCGGACGTGTGGAACGCCCTTTCTGAACACCCATCTCCACAAGCTGCCCGACACCGGACTCGTCTATGGAAACAAATGGATCCTCTTTATATATACCCTTTTCTATATACAGAGGGAGAAACTTACCGGAGTCATCACGGCTAAGTCCGAGAGTTGTCTGAGTAAGGTCATTTGTACCAAAAGAGAAAAATTCTGCACACTCAGCGACTTCGTCCGCTGTTAGAGCAGCACGTGGGAGTTCAATCATTGTCCCCACGAGATATTCCAGCTCAACACCTGCCGCCGCTATCACTTCTGAGGCAACAGCTCTTGTCATTTCTTCCAACTCTTTCAGCTCTTTCACATGCCCAACAAGCGGTATCATGATTTCAGGCTGAACATCCTTTCCTGCTTTTTTAAGTTCACACGCAGCTTCCATAATGGCATAAACCTGCATTTCATAAACCTCAGGGTATGTCACACCCAGACGGCACCCTCTGTGACCGAGCATAGGGTTGAACTCATGAAGCTCAACAGCCTTTGCCTTAAGCTGCTCAACAGAAAGGCCGGAGCCATCAGCAACACGTTTCACTTCCTCGTCTGTGTGAGGGATGAACTCATGCAGCGGCGGGTCAAGGAGTCTGACTGTAACAGGGAGACCGTCCATAGCTTCGAAAAGCCCTATAAAATCTTCTTTCTGATAGGGTTTGATCTTTTTGAGTGCTCTTCTGCGCCCGTCTTCGTTTTCCGCGAGAATCATCTCACGTACAGCATCAATACGGTCGCCGTCAAAAAACATGTGTTCAGTACGGCAAAGTCCTATCCCTTCTGATCCAAAATCCCTTGCTATTCTGGCATCAGCAGGAGTATCTGCATTGGCGCGGACACCGAGTGTTCTGAACTCGTCCGCCCAGTTCAGTATCTCTGCGAATTCTCCGGAAAGCTCTGGCTCTATAAGCTTCGCAGCACCGTTTATAACCTCTCCTGTGGAACCGTTAATAGTGATAATATCGCCTTCGTTAATTGTTTTGGAACCCACAGAGAATTTCTTAGCTTTTTCATCAATCTTTATAGCACCGCATCCTGCAACACAGCACTTACCCATACCTCTTGCAACCACAGCAGCGTGGCTTGTCATACCGCCTGTAGCAGTCAGAATACCTTTCGCTGCATGCATACCGCCGATATCCTCTGGAGATGTCTCGGCACGCACAAGTATAACAGCTTCACCTACCACAGCAGCGGCTTCTGCGTCTTCAGCACAGAAAACAGCTTTCCCTACAGCAGCACCTGGTGATGCAGGAAGACCTTTTGCCAGTATATCGTAAGTGATAGATGTATCTATCATGGGATGCAGAAGCTGGTCTATCTGGTTCGGCTCAACACGAAGAACCGCTGTCTTCTTATCTATAAGCCCTTCTGCGAACATGTCATAAGCAATTTTCACTGCTGCTTTTGCTGTACGTTTACCTGTTCTGGTCTGCAGCATATAAAGAACGCCTTTCTCTATAGTAAATTCAATATCCTGAACATCTTTGTAGTGTTTTTCAAGCTTCTGATAAACTTCTTCGAGCTGTTTGAAGCTCTCCGGCATGTCCTTTTCAAGCCTTGCAATTGGTTCGGGCGTTCTGATACCCGCCACAACATCTTCACCTTGAGCATTTACAAGATATTCGCCAAAGAAGACTTTCTCGCCGGTTGAAGGGTCTCTGGTAAAGGCTACGCCAGTACCACAGTCGTCACCCATATTGCCGAAAACCATTGACTGAACATTTACAGCTGTTCCCCAGTCGTCGGACATTTTATTGATTTTTCTGTATGTTTTCGCCCTCTGATTGTTCCATGAATCGAACACAGCGTTAACAGCATACTCAAGCTGGAGCATTGGATCCTGCGGGAACGGAGTACCCAGTTCTCTTGAAACGAGGTCTTTGTATTTAGCAGCGAGGTCTTTCATATCCTCAGGAGAAAGCTTTGTATCTTCGTCAACATTTTTTGCTTTTTTCATATCAGAAAGAATGTGTTCGAATTTGTGATGAGGGATGCCGAGAACAACATCAGAAAACATCTGGATGAAACGTCTGTAGCTGTCGTAAGCAAACCTTGCGTTTCCGGAAGACTTCTCAAGCCCTTTAACTGTTTCGTCAGTCAGACCGAGGTTTAGGATAGTGTCCATCATCCCCGGCATGGAAACCCTTGCGCCGGAACGCACTGAAACAAGAAGAGGATTTTCGATATCCCCGAACTTTTTGCCCATAGCCTCTTCAAGAGTGGCAAGAGCTGCTTTTGCCTGATCCCAAAGACCTTCGGGATACTTTTTGTCATTTTTGTAGAACTCGATACAGGCTTCAGTTGTTATGGTGAAGCCTGGAGGGACAGGTATACCTATACTTGTCATCTCTGCAAGTCCTGCTCCCTTGCCCCCGAGAAGATTTTTGTTCTTACCGTCACCTTCCGTGCGGTCTTTGCCAAAGAAATACACCCATTTGGCGCCCATAAGGATAACCCCCAAGTTTTAAATTATTTTAGTCAGGTCTCCCAGCATGTTGAAGACACTTTTCAGTTTATTAAGCAAACTTAACCTGTTTAGACGTATTTTTTCATCTTTCGCCATTACCATGACATTTTCAAAAAAGTTATCTACAGGTGCGCTGAAAGTGAGCAGCTGGGTCATCGCCATCGTGAAGTTCTCTTCACTCACCTCTCTATTAATCTGGTCAGCCTTATCTGCGATAAGCTTAGCCAGTTCCCTCTCGTAATCATCCTCAAAAAGCGCCTCGTCATAATTTTCAGATGTATGCCCGCTCTTTTTAAGAATGTTATTGATACGTTTATAGCCTGCTGCGATGCTTGCAAACTCTTTTGTCTGCTTGGATTCGCTCAGAGCTTTTGCAGCAGCCTCTATGGTTATGATATCATCCGATATCTCGCAAGCCGCCTCAACACAGTCAGCAGGAATGCCTTCCCCTGCAAGTATCTGGCGGTAGCGCTGTATTATAAAGTCATAAACAAGTTCGACAGTCTTTTCTTTATCAAATGAGATGTAGCCGGACAGAAGGTCTGCACTCTCACCAATCATCTCTTTAAGCCCTATACGGTATCCTTTGGCTTTTATAGTGGACAGTATACCTATGGCTCCCCTTCTGAGAGCATAGGGGTCCTGATTTCCTGTAGGGATAAGATTTATTGCGAAACAGCCGCAGATAGTATCCAGCTTATCAGCCATGGATATAAAAGCACCTGTATCGCTTTCCGGCAGATCATCCCCCGCAAAACGCGGAAGATAGTGTTCTTCTATAGCCTGTGCAACAACGTCGTTTTCGCCTTGAAGCTTTGCATACCTGTGTCCCATAATCCCCTGAAGCTCAGGAAATTCATAGACCATTTCACTCAGGAGGTCAGCTTTGCAGAGTGTTGCAGCCCTTTCAGTATCAGTTTTCGCTGATGGGTTCAGGTTTTCTGAAAAGAAGACTGCGAGCTTTCTGAAGCGTTCCATTTTTTCATAAGAAGTCCCGATTTTTTCCTGATAAACGACCTTTTTCAGCTCTTCCACACGGTTTTCAAGTGGATATTTACGGTCGTTAGCCCAGAAAAATTCCGCATCAGCAAGTCTGGCACGAAGCACTCTTGCATAACCGGTTTTAACAAGCTGCGGGTCGTTGGGCACGGTATTTGAAACACCGATAAATTTATTTACAAGATTGCCGTCTTTATCGGTCACATAAAAATATTTCTGGTGATTTTTCATAGAGGTGATCAGGACTTCTGCGGGTATATCGAGATATCTTTCTTCAAACTCGCCCATGAGAGCGACAGGGTATTCAACAAGCCCTGCAACAGTTTCCAGAAGGTCTTCGTCAAGGTCCACCTTATAGCCGGTCTCCTTTTCTATCTCTGCAACCTGCTCCCGAACCTGACTGATGCGTTCCTCTGTGCTTGAAATGACTCTTGCTTCTTTCAGTTTAGCCTTATAGTCGTCAAAATCCTTCACTTCGAAATATTCGTTGGCGTGGATTCTGTGCCCCATGGTTTTATTGCCGCTTTTAATGCCGTCAATGTCAAAACTGATAACATCACCACCGAAAAGAGCCAGAAACCAGTGGACAGGTCTTGCGTAGCGGAATGTTTTATCCCCCCAGTGCATAGACTTGCGGAACGGGATACTCTTTATCACATCTATGAGTATGCCTTCTATAAAATCACG
Source organism: Denitrovibrio acetiphilus DSM 12809 (assembly GCF_000025725.1). Lineage (GTDB taxonomy): Bacteria > Chrysiogenota > Deferribacteres > Deferribacterales > Geovibrionaceae > Denitrovibrio > Denitrovibrio acetiphilus. Next base: position 2,996,025 of record NC_013943.1, read on the forward strand.
GGTGGGCACACCTTTTGTCTTTTTAACACCGGAAAGATAAATACCTCTTTCGGTCTCTGCCTTTGTCAGTGAGTCCTCGGAAAGTCCTTTTGATTTTACAAAACCGAGTCCCGCTTTTGTCAGGTTGCCGTCTGCGTCAAAAGCAACGGCGGCAGGCGGTCCCATAATCGTATCTTCGCGGTCTTCCTGTTTTTCAGCGAGCCCCTTTATACTGACATAGAACCTCCGGGGGGTTCCGTCCGATTCGATATCGTTAAAACCTATACCTGCATCGGTAAAGCGTTTAGTAAAGTCATTTTTAAGATACTCACACGCGCTGCCTATAAAACCAGCGGGTATCTCTTCGCTTCCTATCTCCAGAAGAAAATCCGGCATGATTACCTCTATTCAGTTGATTATATTTTTTTACCCGTACATCCTATATATAATCAGAAGTGATTTCAAGGAGTTTGTTAGAAAGAACAATGAATTATGCAGGCATTATTGCGATATTCGATAGAGTTATTTTTCCATTCTATACAAAAAAGGTCGGGAAAACAATAAGTTGCCACAACGGAGAGACAAAACCGGAACCGTGAAAAATAGTTCCACAACCCTGCTCCCCGTCATGACATTCTATCTTTATGCAGAAAATGAATATTTAAGCTCACTCTCAAGCTTTTTTACTGATTTCATACCGTTTAGAAGCTCTGCAAGCGAATCATAAGTTCCCGCGAGAAAAGCCGCCTGAGCGTTTGGTTTGATATTAACCTTATAGCTTTTACCGTTGAAACTTACGGAACTTTCAGCGACATCAAGCTCCATCTTTTCAGAAGGGTTAGCTTCGATTTCTCTCATCAGTTCCCCACGAATATCATCCGACGCTTCAGCACAGACAATACCAAGTGTTGTGCAGTTTCCGAAAAATATCTCTGCATAGCTTCCGGCGATGATAGCATCAAAGCCCGCCTTTTTTATAGACTGAGGCGCGTGCTCACGGGAAGAACCGCAACCAAAGTTATTTCCACTTACGATAATATTAGCCCCTTTATACTGAGGTCTGTCGATAGGGAAATTAAGGGGCTTACCGTCTTCGTCAAAGCGCACATCATAAAAGAGCTGTTCGCCGAGAGCGTCAAATGTCACACATTTCAGAAAACGTGCAGGAATAATCCTGTCGGTATCTATGTCGTCACCGGGTACAGGTACTGCGTTCCCTGTAACTTTTTCAATTTTACCAAGAGCCATGATTAACCTCCGATCTCAAAAACTTCTCTACAGTCGCTGATTTCGCCTGTTACGGCAGCAGCAACAGCCATCACAGGGGACAGAAGCAGCGTTCTGCCTGTTGACGAGCCCTGACGACCTTTGAAGTTTCTGTTTGATGTGGATGCAGATATCTCCCTGCCTACAAGCTTGTCAGGATTCATAGCGAGACACATTGAACAGCCCGGCTCTCTCCACTCAAAGCCGGCTTCTGTAAATATTTTATCAAGACCTTCCGCCACAGCCTGGTCACGTACACCAAAAGAACCAGGGACAGCAAGGGCTCTCACTCCTGCTGCAACGTTATGCCCTTTCACATACTTAGCTGCCTCACGAAAATCTTCTATACGCCCGTTTGTACAGCTTCCAATAAAAACGACGTCAACTTTTTTCCCTTTCATCATTTCGCCGCCGGCAAAACCTGTGTAATCAAGGGCTTCCTGCATAACATCATTTTTCGGAGAAGGTATCTTCTCTGTAATCTTTATAGTCTGCTCAGGGTTTATCCCCCATGTGATCATAGGCTCGATGTCCGCTCCGTCAAACTTAACTATGTCGTCATAATCTGCGTCTGCATCAGATGCCACAGACTTCCAGTACTCGACCATTTCGTCCCAGTTATCTTTCGGGGCGTAAGGCTTTCCTTTTATGTATTCAAAGGTTGTCTCGTCAGGGTTAATGTAACCAACACGGGCGCCCCCTTCGATAGCCATGTTGCAGACAGTCATTCTGCCTTCCATGCTCATATTGTCTATAACGTCCCCTGCAAATTCATATGCATAGCCGACACCACCGCTCACACCGAGCTTGCTTATTATGTAAAGGATAACGTCTTTTGCATATACACCTGGCTTAAGCTTACCGTTCACTTCCACACGTTTCACCTTGAAAGGAGCAATAGACATCGTCTGAGTGGCAAGCACGTCACGAACCTGTGATGTGCCAATACCAAATGCAACAGCACCAAAAGCACCGTGTGTCGCTGTGTGTGAGTCACCGCAGGCAACAGTTGTCCCCGGCTGTGTGAGCCCCTGCTCAGGGCCGACAATATGAACAACCCCCTGTTTCTCTGTCTCAGGGCTGAAAAAGGTTATACCGTTCTCTTTTGTATTCTTCTCTATCGCCTGCATCATCTCTTCCGCCAGCGGATCAGCATATGGTCTCGACCTGTCATCAGTGGGGATGATATGATCAACAGTAGCGAAAGTCCTTTCGGGGAATGCTACCTTTATACCAAGATCTTTCAGCATGGCGAATGCCTGCGGGCTTGTAACCTCGTGAATGAGGTGCATACCGATAAAAAGCTGGGTCTGTCCGTTGGGGAGCACACGAACTGCGTGTTTTTCCCAAACCTTGTTGAAAAGGTTCTTTCCCATATAACGCTCCTTTATGTTATGTTAGTTGTAAACATTGGTTCTTCCGGCTGTTATGAAAACAATCTAGCCGGACATGTAATATAATACAAACCAGTTCACAGTGTAAAGAAAAAAGTTCCGCTAGATTTAAAAAAGTTCAGGCATACTGGAACAAAATAGATTAATTAACCGGAAGAGTAATGATAAAGGAAGTTCCTGTTCGTGGGTCAGTCTTAAAGTCTATTGTACCATTATAATTCTGAACAAGCTCTCTCACAATATATAAACCTATTCCTGTACCGGTAGCCTTCGTGGTGTAGAATTCGTTAAATATCATCTTCTGCACCTGCTCCGGTATACCTCTGCCGTTATCAGCAACATGAATGACAACATTTCTCCCTTCTCTGCCGGCACGTACCCACAGCATCGGACTTTCTGAATCCTCAACAGCTTCCACTGCATTCCTTATCAGGTTAAGTATAATCTGCTCCAGATGCACAGGGTTAGCTGTTATGCTTCCAAGCTCTTCCTGAACGTCCATAGTGAGAGGAATGTCTGTCCATTTAAGAATCGTTCTTTCAGCGTATAAGCGCACATTTGCCATAAAGCTGTTAAGGTTTACCTCTTCTATCTTTTGTTCGTCATCAAGACGGGAGAAATTCAACGTGTTATCAATGATATCTTTTATTCGCTCGGCATCCGACAGAATTTTCTCGCAGTAGTCCTTATTTTCTGAGTTTTTCCTGACAAGAATATCAGCGTGAAGCATTATAGAGTTCAGGGGATTTTTTATCTCATGGCTAACCGCTGCCGTTAGCGTCCCGATGGTCATCAGCCTGTCATTGTGCATCATATTTTTATGCATACTGCTTATAGTGCTGAAAGACTTTCTCAGGGAATAAACCATATAGTTAAATAGCCGTGACATCCGTCCGAACTCATCCTCGCTCACAACATCCATACGAACCTCAAGGTTGTTATTCGCAACCTCCTGCATAGATTTCTCAAGCCTGTGCAAAGGTCTTGTAACAAGGATCTTCACCAGTACCACAACTATAAGAAAGAGCCCCACGCTGGAAACCATAAGAATCTCGCGCACATTAGCAGCATCCTGCCCTAATATGTCTGAAAGGTACGTCAGGTCTATGTTTATGTTTATGTAACCAAGTATTTCACCTTCACTTTTCAGGTGACAGATACGGCATTCCGGAGAGTTCACTATCGACGAATAAAAAGAGACTACATGCTTACCGTCAAAGACATTTTCTCTGAATCCATCTTCGACCTTATTATCCACTATGGTTTGTATATATTTCTTATCATATTTATTAAGCAGTTCCGGCAGAGCTTCGGTAAGCTTCCAGTTTTTATTGAAAATATGCACTCCCATTATGTTGCTGTCGTTCTGAAGCTGAAGCACCAGCCTTTTGATGGACTGCCTGTCGCCATTCAGCATAAAATTATACATAGCACTGTTTACAAGATATGGAATGGACTCTATGTATTTAGAAGTGATCTGATAGGCTTCCTGCTTAACATTGGAATTCATCTTCTGTCCTATAGCAAAACTGAAAACCATCATAATGATAAAGATAAGAATAGATATTTTAACCTGAAGGCTGATTATCCTTCCTGACAGCATTGTTTTTCCCATGGATTAATTCTGCCAGCAAGTATCGAATAAGGCAATATTATTTTAAGCCATGCAGTTCCCACGATATTCATTTGCATGTTTCCCGCATTGTTGATATACAAATATACATATATATCATGACAGATGAACTAAGCAAGTCCACACTAAACCTTGTCCGTTCCATGAAAAAAGCCCTTGTGCGCGACAGTATACTTGCGCTTGCTGCCGGCGCTGTGCTCTTCTGGGTTGCCGTGAAGATTGACGCACTTAATGTTATTCACCGCATCGGATACAAATATCAGTTTTACCAGACAGACAAAATAATCAACTTCCTGCTCACAGCCTTTCTGATTTATTCTGTATTCTCTCTCGTGCGTTTCTTTGAAATGGTGCGCTTCTTTCGTGTCATGCTGAAAATATCCAGATATGACTACCTGACAAGGATATATAACAGGCGTTCTCTGATTGAACTTCTTGAAATGGAGTTTCTGCGCAACCGCCGCTCCAGCGAAGGTCATTTCTCTTTTATCCTCTTCGACATAGATGACTTTAAAAATATTAATGACATATACGGACACGGGCAGGGGGATACTGTGCTCAAAGGTGTGGGCAAGACTCTTGCTTCATCAGTGCGCAAATCCGACATAACAGGTCGTTTCGGCGGAGACGAATTTGCTGTTATTCTTCCTTACACCACTCTTGATAATGCAGTGACCGTAGCGGAAAAAATCAAAGAAAAAATAACTTCTCTCAGGTTTTCAAAGAACAGCAAAGAAAGCATCGGAATCACACTCAGCATGGGCGTGATAGAAGTTGACAGCGAAAGCAAAATAGACACATTTGAGAAGGTGATCGCAGAGGCGGACAAGTTCCTGTATTGTGCCAAAAAGCGTGGCAAAAACACTATCTGCTCCTGTCCAACCGCTACAATATCTCAATGCGAAACATGCTGCAGCTCCGCCTGAACAAATCCAGCATATCCAAAACTTCCGGCTTATAAAACACCAAAAATATAGTTGACAGATTCAACCTGCGAAATTATGTTGTTCTATATGTTTTGATATATCTAGAAGTATAGGAGCTTAAATGACACCTCACCTGCAAAGCACTTTAGACATGTTCGCCTTTTTAGCTGTCGAGTTATCTGTTTTATTCATTGGTATCAGTTTGCTGGTAGGACTTCTTCAGCGTCATATCCCACCCTCCAGAGTGGAAGCCTTGCTTAGCTCTAACGGTAGCCTAGGCTACCTTCTCGCCGCTGGACTTGGAGCTGTCACACCCTTTTGCAGCTGCTCCACCATCCCAATGCTGAAAGGCTTAATTCGTGCACGTGCCGGTTTTGGACCGATGATGGTATTCCTTTTCGCATCTCCGCTGCTAAACCCTATAATTGTTGCTCTGCTTGCTGCCACCTTTGGATTAACCCTTACTGCTACTTACACGCTTGCGGCTTTAGTGGTTTCAGTTAGTGCCGGATGGCTGCTGCACACACTTGGCTTCGAACGTCATGTCATTCAGACAGACATACACGAGACCGCCGGACACAGCGCATCAAAAGACTCAGCACCCACTGTTTCCTGCTGTGAAAGCAGTTGCTGCGGCTCACAAACTTCAGTTGCTAAAAGAGGAAAGTACTACGGTTTATGGCGAGAAACCTGGTCGGATTTCGTAGACGTACTTCCATATCTACTCATAGGCATTGCGATTGGCAGCGTAATCTATGGCTACATGCCTACCGAACTGTTGGAAAGGTATGCCGGTTCGGATAATCCTTTTGCCATTCCGGTTGCCGCAGTAATTGGCGTACCGCTATATATTCGTGCTGAAGCTGTCATACCTCTGGCAGCGGCGCTGACGGCTAAAGGAGTGGGCGCAGGAACGGTATTGGCGCTGATCATCGGTAGTGCCGGAGCCAGCCTGACTGAGCTGATTCTGCTGCGCTCTCTGTTCACACTGAAACTTTTATCGGCTTTTGTAGCAGTCATCTTTGCCATGGCAATGGTTGCAGGCTACGCCACCTATCTGTTTTTGTAACCAAGACGGAGTTGATAAATTATGATGAGATTCACCTGTTGGTACAAAACTCTGCAAATCTTTTAAGCAGATACGAAGCCTTAGGAGTTTCCTCCACAGCATCATTCAGAACTTCTGCGTCTATTCCGTCTTCGGCAAGATCAGCTGAATACATTTTTATATATGCCCGCATTATGTCCGCATCAAATTCAGGGTGAAACTGCACTCCCCATGCACATTCACCTATGCGGAAAACGTGGTTTTTTTCGTGCTGATTACCTGCAAGGCGCACAGAGTCTGAGGGGAGTTTCATCACTGATTGCGAGTGTATTGAGTGGGCGGATATTTCATCAGGCATTTCGTTAAAGACAGGATCGTCATACCTTTCCGGTTTAAATCCAACTTTTACAGTGCCTATCTCCATCCCTTTTTCATTATAGTCCACGACACCGCCCATGGCATAAGCAAGAAGCTGATGCCCGTAGCATATACCAAAAAACGGTGTACCGCTGTCAACGGCACGCTTTATCCACTTGGCTGTCTTTTCACTCCAGTCCTGCTTTTCTGTCACCATACTATGGGCACCGGTCATAATAGCACCGAGGATATCAGACGGATCCGGCAGTTTTTCACCGTTTCTGACATCTACAGACTTTACAGCGTCACTGTTAATGGACAGCTCATCAGCAACCCACTGATCAAAGTCACCATGTTTTTGTATGATCTGTTCGAAGGTAGAATCAGCTTTAATAATTATTATTTTTTTCATGGACGCACCTGACGTATATAATTGCTGACATACTATATCTACGGTGTGGCAGTGTAAAGAAAATAGATTTCTTGAAAACCTATCCTCCCTTATCAAAATGTATTATACACAATAAAAAAGAGGAACCCCGTAAAGAGCCCATTTAGCAATACACACACTATCTATCATATGCTTAGTAATTAGATAATTAAGTGATACCCCGAATTGTACCCTATCCTGAACTAAACCGACAACCCGTTTGTAAGCTGAAATAGCTCTCCGGCCACTTCAGCTCTCAGTTTTTCTATAGGGGCAGGCAATCCAGCATCCATTTTCTGTACAAAACAGTCCTTAGCAATTGTTACCAAATGATGCCACCAGCCGTAATTTATACGATTATGCAACGTCATTAAACATAATAAATGCTCAGAGCGGCCGCCAGCTTAAGGTCATAAAACAAGCGATAATTCACCAGAGATTCCTTAGGTCTACCATTCTCTTACTTGTATAAGAATTTTTCCAATATTCTTGTCATTTTTAATTCCTTTTGATCCAATAATTTCTATAACCACAACACATTAATCAATCCGCAACACTCAATTGCTTTAACTCTAGTTTGAACTAATAAAGATCACAGTTAATTCCAACCTCTTGTAAGACAGAGTTAAACTCATTATCGTTTTTTAAGTATTCAGTTGATTGATAGCTCATAAACTGCATGCTCATCATTATTAGTCTCAAGAGGGAAAAATCTGTAAAATTAATTAAAGTAAAGAGGTGAGAGCTCCTATCGTTTTCAGAAAAACCATTCTCGTCACTTAATTTATCTGAAACCATTTTGACCATTATGTAAAATCTTCTAGTAGCACTAAATATCTGATCATTCGCATCGATATTATTTAGTAGCTCAATTATTTTTTCATTACTGGCTTCTCTACCTCTAAAAATTTCTATTTCTTCTTCTATCTCAATTATAGTGTGATTTTGCAGTTCAATTGACCCCCCTGGCGGCAAATATTTGCAGCTGAATTGACCCCCCATATTTGCAATTCAATTGACCCCTCTGTGGTGTCAGCTTTTGTAAAAAGTTTTGTAAAAATCTCTCCTTTGTATAATGCCTCCATAGAAAATAACTATGGAGAAATTGAATGCGAAAGGAGTACCACATGCACGACATCCTGGATATTCTACGACGCAGAAAGCATGGCGACGGCTTTAAGACGATCGCCAAGGCTCGCAAGATGTCTAGAAACACCATCAGGAAATACATAGAACTGGCTGTCACTTTGGGTTTCGAAAGTGACAGTGAGCCACCACTGGAGGAGATCGCATACGGTGTCTACCGCAAAGTATACGGAGACGGTTCTCGCCCAGTCAGTGAGTGCCGTAAAGTTCTTATTCCATACAAAGAGAAACTGGAACACTGGCTGAGTGAAGAGCGCCTCACTATGACCAAGATTCATTCTCTTCTTAAGCGTCATGGTGTTTCTGTAAGCTATGACACACTGCGCCGCTACCTTCATGAAGATCTTGGTTTCTTTAAGCACAACACAGTCCGCATGCCTGAAACTGCTCCAGGCGAATACGCAGAGGTTGATTTCGGTCGTCTGGGGCTTTTATATGACCCTGAGACAGACAGAAGGCGTGTGGTCCATGCATTGATAGTGACTTTGCCTTACAGCCGCTATCAGTATGTTCACCTTTGCCATAGCATGAAATTCCAGGAAGTAATCACCGGTCTGGAATCAGCCTGGGAATTCTTCGGCGGTGTTCCTGCGAAAGTGATTGTCGACAACATGAAGACAGCCATAGATAAGGCAGACCGTTATGATGCGCAGTTCAACCGCTACTTTTATGAGTATGCTTGTTACCGTGGATTTATCATAGACCCTGCAAGGGCAGTTGCTCCGAAAGACAAGCCTAAAGTTGAAAGAAATGTATCATATGTCAGAGATAACTTCTTTAAAGGAGAGACATTCAGGAGCCTTTCCCATGCACAGGAAGCAGCAGATGCCTGGTGCAGAACTGTCTCCGGCATGCGTATACATGGCACAACTAAAAAGCATCCCCGCATTGTATTTGATATGGAAGAGCAGGCGAATCTGCTCCCTCTGGAACAGGAGCGTTACGATGTACCTTTCTGGGGAACCTGCAAAGTGCATCCAGACCATCATATCCGTATTCAAAGCGCTCTTTATTCTGTCCCCACTGTATACATAGGCAAAGAGGTTTCTGTAAGGCTGGACAGCAAGCTGGTTCGCATTTACCACAAAGAGCAGCAGATAAAGGTGCATAGTCGTATGAAAAAAGGTAAACGCTCAACAGACACCAGTGACTATCCTGAAGAGAAACGTGGATACACCATGAAGAGCTGTGAATATCATATTTATAAGGCTAAAGAAGTAGGTTTCTACTGCGGAGAATTTATGGAGCGTCTGCTATCCGGTGACTTCCCATGGCAGAATCTAAGGCAGGCTCAGAAACTCATCCGGGATGCTGATAAATATGGTCATGGTCGTATGGAGCAGGCATGTCAGCGGGCAGTAAGCTTCGACCTCATCAATGTGTACAGAGTAGTAAATATAATTGAGCTCTCTATGCAGAATAATGAGGTAGAAAAATCTTCCTGTAAAGTGCTGAAACCCGCTAAATTTACACGCAATAAAAACTATTTCTACGAAGGAGGTCACGATGACACTATCAAATGAACTGAAACAGACAGTAAAAAAACTAAGGCTGTCGGGAATACTGGCTACTTTACCGGAACGGATGGCTTATGCCAAACAGCAGCACCTGACATATGCAGAGTTTCTTGAGTTGGTAATGCAGGATGAAGTGGACAGGCGTCTTCATAACCAGGTGGATAATCAAATGAAAAAAGCTGGTATTAACCCCTTTGAGACACTGGAGAGATATGACTTCGACGCTCCGGTGCAGGTAGACAGAGAAATGATCAAAGGACTGTTCGGTCTGAATTTTATTGAGGAAAAAGATAACGTGATGCTGTGCGGACCTGTCGGTGTTGGTAAAACATATCTGGCAAATGCATTGGCCCACGCTGCTGTGCGAAGAGGTAAAAAAGTCCTGATGGTCAGAGCAGAGAAACTTTTTAAAAGACTGCAGCAGTCCAGAGCTGACTACTCCTATGAGAAGGCTCTGCTTGGATTTATTACTCCCGATATGCTTATTATAGATGACTTCGGACTGAAGGCATTGAATGAACAACAGTCTACTGACTTCTATGAGATTGTTGTGGAAAGGTACGGGAGAGCATCTACTGTGATCACAAGCAACAGGGATACGGATGAATGGCTGGAACTATTCCATGACCCGATTCTCGCAAACTCGGCACTCGACAGGTTGGTGCATAATGCATACAGAGTTGTCATTGAGGGTGAGAGCTATAGAAAAATTAAATCCAGAAAAAAGTTGATTTAAAAAGGAAGATGACGTAAACAAAAATTAAGGAGAGAGGGGGTCAATTAACCTGCAAATCAGAGGGGTCTTGAAGAGCGTGTAAATAAAAGTGTGTAAACGTCGTATGTGTTAAACTAACATGCGAGGTTTATGATGAAATTAGACAAGGACAAACTGAAAGAACTGCTTGCTGAAAGCGATGTAAAAACCACAGAAGACCTTCAGGTGTTTATGCGTGACATGATGAAAGAAGTCATAGAAACGCTCTACGAAGGTGAGCTTGAAGCCCATTTAGGCTATAAGAAACATGAACCGAACGTAAGTGACGGCAACAGCCGTAACGGTCGTTCTTCCAAGAAAGTACAATCACAAATGGGCGAAATGGAACTCGAAGTACCCCGTGATCGCCTATCAACCTTTTCGCCTGAAATAGTCAAGAAACGCCAGACAGATATATCAGGCATTGAAGCTAAAGTAATTTCCATGTATGCCAAGGGTATGAGTAACCGTGACATCAAAGAGCACATCTTTGATATCTACGGTCATGAGCTATCGCCGGAGACAGTCAGCGTTATTACAGACAAGATTCTCCCACAGGCTAAAGAATGGCAGAACAGAGCCTTGGAAGAGATATACGCCATCGTCTTTATGGACGGCATGGTTTTAAAGATGCGTGTGGACGGAGCTGTTCGCAACGTCACTATCTACTTTGTGATCGGCATCAGCATGGAAGGTCATAAATCCTGTCTGGGGCTATATCTTGCCGAGACAGAATCCGCTAAATACTGGCTGACAGTTATGAACGAGCTAAAGAACCGTGGAGTACAGGATATTCTTATCTTTGCCGTAGACAACCTCAAGGGCATCTCAGAAGCTATAACAGCCGCTTTTCCACAGTCTGAGATTCAGAAATGCGTAGTCCATCAGATACGCAACTCTCTCCGCTTTGTGCCCTGGAAGGAGCGTAAGACTGTGGCTGCTGACCTCAAGAAAATCTATGCCGCAGCGACCGAGGAACAAGCCAGAGCTGAGCTGGATGCCTTTGCTGAGAAGTGGGACAGCAAATATCCTAACATCTCGAAATCATGGCGGAACAACTGGACTGAGCTTTCTACGTATTTCAAATATTCCAAGGAGCTCAGGAAACTGATTTATACCACGAATCCGGTTGAGAGCTTCCATTCTGCCATCAGGAAATCGACTAAAGGAAAGGGAGCCTTCCCGACGGAAGACTCCCTTGTAAAGCTCTTATATTTAGCTATTTTAGGTATCGAAAAGAAATGGACTATGCCAATCAGGGATTGGGGTGTAATATACTCACAGCTATATATCAACTATGAAGACAGAATTACGACTTTACACAGTTAATATGACAGGCTCCAATTGAACTGCAAAATGACATATAGCCTCAACGCCTTTTTTAATTACATTGTCACCGTTTTCTTTTACTTCAATTTTAAAAGAATCAAGTGCCATACTCTGAGAATTAAGCATATTAAAAAACTGTGTTTCAAACATTCTTAATTTCTCGGTCTGCTCGTTATTTCTCAACTCTTCCTTTAGTGATTTGTTAGCTTCGTTTTGAAGCGTTAAAGACTTGATTAACAATACAAGAGCAATAAAACTCAAAACAGGATTTAACAATCCTCCAACATAATCACTAAATTGAGCCCATGCAGCCGTATCATTTGAAAGACTATACTTAAGAAGATAATAAAAATGATAGATATACGACAAGACAACTATTACAGTTGAAATAATTGCTGCAATTACGTATCTATTTACCATTATAGAAACCAGTGATTATATATTTTACCACTTTACCATCTTGCAATTTCAAAGGTTGAACTTTAAATTTCAGATAGCTCCATTTCTCGAGATCTAATACATTATTCTTACTTAAATTTTCAGAAATCTGTTTTTTAAATTCGATTTCGATTTTTGAGTAATTTTCCTCTAAACCAAATGCAACTGTTTCGGTAGTATCCTTTACCATCAAACGACCATTACCTGTAAAAATATTAAAACGTGTAACACCAGCTTCTATATCATATTTCTCATCAGCAGCAGTAGCTTGTAGCGCCATTGCTGTACTTTCATTGAACTCAGCAATGGCTCTTCTGTTGTCACGGCTTTTCCTGAGATTAACTGTTACTTTATGATAAAATTTCGTGGATATTTCGTGGATATTTTCTAAGCAAGAGACACGTAACTGCTTAATTAAGTCTTCTGAATTGTCTCCAAGTTTTTCTAATATTTTCTCTGCCTTTTCAGATAATTTATTTGTTTCAAGATAAAGAGACTCACAAATATAAAACATCATTAATTCTGCGAATGTATCTTTGCCTATTTGATTGAACTTTCTTTTGAGATCAACATCATAGATGTCTAAACTAAAGATATGTCCATAAGAGCCTTTGAACGTTTTCTTGAGATTTGTTCTTACTTGACTTTTATGTGAACGTCTTTGAACTACTCTCTCATTCAGTAAAAATTCTGCTATGGAGCGTGTGGCATCTGAAACACCCTGCAATGTATCAAGACCTGCTTTCATATCGACAGATTGGTCTGGAGAATCTATCACTACATCAAAATTTATAGACATCACCTTGTTACACTCCTTTGATATTGAAAATAAATTGTAAGCTAATTACAATAGCATCGCTAAAAATCCGTGCACCTTACACACGCAAAGCATACCTCCATCCTGTCAATCATGTCAACTATTGCAGATTATTGGAAATATAACTTATATTTAACACCGTAAAGTTGTGATTAATTGCTCATCTTGACTTCATCTATTCCATAATCTCAGAATGCCTCCACCCGATACTACTCCCATACAGAGGAAACCCTTGAAGGAAATTCACCTTTACGCTCCAGACTCCAGATAATTGTGCTTGAGAGGCCTGATTACTCCTGTCGCTCTTTTTCATTTCTTTGCACGATTAAGGATACTGACAATCAGTCGCTTAACTGTAGCTGATTCGTCAGATTTACTTGTTGCGATAAACAACGTCAATGCGGCTAACGCCTCATTACTTATAATTTGCTCTCCACTTTCAGACAGTAATTCGTGATTCTTATTGAGAAAGTAAACAAAACACGCTGCTGCAATACGCTTGTTGCCATCGACAAAAGAATGATTCTTCACAATAAAATAGAGCAGATTCGCCGCCTTTTCCTCCATTGATGGATACATATCCACTCCGTCAAAAGTCTGTGCAATTTGGCCGATAGAACTGGTAAAACTATCGTCTTTAGGTTTCGCAAACACATCGCTCTCAAAACCGGAATACATTTCCCTAATAATTTGCAGATAATCATCTTCCTGTGGATAGATAACTTCTTTTAGCGTATTGCCTTTGCAGTCCAATGTTTCATGATCATAATCATCCAAAAGAGTGAGCCCGTTGGCAAATATGGACAAGAGATTTTCATTATCATTATCCATTCTGTCTTCTATAGCTCTACCCAGAATACGGATACCGGTTTTCAGATATTCAACCTCCTGCTGCTTCTGAGCCAAACGCTGTTCGTTGATTGCATACCCCTGCACCAGATAATCTCTCAATCTTTGAGTTGCCCATTGGCGAAATTGAACACCTTGTTGCGACTTTACCCGATAACCTATTGAAATAATAACATCCAAATTATAATACTCAACTGTCTTAGATTGCGTTTTTCCCGCTATTGCTCCGTGCTGAGTGGTGTGTGCAAAATCTGCACATACCACATTTTTATCCAATTCATCTTCTTTGAAAATATTATTGATGTGGCGAGAGATAACTGTTCTATCGCGTCCAAATAGATCAGACAACTGTTCCCGATTGAGCCAGACTGTATTATCATCAAACTGCACTCTGATTTCAGATGTATCACCGGATTTATAAATCTCTACTTTATTATTCATAAACTTCGTTTCTCCTTGCATAAACTCCAACTGAATTTCGAGCACCGTTTTTACAAATATGTATATTCGCAATTAATTATTATATCACCTTTGCGCTCCATCCACTAAATAGTTACACCCTCAAGATGCCTGTCAGTTACTGAAGCTCTTGTGCACGTATAATCCTATCTGGCAAATCATTGCGACTGGATCGCAGAAGTCCATCCATCTCTTTTACGATACTCATTCACACCTAACAAATGATACGATTCACAGGGACGTAACGAAACAGCTTGAAAAACTCAAACAGAAAAAGCCCGCAAACCAAAGGCTTACGGGCTTCATGAAACGTATTAGACTTTATTAAACGGGGAACAGGATGATTACATCATGCCGCCCATTCCACCCATGCCGCCCATTCCGCCCATATCAGGCATTCCGCCGGCACCTTTTTCATCTTTAACATCAGTAATGATAGCCTCTGTTGTAATCATGAGGCTTGCAACTGATGCTGCGTTCTGAAGAGCGCTTCTTGTTACTTTTGTAGGGTCGATGATACCAGCTTCGAGCATATCAACATACTCTTCTGAGTAAGCGTTGAAACCGAAAGTATCTTTATCTGCTTTTTCTATCTCATTAACAACGATAGAGGCTTCGAACCCTGCATTAGAAACGATCTGACGCAGTGGGTATGTGAGAGCTTTTTTAACAAGCTCAACACCGATCTGCTGGTCTTCACTGAGTTTAACATCTGCAAGGGCAGAAAGAGCACGAACGAGAGCGACACCGCCCCCAGGAACGATCCCTTCTTCAACAGCAGCTTTTGTAGCTGAAAGAGCATCTTCAACTCTTGCTTTTTTCTCTTTCATTTCTGTTTCTGTTGTAGCGCCGACTTTGATAACAGCAACACCGCCGGAAAGCTTAGCAAGTCTTTCCTGAAGTTTTTCTCTGTCATAGTCGCTTGCAGTATCTTCAGCTTGTTTTTTGATCATGTTGACTCTTGCCTGAATGTCTTCAACATTGCCTGCACCTTCAACTATTGTAGTGTTTTCTTTATCCACAACAATCTTCTTAGCACGTCCGAGGTCAGCAAGTGTAACAGTATTGATGTTCATTCCTGTCTCTTCGGAAACAACAGTACCGCCAGTGAGAACAGCAAGGTCTTTCAGCATCTCTTTTCTTCTGTCGCCAAAGCCCGGAGCTTTAACAGCACAACAGTTAAGAGTACCGCGAAGTTTGTTTACAACGAGAGTAGCGAGAGCTTCGCCTTCGATGTCTTCTGCGATGATTATAAAAGGAGCATTTTCCTTAGCGAGCTGTTCAAGAACAGGAAGGATGTCCTTCATGTTTGACACTTTGCTTTCTAGCATAAGGATGTATGGATTTTCGAGAACTGCTTCCATGCTGTCAGGATTAGTTACGAAGTATGGAGAGAGGTAGCCTCTGTCGAACTGCATACCTTCCACAACGTCAAGTACAGTCTCTGTGGATTTATTTTCTTCGATGGTGATAACGCCGTCTTTACCGACTTTGTCCATTGCATCAGCGATGATATCGCCGATTTCCTGATCGTTATTAGCGGAGATTGCTCCAACCTGGCTGATCTCTTTTTTATCCTGAATAGGCTGAGACATAGTAGCGAGCCTAGCAACAACAGCTTCAACAGCTTTGTCGATACCTCTTTTGATTTCCATAGGTTTTGCGCCTGCTACAACGTTTTTAATACCTTCACGGTAGATAGCCTGAGCAAGAACTGTCGCAGTTGTTGTACCGTCCCCTGCCACATCGTTGGTTTTGGAAGCAACTTCCTTAACCATCTGAGCTCCTATGTTTTCAAGTGCATCTTCAAGTTCGATCTCTTTTGCAACTGTAACGCCGTCTTTAGTGATAAGAGGTGAGCCGAATTTTTTCTCTATAACAACATTACGCCCTTTTGGTCCGAGTGTAACTTTAACAGCATTAGCAAGCTGATCCACACCTCTGAGGATAGCCTGTCTTGCGTCTTCGCTAAAAGTGATCTGTTTAGCCATTTTCATCTCTCCTATATTTCTATTATTTGTTTGTTAATTAAAAACTCAATTACGCTTCGATGATACCGAGGATGTCATCTTCTCTCATGATGAGGTATTCCTCGCCGTCAAACTTAACTTCTGTACCTGCATATTTTGCAAAAAGAACTTTATCGCCGGGTTTAACAGTCGGCTCAACTCTTGTGCCGTTGTCAAATACTTTCCCCTGTCCTACAGCGATAATTTCGCCTTCGAATGGTTTTTCTTTTGCGCTGTCAGGGATGATGATACCTGAAGCAGTCTTCTCTTCTGACTCGAAACGCTTAACAATGATTCTGTCCTGTAAAGGTTTGATAGATGCCATTGTCTTTCCTCCTAGTACTTGTTTATTTCATTTTATTAATTGTCATCCTGAGCTATAAGCGAAGGATCCAAAACCCCAGCCAAACTGTAGACAATTGATTCTTCCCTGTGTTCAGTATGACTTTTTCACTGGTTTTAAGTTTATTAGCACTCGTAAGCGTTGAGTGCTAACAGTGTTATTATATATCTATTCAGAGGGGAAAAATCAAGATTTTTTTTACGATCACCCTCACAGAAGTTAATAGTATTTATAGATCAATGTTCCTATGCTATATATGAACATGGACAATGTAAGAAAACTCGCACGGCTCATAGCCGACAATCCGTATAATGTATTTTTCACAGGGGCAGGGGCAAGCACTGAAAGCGGTATACCTGACTACCGCTCCGAGGGCTCCGGTCTGTGGAACAGAATAGACTCGTCAAAACTGATCAGCCTGAAGGGCTTCCTTGAAAACCCGAAAGGATTTTATGAAGTTTTCTCCGGTGGTCTCTTTGCACCATTCGCACACGCAGAACCAAACGTTGCTCATATGTTCATAGCAATGCTGGAAGAACAAAAAGCCTCTAAAGCTGTCATAACACAGAACATAGACGGACTGCACAGAAAAGCCGGTTCCTTTAACATATGCGAGCTGCACGGTTCAATGGAAACCTCATCCTGCATAATCTGTGGAAAGTCTTTCTCCACAGCCGAAGTGTTTGATAAATTTATGCTGGACGGGGCTACACCGGAATGCACATGCGGAAACATAGTAAAGCCAGACATTGTTTTTTTCGGCGAATCCTTACCAAAAGATGTCCTTGAAGAGTCATTCGAGCTTGCAGCAGGGTGCACTCTGATGATCGTTGCAGGGTCATCACTCGAGGTTATGCCGGCGAATCTGCTTCCGAAATACGCAAAAGATCACGGTGCTCTGCTGGTTATTATAAATAAGACAGAAACGCCGCTGGACTATACGGCTGATATTGTGATAAATAAAGGAATCGGAGAAGTATTTACGGAGTTAAACAACATATGGAAGACAGCGGAGTAAAAAGGCTATGGGCACCATGGCGCATGTCATATATATCAGGGATAGGCAAAAGTGACGAATGTGTCTTCTGCCACAATCCCGCACAGGACCCATCAAAAGACAAAGAAAACCTCATCCTCTACAGAGGCAGACATAACTTTATCATAATGAATCTTTACCCTTATAATAACGGACACCTCATGGTTGTTCCATACAAGCACACAGGAGACCTCTGCGACCTTAATGATGACGAAATGCTGGAGCTTATGCAGCTCTCACAGCTTACTCTGCGTGTTTTTAAAAAGGTTTTCAGCCCCGAGGGATTTAATACAGGATTCAACATAGGAAAGGCGGCCGGAGCAGGGATACGTCAGCACATACACTTTCATGTTCTGCCCAGATGGACAGGCGATACAAACTTTATGCCCGTATTAGGGGAGACAAGAGTTATTTCAGAGCATATATTTGATACATACGATACACTGAAAGAGGCATTTGATCTGGAGGCAGGAAAATGAAAATTATCAGCGGAATAATAAAAATCGCAGCGACACTCGCTATTGTTGTCTTCGCGATACTTAATACCAATCCAATGCAGGTTTATTACTTTTTCAACAAAGAGGCTGTTCAGCTGCCGGCTTTTATAGTTATTCTGGCTGCAATGCTTTTCGGGGTGCTCCTCACAGGGATACTCTATTCGCTGGATAGATTTAAACTGAAAAGGCAAATGGGAACCCTGAAGAAGCAGATTAAAAAACAGGAAGAAGAGCTTGTCAGGCTCCGTAACATCCCTTTTGAAGCCTCAGAAAAAAGAGAAAACGCTTGAAGTACAGCATCGACTTTATCAAAGGACTTTCTGCCATTACCGAGGGGGACTACCAGAGAGCATCTGCCCACCTTAAAAATGCCGCTCTTGAACACAGCGACCGGATAGAGGCATACTTTGCCGCCGGACTCGTCTTCCGCAAAAATAAACAATACGACCGCGCAACATATGTTCTGGAGAGTATACTCCGCAGTGCAGACATAGACTCAAGCACAAAAAGAGCTCTCACCGTTGAACTTGGACGGGTGATGTTTGAAGCGGGAAATTATACTATCGCCCATTCACTTCTGGAAATGTCCACTGACAGAGAAGGTGTGCTGCTAAGAGCAAAAACTCTGCGTAAATTAGGCAAATATGAAGAAGCAGCAAACACATATAAAATGCTCGCGAAAAGCGAAAAGATAAATCTGGACAACGAAACAGGCTACTGCTATTTCCGCTGCGCCTCTGAAACAGAAGGCTCAAAGCAAAACAAATACCTTAAAACTGCACTTAAGTACATACCGAAATCAAGATGTGTGAGCATGATGCAGATTGACAACCTGCTTATGGTTGCCAAACCCTCAAAAGCTTTAATAGAAATAGATAAATTCATCAACTCAGAACTTCCGGCATCCGAGAATGACATGACAAAATTTCAGTCTGTTTTTTACGACACAGGGCGGACAGAAGAACTCATGCGGATAGTAATGAAACGTATAGCAGAGGGCGCCAGAAATCCTTTTCTCTATGGCTATGCTGTATCAAGGCTTCTGCACAGTGAAAACCAAGCTAAAGCGCAGGAACTTATCAACAGCTATATAGAAAATTACGGATTCAACAATAACATCGCCCGTGCATCCCTCACAATCACTCCGAACAGCCTCCTTGAAAGCTATCTTGAAGGTGCGGACTATTACAGATGCTCTGCCTGTTCTGCAAGTACAAAGACATACAGCGATGCCTGCCCAAACTGTCAGGGCTTTGAAACTTTAAAACCAATATAAAGAGAACAGCCAACTGCAAGCCTCAGGCGGGAGCAGAAGATCATTTCTTCATTCATGCCCAATTGCAGGTGCTTATAAAATAAAGGACGAACATGACCAAACCTGAGAAAATTACCCCGATGATGCAGCAGTTTTTCGATGTGAAGGAGAAATATCCCGACACCATCGTATTCTTTCGCATGGGGGATTTTTATGAAATGTTCGGTGATGACGCTGTCGAAACATCTAAGATTCTGGGCATAGCGCTCACCAGCCGCGATAAAAACAAAGATAACGGTATGCCCATGTGCGGCGTACCCCATCACAGCTATCAGCAATACCTTATAAAGATGCTTAAGGCAGGAAAGAATGTCGCAATATGCGATCAGCTTGAAGACCCTGCACAGGCGAAAGGGATAGTCAAAAGAGGCGTCACAAAAGTGCACACACCCGGCACTGTGATAGACGATGCGGCACTCCCCGCAACTGACAATAACTACCTTGCAACAGTATATAAAGCTGAAAAAATCTATATAGCCTTTACAGACCTGTCCACCGGAGAGGTCTATCTTGAGAAGTGCGGTGCAAACTATGCCGGAGACACTATAGCACGCTACAATCCGAAAGAGATTATAACGAGCTTTAACTCAGGAATCGAAGGGGCATTTGAATTCGGCGGAAGCTTTTCAGAAACACTGGCATCCCGTGAGGTTATGGAGCATTACAGTGTGGGAGCTATGAAATCCCTCGGGCTTGACGAAATAACCTTTGCAGCGCCCATATATATGGCTCTGAAATACATGCAGAGGGTCATGCTGGATGTAACCCTGCTTAAGCCGAAGCTCGTCACTGACGACGAGCGGGTGTATCTGGACAGTGTGGCGATATCAACACTGGAGCTGGTAAAAAACAGCCGTGACGGCTCAGAAAAAGACACCCTGTACAGCGTACTGAACCACACAAACACAACGATGGGCGCACGGACACTTAAGAAGTGGCTCCTAAGCCCCCTCCGCAACACTAACACTATTCTGCGCAGGCAGGAGATAATAGAGTTTTTCATAAATAACCAGACCACTGCGGACGCTCTTCGTGACCAGCTTGAGCGTGTTTACGACATAGAGCGTATCACAACAAGGCTTTCAGCAAACAGATGCAACGCCCGCGACCTTGTCTGGCTGAAAAATTCCACAGAAACATTTCCTACGATAAAATATATGCTCTCATCATGTGAGAACCCTCACATAGCAGACCTCACCGAAGAATTTGACGACCTTAACGACATCACAGTGCTTATAGAAAGCGCCATCGAAGACGAACCCCCCGTGACTATCACAGAGGGGGGACTCATCAAAAAGGGATTCAACCCGGAAGTGGACGAACTAAAAGACATCAAAGAGAACAGCCGTCAGATACTTCTGAAGATAGAATCCGAGCAGAGGGCTAAAACTGGTATCTCCAGCCTTAAAGTCAAATTCAACAAAGTTTTCGGATACTACATCGAGATATCAAAAGCATACCTTAACCGCGTACCGGAAGAGTACACACGCAAGCAGACCCTCGTTAATGCTGAACGTTTTATCATACCGGAGCTTAAAGAGCTTGAAGAAAAGATACTCCACGCTGATTCAAGACTCGTAAATCTGGAGTATGAAATATTCAGCGAAATCCGCCGGCAGGTTTCCGAAAGCGCTGCACGACTGCGCTCATCCGCTGCCACCATTTCGGAGCTGGACTGCCTGCTGTCACTGGCGAAAACTGCCGTACAGAACGACTACAGAAAACCTCTCGTAGGCGACTTTGACGATATAAAAATAACAGAAGGACGCCACCCCGTTGTTGAAAAAAATATAAATTCCGCATACGTTCCCAACGACATAGAGATGGACATCAACAGAAACAAACTAACTATCATCACAGGGCCAAACATGGCTGGTAAGTCCACTTATCTCCGCATGTGTGCACTCATAACACTCATGGCTCATATTGGTTCTTACGTCCCTGCATCAGAAGCAGAGATTGGAATTGTCGACAGGATCTTCACCCGTGTAGGAGCAAGCGACAATCTGGCAGGCGGAGAATCAACTTTCATGGTAGAGATGGTAGAGGCTGCGAACATACTGAACAACGCAACAGATAAGTCGTTAATAATACTAGACGAACTCGGGCGAGGCACATCCACCTTTGACGGTGTTTCCATAGCATGGTCTGTGGCGGAATACATAGCAGACCACATAAACGCAAAAACACTCTTTGCGACACATTATCATGAACTGACCGACATAAGTCTCACCACACAGGGCGTAAGAAACTGCGCCACAGAGGTTGTGGAACACGAAGGAGAGCTTATATTTATGCGCAAGGTTCGCCCTGGCACAGCAGACAAAAGCTACGGCATACATGTTGCAGAGCTTGCCGGACTGCCTAAGGAAGTTATAACCCGTGCAAACGACATACTGCGCAATCTTGAAAAGAACGAACTCTCCCCTCAGGGGATAGCGAATACACCAAAGAAAGAGAAGAAACAGAAAAGCCACGAAAGGGGAGTTGTTCAGACAATGCTAGTCTTCGATGACCACCCTGTTCTGGACGAACTGAAGGCTCTGGATGTTGACGCATTGACACCGCTTCAGGCTCTTAATCTGCTTTCCGAACTGAAAAAGAGGGCAAACAAATGAACCCGCTCATAAGCTACATGACCCATAAACCATTTTTCGGGATGTGCTTTATCTTTCAGACAATACCTTTCTGGGTTCCTCTCATCGGCATCATTTTCGGTTCTGACCCTGTTTTAATGATACTTTCGCTTCTGCTGATTGTTTTTGCAAAGGCATATATAGATTCTGAGATAACTTTTACAAACCCTGTCGGGCAGATGTTTTCATATCTTGTTAAAGTTCCGCTCATAAGTTTTTCTAAATTCACGCTGGCGGCTCTTGTTCTGTCAGTTCTCCTCTATTACGGAATGAATGGCGCCCCCATAGACAGAGGGGTAGCAGCCGTTCTTGTTATATTCACTTTAAAAGTGATTTACTTCCGCCCTGCAAAATCCGGCTTCTGGAATGTGCGGGGGCTGACAATATATAAACTAATCGGTTTTTCAGGAAAACTCCTGTCTGCTTTTCTGTGGCTGTCTTTTTTTATGGTTGATGTGAGCATTCCTGAAAAAATAATAATATGCCTGACAGCTATGCTTGTTTCTGCATTAACTTTTTTCAAAACCAACGAGGGACTGATTTGAGCCTTAAATTCAGCTGTGTCTCATCCGGCAGTTCAGGCAACTGCTACTTTATCGAAAACGGAAAGCACGTTGTATTTGTGGATGTGGGCATCCCACTGAAAACCATCAAAGCTAATGTTGACATAGACCGTTTTGCAGGTAAGCAGATACACCTCTTCATTACCCATGAACATCATGACCATGTGGCGGGACTCAAACCCTTTCTGAACAAGTTCAGCCCAAGCGTATACCTCAGCGAAGGGACAGCACAGGCAATTTCCGCCAAAGGGATAGACGTTTCTCAGTTTTATATATTAAACGGATTTGTAGAATACGAGCTAGAAGGGTTCACTGTACACCCTTTCAACATCAGCCACGACAGCGCAGAGCCTCTCGGCTTCCGTTTCAGCTTCGGGGAGAAGGTGGTCACATTCGCCACAGACCTGGGAACGGTTCCTAAGGATACTGAATACTTTCTCTGCTGCAGCGACCTGCTGGTGCTGGAGTCTAACTACGAGCCTGAAATGCTCGCCAAAGGACCTTACTCGAAATATCTTCAGGCAAGAATCGCCTCCCACAAAGGGCACCTTTCAAACAGAGACGCACTGAAACTTGTCGGATCCATATGCGACACCGGAGTAGGGCGCATTTTTCTGGCGCATGTGAGTGACGAAAACAACTGTTATGACCTGCTGGAGAAGTATGCCGGCTTCTGCATTACCAACTATAAAGTTCAGACAGAAGTTCTCCGCCGTGAAACCCCTCTCATTGATATAGACATTTAACCACACTAGTTCTGTCTGGCTGTATTCTTCAGTCGAGTTTTATATATTTGCAGAAGCAACTGTTTCCTGTTGAAAAGGCTACTTCTTTCTCTTTTGTTTCCATCTGCTGACCCAGCCTTCCAGATTTTTCTGGCTGGCACGGGTGATGCCGAGAGCATCCGCAGGAACATCTTTTGTAATGGTGGAACCAGCCGCTATGAGTGCGCCTTCGCCGACAGTTACAGGAGCCACAAGCTGAACATCACTCCCGACAAAGACTCCGTCACCGATTACTGTTTTATATTTACTGATACCATCATAATTGCATGTAATGGTTCCGCAGCCGATATTAACATCTTTGCCTATTTCAGCATCACCCAGATAGGTAAGGTGACTCGCCTTTGAGCCTATGCCCATCTCTGCTTTTTTGGTCTCTACAAAATTCCCTATCTTATTTTTCCCTTTCAGCACTGTTCCCGGACGAAGCTGTGCCATAGGACCTATCGCAGATTTTGCACCGACATAGCTGTCAGTTATCAGGCAGTTGTCTTTAATTTCGCAGTTTTCGCCTATTTCGCTGTTCTTTATCCTGCATCCGGGATAGACAACAGCACCCTTGCGGATGACAGTACCTTTCTGAAGGAAGACATTAGGATATATAACAGCATCAGCCTCTATAACAACATCGTCATCGCAGTAAAACACAGACGGGTCAATCAGTGAAACACCATTTGCCATATGCTCTTCCGCTCTTTTCTGCCAGAGCAGCTTTGACGCATTTGCCAGATGGGCTCTGTTGTTTACACCGATAAACTCATTCTCATCCTTGGCAAGATAGGCTGACGCACCCTCTGCAACTATATCTGTAAGGTAATACTCGCCCTGCGCATTGTTGCTGTCTATATTTTTCAGCCTTTCGAGAAGCACTCCGCTGTCACACAGGTATATACCGGTGTTCACCTCGTTTATTCGTTTCTCTTCATCTGATGCATCTTTCTCTTCAACTATCTTAAGAACACTGTCGTCCAGACCTCTCACAACACGTCCGTAACCCTCAGGTTTTTTCACCTTCACACTTATGAAAGAGACATCTTTATCTGCTGATTCTTCTATGAATTTATTTAGAGTTTCTGATTGTATAAGGGGCATATCCCCGCAGAGGATGAGTACTTTCCCGTCAAATCTCTCGACCTCCGCAGCGGCTGCCATAACAGCGTCCCCTGTCCCCCGCTGGGTTTCCTGAAGGCTGAAGTTAACTTCCCCGCCAAGGTGGTCACGCACAAGCTCTGCACCATTGCCTATCACAACATTTATCTCTGATGCGGAAACGCCTTTCGCAGCGTCCACGACATAATCTATCATAGGTTTACCCGCCGCCTCGAAAAGCACTTTTGGCAGGTCAGATTTCATTCTTGTCCCCTTGCCCGCAGCAAGGATAAGAGCCATAATCTTCATAAAGTTCTCCAGGAGTTTCTTATTCGCCGTTGAATATTTTAAGATATGAGCTGATACCGTTAAAAACACCTTCTGCTATCTGCTTGCGGTATCTTTTAGTTTTCAGCATGTTCGCTTCATTTTTATTTGAGACAAAGCCGGCCTCCACCAGAACTGCGGGCATCTTAGCACCCACCAGCACATAAAAAGGAGCCTGCTTAACACCCAGGTCGTAGCGGCTTGTTTTGTATAAATTCTTATGCATTGCCTTCTGCACGAAGGACGCAAGCTGAAGCGATTCTTCAAGCTTGGAGTTCAGCATTATGTCTTTCAGAATGCCCTGAAGGTCAGACATGGATTTTTGTGTTGTCTGGTTCTCCAGTGCAGCAACAGCAAGTGCTTTCTTGTCATTTGTAACGTTCAGTACATATGTTTCAACACCACGGGCTTTTTTATTAGGCGCAGCGTTGACATGCACAGAGATGAAAAGGTCTGCTTTCTTTCTGTTGGCGAAGGCAGTCCGTGCCTCCAGAGGTATAAAAACGTCAGTATTTCTTGTCATATAGACATCTATATCTTTGTATCTCTTCTTTATCATGTCGTAGAGCTCTTTGCCGACATCCAGAACAACATCCTTCTCTTTTATGCCGTAGTAGCTGGCTCCCGGATCTTTCCCGCCATGCCCCGGGTCGATGACGATTGTTTTGATCTTAAGCCCGAAGACACTCGCAAGAGTTCCACTCCCTTCACCATTGGCGATAACTTTTGTACCGGAAGGAACTTTTTTTGTTGAAGAGACATAAGTTGACGAAGCAGTGGTCTTTTTATCCAGAGGGTTACCGCTGACATCTATAACAATCCTATCAGGGTTAGACATAGCAAACACTGTAAAATCTTTTACATTGTCGCTGTCGAGAACAACGCGTGCCACGCCAGGTCTGTTATACCCCCAGCGGAGCGAGTCAAGGAGCCCGTCTTTGATGTTGATATCCTTCGGAATCTCACTGGACATAACAGCGTCTTCGATATCCAGAAAAAGTCTGGGCGGTTTATTGAACTGCGGGTTAGCTTTCAGCCAGTGTTTCTCAAATTTCGTCTGACCGGAGAGGTCAAGGACTACTCTGGTATAATCTTCTGTAGAAAAGTACCGGACTCTGTTCACCACAACCTTGCCGGCGGGGACAGCAGACGATGCGTTTTCACTTCCGTAGGCAACCTCTTTATTCTTCGCCGTAGCGGCAGATTCTGCTGCTGTATCATCTGATTTGTCATCATCCGGATTTTCTTTGTCAGTCAGGACAGAATTAACGACTGGCGGTTCAGGCTTGGCAGCAGTGGAGGCTGTTTCAATTTTCGGGTTGTCTGCGTATAGGCTTTTTCTGAATTTCTTTTCTATACCAGCAAGCTTCCCCTCTGCTGTCTTTGCATCTTCGGTATTAGGAAACCTGCTTATAAGCTTTTTCAGCATATACCTCGCCGAGGGATAGTCTTTCTGCTCCTCATAAAGATTCGCCGATTCTATGTACGCAAGGGATGCAAGCCTTGTCTGATAGTTTGATGCCAGCAGTTTGAAATTTTTCAGAGCATTCAGAAGGTCTGCCCTCTGCTTATAACGAACATAGCTTCTGTGGTATGTGCGTGCGGTATAATAGAGAGAATCATCAGCCAGCTTACCGCTTGGGTCTTTGGCGTAGATACTGTGAAATTTGTCAGCGACTATGTGATATGATTTTCTGGTTACTTTGCTTGAATGCTCGATATAGTCCAGATCCTTTTTGGCGGACTGGTACTCTTCAATGCCGGCAAATGCTGCCGTTGCAGTCAATATCAGCATTATAGCAAGAATCAGTTTCTTCATGTAACAAGTTTACCCTTTAAGTATTTTCCTGTGTAGGAGGCCTTACACTTAGCGCAATCCTCCGGTGTTCCCTCGAAAACAATCTCGCCGCCACCTTCGCCCCCTTCCGGACCGAGGTCTATGATATGGTCGGCACATTTTATAACATCAAGGTTATGTTCTATGATGATGACAGTATTTCCGCTGTCTGTCAGACGTGCGAAAATTTTCACCAGCTTGTTTATATCATCAAAATGAAGTCCTGTCGTGGGTTCATCAAAAATATATAAAGTTTTTCCTGTGGGGCGTTTCATCAGCTCTTTTGCGAGCTTAACACGCTGGGCTTCCCCTCCGGAAAGAGTTGTCGCAGGCTGACCGAGCTTTATATATCCAAGCCCTACATCCTTCAGAACCGCAAGCTTATTCTTTAATTTCGGAATATTTTCGAAAAACTCAAATCCCTGATTAACTGTCATGTCCATAACGTCTGCAATATTCTGCCCTTTATAGCGTATATCAAGGGTGTCGCGATTATATCTTTTTCCATGACAGGCATCACATTTAACATACATATCCGGCAGAAAGTGCATCTCTATCTTAATGTATCCTTCCCCCTGACAAGTCTCACACCGTCCGCCCTTTGGTCCTTTCACGTTAAAGCTGAAACGGCTTATTTTGTATCCGCGAACTTTTGCATCCTGCGTCATTGCAAAAATTTCACGGATGTCTGTAAAAACTCCGGTATATGTTGAAGGGTTGGAACGAGGTGTGCGCCCTATGGGCGACTGGTCAATATCTATAACTTTATCAAGCTGCTCAACACCTGTCAGGTCTCTGAAAGCACCGCTTCTTGCGTTATTCCTGAGCAGTTTTTTCTTCAGTGCAACCTGAAGTGTATCCATGATAAGAGTTGATTTACCCGAGCCTGAAACACCTGTCACGCATATATTTAAACCGAGAGGTATTTTCACGCTTATATCTTTCAGGTTGTTCTCTGTTGCCCCTGCGAGCTCTATACATCTGCCGTCAGGTTTTCTCCTCTCTGCCGACATCTCTATAGCTTTTCTCCCCGACAGGTATTGACCTGTGAGAGACCCTTCGCAGTGTTTCAGCTCTTCCGGATGTCCGGTAAAAACCACTTCACCGCCCTTTCGTCCGGCACCCGGTCCCATATCAACCACAAAGTCAGATGCGTATATAGTATCTTCGTCATGTTCTACAACTATCAGCGAATTGCCTATGTCCCGCAGGTTTTTCAGTGTGGCTATGAGCATATCGTTATCACGCTGATGAAGACCGATGCTCGGCTCATCCAGAACATAAAGGACATCGGTAAGCCCTGAACCTATCTGTGTAGCCAGGCGTATCCTCTGGGCTTCGCCGCCGGAAAGTGTTGACGCCTTCCGTTCCAGAGTGATATAGCTCAAACCAACATCGTTAAGGAATTTCAGCCTACGTTTTATCTCATTAATGATCTTAGCTGCGACATCTTTTATAAACCCGTCAAATGTCACACCTTCGAAAAATTCCAAGACTTCACGAACATTCATAGCAGAAATCTCTGCAATATTTTTACCACCGACAAAAACGGACAGGCTTGTGCGTTTCAGTCTGGCTCCGTCACATGAAGGGCAATTCTGAGCAGACATATATTTTTTAGCAAAGTCTCTGTCTGTCTGTGTTCCGGTGTAAAGCTTCTCTTTCAGAAGTCCGAAAACACCGTTGAACTTCTTATCGTAAAAAACTTTCTTCTCCCCTTTAAAGGTGAACATTTTGATCGGTTCGTCCAGCCCCTCGAGGAGAATCTTTTTATGCTTTTCAGTGAGGTCTCTGTATGGTTTGTTCATATCAATGCCGAACTGCTCTGAGAGAGCAACCAGCGTATTATAAAAATGGAAGTTATCAAACTGCTGCCACGGCTCTATGGCACCTTCACGGACACTTATTTCATCGTTAGGGACTATCGCTTCCGTGTCAAAAACCTGTTTTTCGCCAAGCCCCTCACACTCGGGACATGCACCAAAAGGGTTGTTGAACGAAAAACTTCTCGGCTCAATCTCTTCTATGCTTATATCGCAGTCAGGGCAGGTAAATTTTTGTGAATACAGGTCTCTGCGGTCATCTGTCATAACCTCAACAAGCCCTTCTCCAAGCCCAAGAGCTGTTTCAACAGAATCAGTAAGCCTTCTGTTGACGCTCTCTTTTATCTTTATCCTGTCGATAACAACAGAGATACTGTGCTTAACCTGTTTATCCAGCTCAATCGGTTCTTCAAGTCTGCGCACCTCTCCATCTATAACAGCACGGACATAACCGTCTTTAAGGAGTTTTTCGAATAGTTTTTTGTATTCGCCCTTTTTGCCCCTGACAACAGGAGCCATAATTTCAACTTTTGCATCTTCACCAAAAGCAAGCACCCTGTCTACTATTTGCTGAACAGAATAACTCTGGACAAGCTTTCCGCAGACCGGACAGTGCACAGCACCCGCACGGGCGAAGAGAAGCCGCATATAGTCATAGATTTCTGTGATCGTTCCGACTGTGGATCGTGGGTTCCTGCTGATTGATTTCTGCTCTATGCTTATGGCAGGTGAGAGGTACTCAATAGAATCCACATCAGGCTTTTCCATCATCTCTAGAAACTGCCGCGCATAGGCGGAGAGAGACTCGACGTAGCGTCTCTGCCCTTCAGCATAGAGGGTATCAAAAGCTAATGTGGACTTACCAGATCCGGACACACCTGTTATGACTACAAGCTTGTTCTTGGGTATTTTAAGATCGATATTTTTAAGGTTGTGCTGTCTGGCACCTTTGATAATTATATGGTCATTCATTCTTGCCAGTCTTGGTCTTCCAATGAAACATGTGCGATTTGCTGATATTTATCTTCAAAGTAGTATACGACATTTTTCTGGTTTTCCCTAATATTCAGTTTTTCTCTATATATCTGGACATCCAGACCGCCGTAAAGTTCTTTTGCCACTTTAAGTTTCGGTCTCGGATGATGTGCATCCTTTATAAGTGTTTTCATCTGTGCGTCAACATCTGTGATTTTAGCGTCTATCTGCTTTCTCATAGTAATCAACTGCCGGACTTTTGGGTTAGTAAGCACTTCTTTGCTTTTTAAATTAACACTGCCGAGGAATTCGTCAATCTTTGCTTTGTTTTCTTCGTATTTAATTTTTGTTCTTTTCAGTGCTTCAAGCTCATCTGCAAAATAAAATTTAGTTCCTATGTTTATAAGAAAGCGTGAATTTCCACTTGTCCCCGCCTGATTGATGCGTACCTCTTCAAAGGCAACTACTGTCCCGCCTGCAATGACTCCAGGGTCTTTTATCGCCTCCAGAATCCCTCCGGTTTTCAGGTTAGAGTGATAGGAATATTTCTGTATCTCTATGTTCCCTCTCGCCTCTATGTTTGCACCTTCGGCATAGCCGACAGAGACATCGCCTTTTGCCTTGATAATGCCTTTGTTATCACCTTTTACGCCGAGCTTAATGACAATATTTCCGCCTGCTTCCAGATATGCATCCTGACACAAGCCATCTATATATATATCTTTTTCCGCTTTTACGCTGAAATCACTAAGCACATCGTTATTAATATGGACACTGCCGTTAAATACTATATTCCCCGTGCTGTAGTCAACATTTCCCCTGACGATATATATCGGAGAAACCTCAAGCGTATTCCTGACAAAGGTGACACACCCGTCTGTCGTAGCATAAAATTCTGAATCATCATTCTCTGCACGCACCCCTTCGCCAACCTGAATCTCTATATCAATACCCGGGTCAGGCGAAATCTCCTGATTGCGCACACTCAGTCCTCTTACTCCTGCGGTTGCAGGTTTTTTAGTAAGGAGCAAGTCCCCTTCGTTAACTATTCGTATATTATCTATGTTTTTGTAATCGACACGCCCGCTGCGTAATATCTTTGGTTTGTTTTTTATAGGATCAAAATTAAGAAGTATCTGAGAATTCTTTCCATGAATAGGTTCAACACCCTCAGCCACTATAATATTCTCTGATATACCGCCTTCGTTACAGAGTTTTACAGCGTTATCTATAACATCCCTGTGGATATTCACTGTGATATGCTCATGTTTCAGAAGCTCTATGATATAGTCAGCATTAAGCGGAGCACCGTTATTGATTGCCGGATAGACATTTACCATAGCCCTGAGACCATCATCTGAAATGAAAAGCTCGGCATCAGCATCAGCATTTTTGTCTGCTATAATCTTAATAACAATACGGCCGGCATCGTCTCTTGAAAATGCAAACTCATTCAGATGCAGTCCGTAATTACTCATTAAAAATTTAGCAAGCTCTGACTCGCCTTTACTTGTGTAGTTCTTTAAAAGATTCATAATTGTATGGTATCCTTACAGTAAATTCTGTGTATAAGCCCTCTGCAGAATCTACTTCTATAGTACCGTTATGAGCCTCAACAATCATCTGGACAATAGCGAGCCCAAGCCCTGTGCCTTTATGCTTGCCCGATGAGAAAAATGGCTGAAAGAGCTTTGCCAGATGCTCTTTCGGTACGCCTTTGCCAGTATCACGCACCCTGAATACGCAAAAATCGCTATCTTGTTCAGCAGTCAGTCTGACCTTTCCGGAACACCCCAGTGCATCTATCGCATTAGAGACCAGATTAAAGATAACTCTGAAAATCTTGCCCCTGTCCACTTTCATGGTGAGATCATCCAAAGCAGTAACTTCTACAACTATGTCCGTATCTTTAGTCATGATGTTAGCATGCTTAGCTATTTCTGTAAACAGTTCAGAAATTCTGAAAGTTTCAATGTTAATTGTCACACGCTGTCGGGAAAAATCAAGTAGATCCAGAGTCAGCCCGTGGATACGCTTAACCTCGGAATGGATCGCATCTATGTACTCCCGCATCTCAGGATTCAGCCCTTCTTCCATATCCATAAGCTCAAGATAGGACTGCACAATATTCAGAAGATTTTTAATATCGTGGGCAATAGAGGAGTTCAGCATACCCACCACACGCAGATTTTCACTTTTGCGCATGTCTCTGTATATGTTGAAACGCTCAACGCCAAGAGCACACTGAGAGGCTATATATCTGGCTACTTTTACATCTGTTTCGTTAAAATAATCCCCTTCTTTATCCGTAAGATTTAACACACCGAGAACCTTGTCGCTCTTTTTCAGAGGAACAGACATAAATGACGAGGCCTCATAGCCCATCTCTTTGCAGGTTCCCTCAGTGTGATTAACCATAACCTCGACACCTGTTTTAGCAACTTTCCCTGCGATACCTTCGCCGAGACGCAGGCTGACGTCAGAATATTCCACATCAAACCCTGCATGTGCATACATCTTCAGCACATCATCTTCGATAAGCATCAGAGATATCCGTTTAACGTCCAGATACTCCTTCGCTATGTTAATAATTGCCGGCAGGAGATTATGAATCTCAAACATACTGTTCATTTTTTCGGAGATTTCTACAAGAACCTCCAGAAAGTCATTTTTCAATCAAGATACCTCAGAATATTGTATTCCATATCCCTCTGAGCAGGTCTGAAACCGGCTCTGTCTATGGTGTTTTTTATCTCGTCCACACTCATGCGAAAGCTTGCCCCGCAAGCAGCCACAACGTTTTCCTCTATCATCAGTGAACCAAAATCGTTCCCTCCGAAATAAAGGGCAGTCTGCCCGGTCTTCGGTCCCTGTGTAACCCATGATACCTGAATATTAGGTACATTATCAAGGTAAAGACGGCTTATAGCGAGAACACGCAGGTATTCAACTGCTGTAACATGCCCTCCGCCCAGCTCCGTGTTGTCAGGTTGAAAAGGCCACGGAATAAAAGCAGTAAAACCGCCTGAGCTGTCCTGCTGTTTTCGTATTCTGTCCAGATGCTCTATTATCTTTTCCGGTCCGTCCTCTTTCTTAAACATCATAGTAGCTGTCGTCTTCATACCCAGCTTATGCGCTGTATCCATCACAGCCAGCCACTTATCCACAGATATCTTGTTGGGGCTTATCTTTTTGCGCTCCTCGTCTATGAGTATCTCTGCTCCTGCACCGGGAATACTGTCCAGCCCGGCAGCGGTCAGTCTTTTGATTGCCTGCTCAACGCTAAGTCCTGATAATTTAGCTATGTGATGCACCTCCGGAGCAGAAAAGCCGTGCACCCACACACCCAGCTCTTTCATAAAGCGAAGCATATCTTCATAAAATTCTATGGGCAAGTCAGGGTGAAGCCCCCCCTGAAGCAATATCTGTGTACCGCCAAGGGCTTTTGTCTCTTCAATCTTCTGACGAAGAGTATCTTTGTCCATCACATATGCATCTTTATCATCAACACTTCTGTAAAATGCGCAGAAAGAGCATTTACAGGTGCATATATTTGAATAGTTAATATTTCTGTCGATAACGAATGTCACCACACCTTCCGGATGCAGTTCTTTCCTTGCTTCGTCCGCCAGCCTGCCTAATTCCAGCAAGTCAGCGTCTCTCAGCAGTGCTGCCCCTTCATCGAAACTGAGTCTTTTCACTTTGCTACTCCGTTAATTTCTGAGATTTAAAGTCCATTTTACATGTCATATGTACACAATGAAAGTTTTTTCTATTTAAACCCGTTGTAATTATCTCAAACAGGCAATAATATGTGTTATGTTTGAATTTCTCTACTACACAGACACATTTGTAAGCTTTTTGATGGCAGTTGCCCGCATCGGTGCGATACTTTTTACTGTTCCGGTCTTCGGAAGCAATGTCATAAAGCCTCAGATACGTTTTGTGCTGGCAATCCTGATTGCTATGGTCATCTTCCCCTCTTTGGAGGCTATGCCTTATGGAAACCTCCCCACCGGCATCATAATAGTAATGGTCTTCAAAGAGATACTTGTAGGAGTATGCATTGGTATTCTTTCTAATTTCCTTTTCATCGGAGCACAGCTTGGGGGGCAGATAGTTGGTCTGCAGATGGGATTCAGCGTTGTTAACGTTATGGATCCTCAGTCAAATACACAGCTTTCCATCATCTCGTCATTTCTTAACATAGGAATGCTCCTTTTCTTTATTGCGGTAGGCGGACATTACCTTGTTTTGGGTGCCATTGCCGAATCATTTCGGTCTATCCCCATAGGCGGAGCAGAGATCAACCCCATCGCATTTAACTACATAGCAAAGCTTTTTTCTTATATATTTCTGATAGCCATCAAAATTATGGCTCCTGCTATCATAACTCTCCTTATCTTCTCAACGGTGATAGGGGTTATAGGTAAACTTGCCCCCCAGATAAATCTGATGATAGTCGGCTTCCCTGCAAAGATAGCTATAGGTCTGATAATAATCGCACTCGGCATGAATTACTTCTTTATTGCTTTTGAAAAGATACTCCTTCGTTATTTCGAAGAAATCGCTAATGTTATAAGGTTTTTTTAAATGGCAGACGAACAGGAAAAGACGGAAGACCCTACGGGGAAGAAACTTACTGATGCTAAAAACGAAGGAAACGTTGCCAAAAGCCGTGAACTCCCTGCTGCTGTGACACTGCTTCTCGTTACCTTTTTCTTCTACTATTACGGTCCATACCTGATGCACGGTCTGGCAAGGCTCATACGTGAAATCTTTATGATGACCAACTACGAAATAAACACTCAGAGTGCGCACAAGATAATGCTCTTCAGTATTATAGAATCTGCAAAACTTCTCGCTCCTTTTATGGCTCTCGTGCTTGTTGTCGGTGTAGCCTCTAATGTCCTCCAGACAGGCTTTATGTTCACACCGAAAGCACTTTCCGCAAAACTTGAAAGGATCGACCCTATCAAAGGTTTCGGCAGATTCTTCTCAAAAAAGAGCTTAGTGGAACTTATGAAGTCACTCTTTAAAGTTTTTGTAGTCACATATGTAGCGTACCTGATAGTAAAAAAACATATAGTAACTATTATATCCATGGCTGATATGGACTTTTACGACATATTTTCAGTATTCGGAAAAATCGTGTATGAGATAATGTGGAAGGTCAGTCTGCTCGCCCTATTCATGGCTCTGGCAGATTTCATTTTTCAGAAATACCAGTTCAAGCAGGATCTGAAAATGAGCAAACATGAAGTAAAAGAGGAACGGAAACAGGCAGAAGGGGATCCCCACGTTAAAGGACGTATCCGCAGTATACAGAGGGAAATGGCGAGAAAGCGCATGATGGACGATGTACCAAAATCTGATGTCGTGGTCACAAACCCGACACATTTCGCTGTGGCGCTGAAGTATTCACCCGGAGAAGACAGAGCCCCCGTCGTTATGGCAAAGGGGCAACGTCTGATGGCTCTCCGTATCAAAGAGATAGCAAAACAGTCAGGCATTCTCGTTCATGAAGACCCGCCCATTGCACGCTCTCTTTTCAAAACGGTTGACATAGGTGATGAAATACCGGAAAATCTGTATAAGGCAGTGGCGGAAATTCTTGCACTTGTGGATAAATTTAAACGCCCCACCAGATAACCGAAGCAGAATCCAACGCTTGATTAGAGGTAGAATATAAATGGCGGAAGAGACCACAGGGATCAAAGGCTTTTTTCAACAAAATGACGTTATGTTCTCCATCTTTTTCATAGGCATTATTGTCGTTATGGTGCTTCCTCTGCCTGCATTTCTTCTGGATATACTACTTACGATGAGCATAGCTCTTGCTATTGTTATCCTCATGGTTGCCATACACTCTGACGACCCGCTTAATTTCTCAACATTTCCATCGGTGCTCCTTATTGTCACACTTTTCAGACTTTCTCTGAACGTGGCAACCACCAGGACAATCCTTCTGCACGGAGCCGAAGGGGAAGAAGCAGCAGGACAGGTTATACGTTCATTCGGTCAGTTTGTCGTCGGCGGTAACTACGTTGTAGGTATTATCATCTTCCTGATACTCGTGCTCATAAACTTTATGGTTATCACAAAAGGTTCCGGACGTATCGCAGAAGTGGCAGCAAGATTCACTCTGGACGCTATGCCCGGTAAACAGATGGCTATCGATGCCGACCTCAACACAGGTCTCATCACTGAAGACGAAGCAAAAGCAAAACGGGAGAAAATACAAAAGGAAGCTGATTACTACGGAGCTATGGACGGTGCCAGCAAATTTGTCCGCGGTGACGCCATAGCAGGCATCATAATAACAGCTATCAACATCCTCGGCGGTCTTCTCATTGGTGTTTTTCAGCATGATATGCCGGCTGGAGAATCGGCCGCACGCTTTACTATACTTACTATCGGTGACGGTCTGGTGTCACAGATTCCGTCACTTATAATATCAACATCGGCAGGTCTCATCGTTTCCCGTGCTGGAGGGTCTGCGGATCTTTCAGGACAGCTTTTCACACAGCTTTTCTCCAGTACGAAAGTCCTTGGGATAGCCGGGGCAATCCTTCTGTTTTTCGCCCTTGTGCCCGGTCTTCCGAAAATATCTTTCATCTCCATTGCAGCACTGATGTTTTACCTCGTTTACATCTCTAAGGGGAAAAAGAATGAGCTTGAAAAGAAAGAGAAGGAAGAAGCAACCAAAGAAAAAGAACATAAGGATGTGCCGGAAGAGGAAGAGGTTAAAAATCTCCTTGAAATGGATCTGATGGAGCTTGAAATCGGCTTCGGGCTGATACCTCTGGTAGACACAAATCAGGGGGGCACACTGCTGAGCAGGATCAAAGCGATAAGACGACAGATTGCGCTTGAGATGGGTTTTATCGTCCCTCCGGTTCGCATACGGGACAACCTGCAGCTTGACGCAAACGGCTACAGCGTCATGCTAAAAAGTGTGCGTGTGGCGACAGGAACTATCTTTCCGGAAAAATACCTTATAATGAACCCTGAAGGCGACATTACAAAAATAGACGGCATACCCACCAAAGAACCCGCTTTCGGGCTTGAAGCAAAATGGGTGGATGAGCCGGTCAAAGACATAGCCGAGATGGAAGGGTATACAATTGTTGACCCGTCAACCGTTATTGCGACTCATCTCACAGAGATCATAAAGAAAAATGCCCACGAACTACTCGGCAGACAGGAAACACAGGAACTACTCGATAAGCTGAAGGAAAAATACCCGAAACTGGTGGATGATGTTATACCAAGCATTCTCGACCTGGGTACTGTGAACCGGGTGCTCCAGTCACTGCTTAAAGAGAGGGTTTCCATAAGGAACCTTCAGACTGTTATGGAAGTTCTGGCAACTTTCGGTATGCAGAATAAAAATCCTGATTACCTCATAGAAAAAGTGAGACTGACCCTTAAACGTCAGATAACAGAAGCAATGACATCAGCGGACGGCAGCTTGTATGTTTTCACACTTCCGTCAAAAATAGAACAAATGCTGGCAAGCAGCCTGCAAAACACTGACGACGGACAGGAGATAGTTATTGACCCGACATTGGCGCAGAAGATACTCTCTGGTATAATGAAAAAAACAGAGGAATGCGTGTCAAAAGGACTGCCACCCCTTATGATAATATCGCCTCCGATAAGACTGCCAATGAGGCGGTTTGTTGAAAAATTTGTTCCAAATGTCAATATTATGTCACATAATGAGATTAGTGAATCCGTAAGGATAGAGAGTCTTGGAATGCTGGAGATCGATCTATGAGAATCAAAAAGTACGAAGTTTTTGATATGAAAGAGGCGATGAAGCTGATTAAAGAGGAGCTTGGCCCTGATGCCATGATACTCTCCTCCCGCAAGGTCGTTAAAAATAACAGCCTCGGTCTCTTCTCGCGCCCTATCATAGAGGTCACAGCCGCCGTGGAAGACGATGACCGTGTCAAAAAAGGTAAGAAGTCCGTTGGCGTCAACTATGACCCGGCAAAAGAGGGGAATAACAAAGAGCAGAGCGGAGATCTGGACAGGATAGCCGAACTCATTAATACTCTCGGGCTAAACAGATTTGACTGCCTCATAAATGACATAACCGAAATTAAAAAACAGATGATGGAGATGAAATCCAGCCTGAAAGAAAACATTATGGTAGACCTCACAGGCCACATAAGAGAGTTCTACAACCTTATGGTTAAAAACGGCGTGGATGAAATCATAGCTTATAAATTTCTGAAAAAGATAGAAAAAAGGGCATCCCACGGGCTTACACCCAACCAGATAAGAAACCTCGTGACTCAGCTTATGTCAGAGCTGATACCCGTTGAAAAGGATTATTTCTCTTCTATAAACAAAAAAGTTCTCGCCCTCGTGGGTCCCACAGGCGTGGGCAAGACAACGACTATAGCAAAGATTGCGGCAAACCTGAGCCTTAAGATGAATAAGTCAGTTGCGCTGATAACAGTGGATAACTTCCGTATAGGCGCAGTGGAGCAGCTCCGGACATACGCCGAGATAGTTGACATCCCTCTGCGTGTGGCGTCTACCCCGACAGAGCTTGAACGCATTATCTACGAATGCCGTGACTACGACTATGTTTTTGTAGACTCCATGGGGAGAAGCCAGTTTGACGACAGCCAGATTGGCGACCTGCTGAAGTTTATGGAAGTCAGTCCCCTTGTGAAGGTTGCTCTGGTTATGTCCATGAGCAGTAATCATCAGGAGATGGCGGACACTTACGACAGATATTCCAAACTTTTACCGGAGTATCTTATATTTACAAAACTCGATGAAACAAAATATTTTGGTCCTCTTGTCAATCTGCCGATAAAGAAGAAAACACCGTTAATGCTTCTGGCAGGTGGACAAAACGTACCAGATGATATGGAAGTTCCGGATGGCAAGAAGATTGCTGGTAAGATCCTCAAAGAGATACCGGCCTTGTGGAGTGATAAATGACAGATCAGGCTCACAGCCTGCGCAGAAAGGCTTGGGAACAGCACAGAAAGGCTACTTATATCTCTGTCTCGTCCGGTAAAGGCGGGGTGGGGAAAACGAATTTTGCGGTAAACCTTGCCTGTCTGCTCTCACAGCTTGGGAAAAAAGTTCTTGTGTTCGATGCCGATTTAGGGCTGGCAAATGTGGATATCCTGCTTAATATCAGTGTGTCCGCCTCCATCAGAAAATATCTGACCGGAGAGGTGGGACTTAATGATATAATAAAGAAGGATAACTATGGGGTGGACATCATCCCTGCCTCCAGCGGCTTTGTTGAGCTTTCCAGTCTGCCGGACGAAGAGCACGAAAAGCTGATTGATATCTTTGTACTGCTCGATTCGCAGTATGACTATATCCTGTTTGACACTGGTGCAGGTATCTCGGAAAACGTTATACGGTTCACGTCCATTGCTGATCTGGTTGTTGTTTTGACAGTTCCAGAGCCCACAGCCATTACGGATGCATACGCCTTTATGAAGGTTGTTCACTTTCAGTACGGTATAGAAAACATCCAGTTTGTGCTGAACAGGGTAGACGATGTTCAGGGAGTGAAGGGGATATTTGAAAGTATGAAAAATG
Source organism: Denitrovibrio acetiphilus DSM 12809 (assembly GCF_000025725.1). GTDB lineage: Bacteria > Chrysiogenota > Deferribacteres > Deferribacterales > Geovibrionaceae > Denitrovibrio > Denitrovibrio acetiphilus. The sequence continues at coordinate 3,035,184 of NC_013943.1, forward strand.
TCGCTAGAAAATTCCTTAATGTCGAGCTGGAGTTCCTCGGATACCTACGGGAGGACAAAGCGCTTATAAAATCTGTCAAATCACAGAAGCCAGCATGTATCCTGACTCCGAACTGCCCTTACGTTAAAGACCTTCTGGCGATAGCAAGAAAGATCACAGGGCAGTCAAACGGCACAGCAGGGGATGAGAAGAAGAATTTTGTATCACTCCTGAAAGGGGTGTTCAAGTGAGCCGGCACGACAGGGGGTATGTATGAATTTTTCTTACAGAGAACTTGCACTACTGCTTGCTACTGTTACTTTTATGTTGTCATTTGTGATGAAATTCCTCATATATGATGTAAAATTGACTTATATCGGCAGAGACATTATAATGTTTTTCGTTGTCTATCTGATAGCAAAGAACCTTTTTTTTATGATCGACAAGCTGATAATTAACTACAGGAAAATAATGTGACAGGCTACGGTGCGGCAGCCGGCAGTAACAGATTCAGCCGGGAAGAAAAAGACAAGATTATTCTGGAGTTCATGCCCAGGATCAAATCATGGGTACTGCGCATCAGTACCACCTTGCCCGACACCGTGGACGTGGACGACCTTTACTCTTCCGCCTGTCTGGGGCTTATTGAGTCACTTGAACGTTTTGACAAAGACAGAAATGTAAACTTTTACACCTTTGGCGAAAGACGTATCAAAGGTGCGATACTCGACACGCTGCGAAACCTCGACTATCTCCCCAGAAATGTGCGAACGAGACTTAAACAGCTTGAAAGACACATCGGAAACCACTATCGTACTGCGGGTGAAAAGCCAACCGTGGAAGAGATAATCGAAAACAGTGATTTCAGTGAACAGGAAGTTTACCGCCTTCTCGAACTTATGGAAAATGATAAAATCCTCTCTCTGGACGAATCTGTGGGACCTGAAGGGGATACAAGCCTTGTTGACTTTATCAAAAGCACAGGACTGACACCGGAAGACGAAGCTCTTAAAACCAGACTCGTGGACACTCTCGGTGAGGAGATTGAAAACCTTAGCGAAAAAGAGAAATATGTCGTTTCTCTCTATTACTATGAAGAGCTCACAATGAAAGAAATTGCCATGGTTCTGGGTATTACAGAATCAAGGGTTTCACAGATACATTCCGCTGCAACTGCAAAACTGAAAAAGAAACTCAAAGAATTCTATTAGATATTACGCAGGAGACAATTAATGCCCAAAGTTAAGCTGCTGATTGTGGATGACTCCGCATTCATGAGAAAAGCCATAGAAAATATGGTAAAAAAAGACCCCGAAATCGTTATTGTCGGTACAGCAAAAAACGGTATAGAGGCTGTGGAGCAGGTTAAAACACTCAGACCTGACGTTATAACTCTTGATATAGAAATGCCCCGCATGGACGGTCTCACTGCTCTGCAAAAAATCATGGCGGAAAATCCCCTTCCGGTGATTATGGTCAGCTCCCTCACAACAGAAGGTGCAGAAGCAACACTTAAAGCTCTGGATCTAGGAGCTGTGGACTTCATCCCTAAAGATAAGTCATTTGCCAGTTTCGGCGTTATGAAGATAGAGGATCAGCTCATCGCAAAGGTGAAGGGCTTCGGTGCGAAAAAGATGTTTTTCAGAAGACCATCACTCGCAAGACCTTCTATGCCTTCATCAACTATAACCAAACCGACTACACCACCCAGACCTGCACCAAAGATAACTTCCAAAAAGAAGCTGGTTATCATAGGTACATCAACAGGAGGTCCGCAGTCACTTCAGAAAGTAATACCTCTGCTTCCGGGAGACCTCGGTGTCCCGATACTTGTTGTGCAGCATATGCCTCCGAATTTTACAAAATCACTAGCTCAGAGGCTTAATTCCCTCAGCAAGCTCACGGTGCTTGAAGCACAAGGGAAAGAGAAGCTTGAGCCGAACCATGTGTACATAGCAAAAGGCGGAACCCACATGAAGATAAAAAAGATGGGACCGCACTTCTATACAGAAGTCGGAACTGAACCGTCAAATACACTGCACATACCAAGCGTGGATGTAACAGCAGCATCTGTTGCAGAGACAATAGGACGTGACGCACTTGGCGTTATAATGACAGGCATGGGGAGCGACGGCATGAAAGGTCTCCAGCTCCTTAAGCTGAAGGGCGGCAGTGTGATAGCTCAGGATGAAGAATCCTGTATAGTCTACGGTATGCCCAGAGCTGTAGTGGAAGCAGGATTTAATGACGAAGTTGTGCCTCTTACTGAAATTTATCAGCGTATAGTGGCATATTGCAGATAGCGTTTTTAATAAGTTTTACATAATCAGGAGCAAACAGGTAACAAATGGCAGATATTCTAAGTCAAGAGGAGATTGACGCTCTACTCTCTACAGTTTCCACAGATGAGGAGATCGCAGATGAGAAAGTTGAGCAGTTAGACTTCGTCCCAAAGAAGATATCTGTCTATGACTTCCGGAGACCCGACCGTGTAAGCAAGGAACAGCTCCGCTCAATACGCAACCTGCACGATAAATTTGCACGGAATTTTTCCTCTACACTTTCAAACTACCTGCGTACGATCACCGACATAACACTCACATCCGTAGACCAGATGACATACGGTGAATTCCTCATGTCTCTGCCTGACCCCACAAGTTTTAACATCATCTCTATGATCCCCATGGAAGGGAATGCAGTGCTTGAGATAAATCCTTCGCTCGTTTTCCCGATTGTTGACAAGCTTCTGGGAGGAACTGGCAAGCCGCTTTTCCAGACGAGAGAACTTACAAGTCTGGAACAGCACATAATGGACGGTATATTAGGTCTCATCCTAAAAGATCTCGAAGAGGTCTGGAGGCAGATAATCCCTAACATACGGCTCAAAAAAGAACTGAGTGAAAACAGCCCGCATATCATACAGATTGTTTCTCAGAACGAAGTTGTTATACTTGTAGTTTGTGAAGTCAAGTTCGGCGAGGTTCTCGGTATGATGAACCTCTGCATCCCTGCGATAGTTCTTGAACCGGTTCTGGGTAAAATAAGCTCCAGCGACTGGTTAATAGGTGCTAAGAAAGGACTTCAGGGGGAGAAGGAAGACGAGATTATGCATATGCTTAACGATACTGAGGTTCCGACAAGCATCTATCTCGGTCACAATAAACTTACGATCGAAGATGTTCTGGGGCTTCAGAACGGAGACCTGGTTATGTTTAACGTGAAACAGGACAGACCTGTTGAAATACACTTTAACAACAAACAGAAATTCCTCGGCGAGGTCGGTACTCTCGGGGTTAAAAAAGCAGTTAAGATCACACAATTTATAACGGAGTCAGACGATGAAAACCCCGCTGAGTGAAAACAGGCACAGCACATTCACAGATGTGGCTAAGGAAGTGTTCCAGTCCACACTGAACAGTATGTTCGACAAAGATATCAAAGTGTCCTTTTCTGAAGTTTCCAGCGGTGGTCCGGATGATCTCGCAGGCGGCTACGAAGGACAGGTGCTTATTATTGTCACTGAAGAAAAATCAGGACTTGAAGCCGGTCTGATGTTTAAAACAGCAGACATAACATTTCTGACAAATCTAATGATGATGATGGATGAGCCAGGTAAGGAATCTCTAGAAGACGACGACAAAGACGCAATAAAAGAGCTGGCGTCCCAGGCTCTCGCTGCTGTCACTGTGCCTCTTGAGGAAAAAACTCAGGTTAAAGTGTCTTTCAGAATAGACGATGTAATGGTTAATGATGCTCCCGCACTTTTTCAGTCAGATGCTTATATGATAATTGATGCAGACCTCGGGATAGGTGACCAGAATACCACATTCCGTTTCTACACCGACATAAATCTTATGAATCTTTTCGGCGGCGGAGACGATGAGGAACCAGATTTCGGCTCAGCGTTCACGTTCCCAGAAGATGACGATGAACCCGCTACTGGAGGGTTTGGAGGCGGATATGGCGGAGGTTCTCCATCCAATCTGGATCTCCTGCTTGATATCGATGTTCCGGTTAGTGTAAAAATGGGCTCTACAAAAATGTTTTTAAAGGATATACTAACTATGGGATCAGGGAATATCATCGAACTGGACGAGTCCGCTGACGAACCTGTTGAACTTGTTATTAATAATAAAGTCATCGCCAGAGGCGAGGTTGTCATTGTTGATGGTTATTTTGGTTTCCGAATTAAAGAAATTGTCAGTCGTGCAGAAAGAATTAAAAAATTAAAAGATTGACACAGTGTAGTATTTTGGAAATAATATAAGATAAGAGAAACAAGGTGGAGGACCAGAAATGGCTCACGAACACGTTATAATAACAGTGGATGATTCTTCTACCATGAGAAGAATTATAAAAAACACCCTCACGAAGCTTGGATTCACCAATGTTCTTGAAGCTGCTAATGGTGTTGAAGGTCTTGATGTGCTTGCGAAAAACGACGTTGATATGATAATCACAGACTGGAATATGCCCGAAATGGACGGACTCACCTTTGTAAAGACTATCCGTTCAAAAGAGGAATATAAAGAAACTCCTATTCTGATGGTTACAACGGAAGCCGCAAAAGAAGACATCCTGACAGCACTCAGAAGCGGTGTGAACAACTATGTTGTTAAACCTTTCACACCGGACACTCTTCAGGAAAAGGTGAATAAGCTCCTCGGTATTTGATGATGTCTGCATACAAAGACATTAATGAGCTTCTGGATATTGCCAGAAGTATAAATGAAGGAAATTATGACGTTGCCAGTGTTGATGTTAACGCTGAAAACGAATTATTTCATATCGCCCAGTATTTCAGCGAATCTATAGAAAAACTCCAGACAGTTTATGACACCGTTGAGGACAGCTATGAAGACCTGCCCGGCTTCGAAGACACGCTAAAAGCTATAATCAGCGATGCAAAAACCGCCTCAGAGAATGTTCTGAGCTGTGTGGACAAAATCACTTTTGTCGGTGATGATATACGTGACAACCTTAAAACCCTTAAGACCCAGGTAGAGGCAAAAAAGTTCGCCCAGACAAGCGGGATAATTGACAGACTGAGAGATAAAGCCCTCTCAGGTCAGGATTCATCGTTTGATATTATTGCTTCACTTGAATTTCAGGACATTACCAAGCAAAAAATCGATAAGCTTGTTAAAATAATATACGACCTTCAGGAAAGACTTTCTCACCTGGTAATAATGTACGGCGTTAAAGAAGATAAGATAGACATTGAGGCGCTGGACAAGATCAAATCGAAGAAAGACCTTTTGGAGGATCAGAACCTTGTTGATGAACTTATGAAAGAGTTCGGTCAGTAAGATCTCTGGAGGAAAGCATGAACAACAACGATATGCAGGATCTTGTACAGGATTTTATTCTGGAAACTGAAGAAATCATAGAAGCTCTTGATCACGACCTTGTTGAACTTGAAACACGTAAAAACGATCTTGATCTGCTTAATAAAATATTCAGAGGCGCACATACCATGAAAGGTGCGTCGTCATTTCTGGGTTTCGACAAAATGAGCGGGGTCACCCACCACGCAGAAGAAATCCTTAACAAACTTAGAAAAAATGAAATTTCCGTCACACCAGGCATTATGGATATTCTGCTTGAGTTCGTAGACATAACAAAAACCATAATCGTTGACATCAAAAACGGTACAGACGTTGCAGATGTTACTGACCTTATCAACAGGCTCAAACTTGCAAATGAAGGAAAGCTCCCCGGAGCGTCAGATGCAACAAGATCCGGAGCTCCCGAGGCACCGCAGAAAAATGTTGAGCAGGTGAAAAAAGCAGCGATGTCCATTGAACAGACTATCCGTGTGGATGTTTCCAGACTGGACTCTCTGATGAACCTTGTTGGTGAACTCGTTCTCTCCCGTAACCGTATCGGGCAGATCTCCGGAGATCTCGAAAAGAAATTCGAAGGGGAATTCCTCATTGAGCAACTCATGGAAACCACATCGCAAATAGGACTCATCACGACTGAACTACAGCTTGCTGTAATGAAAACAAGAATGGTTCCTATCGGCAAAGTCTTCAATAAGTTCCCAAGAATGGTTCGTGACCTCTGCCGTGATATGGGCAAAGATGTTGATCTTGTCATATCAGGGGAAGAGACAGAACTTGATAAATCTGTTGTCGAAGAGATAGGGGATCCGCTTATCCACATGATCAGAAACTCTGTGGATCACGGTGTTGAAGTACCTGAAATCAGACGTAAAAGAGGCAAACCTGACAAGGGGATTGTTAACCTCTCCGCATATCACGAAGGGAACCACATTGTCGTTGAGATCAAAGATGACGGTGCAGGGATGGATGCAGAGGTTCTCAAAGCGAAGGCCGTTGAAAAGGGCGTCATCACTATTGATGAGGCTAAGAACCTTGACAATGAATCAGCTTACGGTCTCGTTTTTAAACCCGGTTTCTCCACCGCAGCCCAGATCACAGACGTTTCCGGACGTGGCGTGGGCATGGATGTGGTTAAAACTAACATAGAAAAACTTAACGGTATCATCAACATTGAGTCAGAGTTAGGACACGGGACACGTTTCCGTCTGAAACTTCCTCTCACACTCGCAATTATACAAGCGCTGCTTGTTGATGTCTCCGGAGAAATATTTGCTATCCCTCTTGTTTCAGTTATCGAAACAGTACGCATTAAAGAGACTGAAATTCACAGCTTTGAAGGGCGCGAGGTTCTTAAACTAAGAGACTCCGTTCTCTCGCTTATCAGACTTGACGAAATATACGAACTTCAGGAATCACTCAATGATGACATATACGTTGTTGTTGTGGGGCTTGCTGAAAAGAGACTTGGATTTGTTGTTAATAAACTTGTAGGACAAGAAGAAATTGTCATCAAATCCCTAGGCGACTACCTCAGCGGCAATGAAGGCATCGCAGGCGCAACCATTATGGGTGACGGACGCGTTAGACTTATCATAGACGTTGCCGGCGTTATGGAGATAGCTACTAAAATGCCGCGCAGGTTCAGGAAGAAAAAAACTGAATCAACAACAACCAAAAGAAACGATAAAATAACAGCTCTTATAGTGGACGACTCTGCCACTGACAGAAAAATAATAAACAGGCTTCTGACATCCACCGGATGGATAGAAAGCAAAGAGGTAACCAGCGGTAAAGACCTTATCAAAGTTTTTGAAAAGGTTGATCCGGATATAATTATCACAGACATAATGATGCCTGAAATGGATGGGTATGAAGTAGCCAAAGCCCTAAGAGAAAAGGGTTTTGAAAAACCTATCATAGCTATCTCCGGTCGGTCTGAAATATCCGAGAGGAAAAAAATCTCTGCTGCAGGGATCGACGCCTTTCTGCTGAAACCTGTCAACCTGCAGTCTATGCTGGATAAAATTGATGAGCTTATGGCGAATTCTCGTAATAAGTAGCGCATTAACCCTTATATCAATCTCAGCATTTGCCGATATATATATTTACGAGGTGGTCACTGAAACCAAACGGTTTCAAACCGCCTCAAAAATGAAACCGAACACTTTTCTCAAATACCAGGGCGGAAGCGATGTTGTCTACGAACTTATCGTTGTTGATAAAATAAAAGGTGATAACTTTGAAGAAGCAGCCAAACAATACAGGCTCGATGAAAACAACTACCGTGCCCTCTCTCCTAAGGCTTCTAAGCGCCCTGATAATTTTCGCCGCTTTATCTGGTGGCGCTAGCTACGCAGCGGAAAGGCAAAAATATAAGATCATCGTAACCCGCCCCGATACAGATGTCACAACCCAGCTCCGTGTATATGCAGAAAACGAAGAAGAAGCACGTGAAAATGTTGCTCTAAACGGATGGCAGATCCTTTCAATCGAATTATATCAACCGCCTACAGCTGTTTCAGGTGAGATGAGAGGCTTAACGCCGACATCTGACGGAGAATATTCAATTACAATTACAAAAGTCGGGGAAGGCTCTGTTAAACCATATGGCACGACTAATGTACCTGCAAACGGCAGCCTAATGATCGAAATGACACCTGATCCGTGCGAAAAGTTAGGAAGCCTAATTTATAATGGTCAGAAGCTCACCCCGGAAGGCAACTCACACACTATAGAAAATATAGAAAAAGAAGGTTCTGTGGTGGTGGTTTTTGAAGCTAACGGAACAGAATGTGCAGATAATGGTATACTCAGTGCAAATCTTAATGAGCAGGGGGCTATTTACTTTGCTCTTGGCGAATTTCGTAAGGAATTAACTGACAAAGAAATAAATATTATAAGCAATGCTAACAATGCAAAAAAGTATGTAATAATCGGACATACTGACGATGTGCGTGTTGTACCGAATACAGAATATGCTGACAACTTTGAACTTTCAGCTAAAAGGGCTGCATTTTTCTTAAACAAACTTACTGAAGCAGGGATTCCGGCAGAAAATGTTCAGACATTAGGGCTCGGCCCCGCTTTTCCGGCAGCACCAAACAAAAAAAACGGACAACCTCTTAACCGGCGGGCTATACTCTATGAACGAATCAGATAACAAAATAACCTATCAGGATTTCTTCAATATAAAGCTAAAAAAGTTTTACGAATACGTCACTGATGTCATGCATGACTTTTCATATGCAATACACAGAAACCTTAAAGAAGACGAAAATAAAAGACGTGTTGAAATATGGCGTTCATCAAAAAATGAAAACGTTAACGCACTAATCTGGCTGGAAATAGTTAAAGGCGGAGCAGAGATTGATCATTACATAGCTACTGATGTTCTCCGCACTATGAACGAAGAGGGTATGCTGAAACTCTTCTTCTTCACCAATGCAGACATTTCTGCGGACATGAAGGATGTTCTGGACGGGAAAGATCACTACGTTTTCACACCTAAAGATATCATAGAGACTATCGAAGCCCTTGAGCTTAAAAAGCTTTCAGGCTCTGGCAAGAAACGTAAAAATGTCAAAGTTCCGTCTGGAAGGCTTGTGATAAGAAACTATCTAAAGAACCACCAGCTGAAAGGAAAAAAAGTTTTTGTAAATACGAGCACACTGTCAGATCTGGCAGAAAACTATCTGCACCTCGCCAGAGAAACCTTTAATGAAGTTGACAGGATTGATGATATCAACAACCTTACACCAGAAGTGAAGGACAGATTTCGTAATCTTCAGACAAAACTTCTTCCGGAACTGAGAAAAACGCTTTATTTCAGATTCACTGAACGTTTCAGCTATCTGTCGCAAACCATATACAACATAGTCCAGAATCTTGTTATGTACATTGGATCACTAATTGAAATGGAATCAGAAGAGCAGATGAACAAAGCAAGGGATGTTGTCGAAAATGAGCTGGATGTTCTTCGTAATATTGACGAAAAACTTGAAGAGTTTTATACAGAACAAATGAAAAAGACTGTAAGACTCAGCTACAATCTACTCTACATTTCAATAGCTATCATATCATTTATGATCGTATTTTATCTCATCATGGTAAAATCAAAGTAAGGTTTTATCAAAGCTTAATTTTTTATTCCTCCAAAGCGTTTGATTTTTACCCAGCAATGAATTAAACTTACTGTAACATATAGTCTTTAAAAACAAGGCTGTATAATGCTTTCATTAAAATACATAACCGGAACGTGACAGACAATGGAATATAGCAGCGAAATATTAAATTTTATCAGCGAGATAGTGCTGGTTGTAAATGATAAATTTCAGATACAATACTGCAGTCCGCAGGTAAAGCAGCTTACAGGCAAGGGTCCGGAAAAAATGACAGGCAAGAAATGTCATATGGTCATGTTTAACAAAATGGAACCTTGTAAGGACTGTCAGCTCGCTAAACTTAAAGACAATAGGATTCCTCTGGATATCGAGCATGACACTATCACACACCGCGGTTTCCGGAAACTTTTCTCAGCTAAATTCATCAAGCTTGAAGATAATGCATATGCTGAAATCCTCAGCGACATAACCAGTACAAAAAAACTTATAGATAAACTCACCCGCCACTCGAAAGAACTTAAGGCATCAAACGTCATACTGAACCTTAAGCGGAAGGAAACCGAGAAAGAACACAGATTCATACTTCGAACAATAAACTCTCTCAATGACGGTGTTATGGTCGTTAACCCTGACCTTACTATAAATGTTTCAAACTCCAGCCTCATTGATATGTGCAGTCTGGAGGGGAAAAAGACTCCGGAGATGAGATGCTACGAAGTTTACGGCTATACAGAACAGTGTAAAGACTGTCCGCTGCTTGACCCGAAAAACACACGAGCCTTCCGGGAAGCACATGGTAAGAAACTCACTGTCACAATGAATCATTTCGACAGATATATTGTGGAAAGTCTCCGTGACACCACAAAAGAGCTTAAACTTATAGATGAAATAAAAAACCAGCAGTCTGTACTGCATGAGAAACAAAGACAGATGAGCCTTCTCAACGAAGACCTACTCAGAATGAATGATAAGCTCAAAGTTGCACACAAAATAATTGACGAAGAGCTGACACAGGTTGGTCAGATACAGGCAAGCCTTCTGCCGGAAACACTACCGCAGATAGAGGGCTATGACTTCGGCGCTTTCTATACCCCTGCTGAACACGCAGGCGGTGATTATTATGACTGTATAGAAATGAGCAACGGATACTGGGGGCTCGGCGTGGCAGATGTTTCAGGTCACGGTATACCTGCATCAGTCATAATGGCTATAACCCGTGCTATAATGCGTTCATACACTTACGACGTAATATCCTCATCAGAAGCCGTCGCCATGGTGAACGAGATATTATGTGACAACATACACACAAATGACTTTGTTACAATGTTTTACACTGTTTTCAATTCCAAAAACGGAACCCTGAACTATGCAAGCGCAGGGCACAACCCCTTACTTTTTTATGACAAGTCTGAGATGCTTGTTAAGAAAATTTCGTGTCACGGAATGTTTCTTGGGGCGTTTGATATGGTAGACTATGAAGAAGGGGAACTGGAAATTGACTCCGGTGACATTGTTTTCCTATATACTGACGGACTTAACGAAGCGATGAACCGCAGCAGAGAGCAGTACGGATATGATCAGCTCATCTCAAAGATAATGATGTTTGCGAGTCTCCCCGTCAGTGAAATGATTGAGAACATTATGGAAGATGTCCGGAACTTTACACAGGGACACCCTTTCGAAGACGATATTACGATATTGGCTTTCAAAAAACTCTAAGGAGGATCTTATTATGTTTGAAGTACAGGACAAAGGGGACAAAAAGCTTGTTTTTGTCAAAGGGGAAGTTAACGCTCAGACAGGCAGCGAACTGAAAAAAAACATTCTCGATATTTTCAACAGTGCAAATACCGTTGTGCTCTCTTTCAAAGGTGTTGTCTATATGAACAGTTCTGGTCTCAGAGAGATAATCGACCTTTTGAAGAACGCTAACAAAACCAAAAAGACTCTCATGCTCTGTGAAATGACTCCTGATATCAGAGAGATGTTTACTTTCACAGGTCTGGATAAAGTTTTCAAAATATATGATACGCAAGCTCAAGCTCTGGGGTAAATTATGTCAGTAGAATTCGCCAAAGACGGTGACGTTCTCAAAATAATTGTGGAACAGGATACAAGCGGCAAAGACCTCGAAGATGCTTCCAGAAGAATTCTGGACGAAAAAGGGGTTTCTAAAGTCAGCCTTGATCTTAAGAAATGCTTCTACATCCAGAGTAAGGCTCTGGCGGCTCTTATTGCGTTTAAAAAAAACTCAGCTAAGATAGGCGCCGAATTTACGGTAACTAATGTATGTGAGAACGTCTTTCAGGTTCTTGAAATGGCAAACCTCACTATGTATTTCACAATAGAAGAGGACTTCAGCACCTATACTCCCGATGAACTTATTGAAAAGTTTTTCGAAGCAGATTACGCAGACAGAGTTTCAGACTATATCGTTCAGTACATGAATGACGATATCCGCAACAAACTTTACGAAATACTGGACTCTGAAGATCCTACTCTGAAATATTACGCAATACTAACTTTAGGCAGAGCACACGATTACAGCTCTGAGGACAAAATCAAAGCAGCTCTGGAAAGCGACACTCCGCAGGTTGCAAAAGCAGCCGTGCTTGTGCTGGGGTGGTTTGGTGATACAGACAGCAAAGAGAAAATGTACGAGTTCCTCGACTGTGATGTGGAAGAGCTCAGAGAGGCCGCCGCCGCATCTATCGCTCTGCTCTCTGATGACTCTGATGCTGAGAGGCTCGGAAAGCTGCTTCAAAGTGACGATCCTTCCGTAAGGACAGTCACGGTGCAGGCACTCACTCTCATTAACGATACTAAGGCTTTTAACCTTCTGGTGGACAGAGTCGATAAAGAAGAAAACGAAGCAGCAAGTGCGGCACTTATCAGAGCCATATCATCCTTCAACAAAGAGGGTGTTTCTGATATCCTCATCAAAGCTCTCGGAAGCTCTTTTATCAAAACCAGAGAAGCAGCAGCAGGCGGTCTCGCCAAAATCAAAGCCAAAGATAAGCTCAGTGAAATACTGGAAAGAGTCACTGACAACGACTCATGGGTTGGTTACTTTGCCGTAAAGGCTTGTGGTGAGATATGCACCCCTGTCGAAGCTGAAAAACTGAAAGAAAGCTTCGGGCATGTTGATGAAAATGTCAAGCTTGCCATAGTGGAAGCACTCGGTAAAATTAATGCGGACTTCAGCGATTTTTATATGACTATTCTGGAAGACGAAAACGAAGATATCCGCAAAGAGGTCTTAGCTGCCCTTGCTAACGACAACAAACAGCTCGCTGCTGAAGCGGCGGGGACGCTGTTCATCGCTGACCAAAGCTGGATTGTCCGCTACAAGGCTCTGGAGATACTTATTAACCTTAAGCCAGAAGGCTACCTTGATCTTTTAAAGAAAGGGCTGGATGAGGACGATAATAAGTATGTGAAAGAAAAAATACAGTCTGTTTTGGATGCGATATGATAAGTACAGGTACAATAAAAATTAAAGATGACGAGTTTGTAGAGCTGAAAGATATCATCTACAAAAATGCAGCCATCGCCTTTGCTGACAGCAAAAAGTATCTGATTGAGAACAGACTCTCCAAAAGGCTTCAGGAACTTAACTTCTCCAGCTTTAAGGATTATATTTATTACCTTAAATACGATCCGAAAAAGCGTGAGGAGATGGAGGTTCTGCTAAATCAGGTAACGATAAATGAGACCTACTTTCTGCGTGAAAGAGCTCAGATGGATCACATGATTAAAAACATCATCCCTGACCTCTTGGCAAAAGGGAAGAAGTCTTTAAGAATATGGTCTGCTGCATGTTCTTCAGGTGAGGAGCCGTATTCCATTGCGATCCTCCTTAACGAAGCAGGTCTGTTTAATAAAATGAATATTGAAATACTTGCCACAGACATCAATACTGAGGTGCTGGGGATTGCTCAGAAAGGTCTCTACAGAACGATATCTTTCAGGGGTGTTCCGCCTGCTGTACAGCAGAAGTATTTCACAAAAGACGGCTTCACCTTTAAAATTGACCCTATGATCATGAGCAAAATCAAGTTCTTTCAGGGGAACCTGCTCAGTCCGATGATAGGCTCAAAAGTAGGCAGACTGGATGTTATATTCTGTAGAAATGTGCTCATATATTTCGACATTCCTGCAAAGCAGAAGGTTATCGAAACTTTTCACAAAGCTCTCGGTGTACCAGGTGCACTTTATCTGGGACACTCTGAGACACTGAATAAGATATCCGACAGCTTTAAAATGGAAAACTTCGGGGGCGGTATAATCTACAGGAAAGGTTAGGGATAATACCATGGGATAGCGCCAACTGAATTCCGGCAGGTTTTAAGCCACTCAGCCTCTACAGAAAAAGTGGCGGATGTGCACGACAAAGCGGCTGATAACAAACAGGTCGCAATCGCACAGGAAATGAAAGAGCAGGCAGACAAACGCTCTAAAAGTGTGTCCGAAACCGAAAACTCCCAGGGTAAAACCATTAACAGCGATGAAAAACGCCGTAGAGAACGTGAAGAGCAGAAGAAAAAAAGAGAACGAAATAAAGAAATTGCCCGGCGTCTCGAAAGGGATACCGGGCATATTATAGATCTGGAAGCATAAATGACGAGCTGTAAGCTTTTATTATATTCTATTAATGATTTCCGCATTTTTTCAGGAAATCTGCTAAGTACAGAACCACTTACTGTTGAACTACCCAGTGCTGATGTGGGCAGTTTTAACGATGCTGTCCGTCTTAAGCTGAAATGGTATGAGAATACCGTAACGCATACCGCTGAGGTCAAACTTATCTCTGTATCAGATAACAGGCTGGAGCTTCGTATAGTCTCTGATGTCAAGCACTCTGAATCTGACAGCCATTTTATAGAGTTTAAAGATCATTTCGAAATTGTACCTGCTGACGATGGGAACATAGCAGACCTCCGTTACAGGGCAGAAAAACTAAATAATCGTTACAAAAGCACTCTCACTAACCAGATTAAAAAGATTATCACTGATGAATCCCTCACTAATCAGTACATTCTGAAAATGCTGATGAGCATCGACGGAAAGATGGACGAACTTCTTGATTCACTGAAAGATGAAGATACTGTCGAAGGGATCACAGCAAGAAAGATGCTCAGCCTCGGCGGCGACGGGTTGTCTTTTGTGTATGATAGCTGCGGAATAAAACCGGATGATATGGTTTATGTCCAGTCCACTCCAAAGACAGGTTCAGGGCTGAATTTCGCTGCTGTCTGCAAGATAACTGATGTCATACCAACCGGAAACACCTGTATATGCGAAGCTGTTTTCAGCAATATAAATGATAGTACGAAAGAGAATATCATACACTTTGTATTTCAGAAAGACCGCGAAAACCTGAAGAGGAACAGAAGCTGATGAACCCTATGACGCTTGTTGGTCTGGCTTTTCTGCTTATATGTATATTGTTTATACTTCTGCTGATCGCCATATCGAAAATAAACTCTCTCCACAAAAAAATAACAGATGTAAGCCCAAATGACCTTTATCCTTTTATGGAGGAGATGCGAGAGCTTGTCATTGAGAGCGAACGTGTCGCAGATAAGCTTGAGGATTCTGTCAGACAGAAAGAAGAACTGCTTGAGGACATATCCTCTCTGATCGACGAAAAGCTAAAAAGGCTGGAGTCCTTCGAAGATGCTCCCCCACCTGTTTACAAGCCCCAGTCCGGATATAGCGAAGACACATACGAACCTGCCATGAACCACGTAAGGCAGCCAGAAAAACCAAAAGGAACGGGCATCAGAGACAAAATATCTGAACTGGTACGCTCAGGGCTTTCTGACAGCGATATCGCATCAAAGCTTGGTGTTTCAGTAACAGAAGTTCAGATAGTCAAACGTATGGATCTGGGCTGATATGAACATCTTCTGGCCTGACGGTCTCCAGAAACTTGCAGCCAGCGGAGAAATCAGCTTCAAAGATGGTGAACGGCTGAACCTTAATATCGTGCGCAAGATGGAAAACGGCATGTTTCTCATCAATCTCAAAGGGAAATCCTTTACAGCTCAACTCCCTGCCGAACCGGAAGGCAAAACTGTCCGTGCTGAGGTTGTTAAAGCAGACAGCGGATCCCTGACACTGCGTATTATCCCTAAAACTGAAAACAGCACGAACCCAATGCGCATTATAACAACAACTCAATCAACGCCTTCTGCCGCAACTGCGCCAACAGCAACAGCCCCCCAGGGTGAGCCGGCAAAGCTTATCCTGCAGATACCTGCGGGTACAATAGAAGCAAACCCCGGCGAAAAGATCGAAATACAGATTCTTAAAATTCTTAATAACGGCAATTCCCTTGTGGCAGTTAAAAATAATCTTTTTGAGGTCAAGCTCGATGCGAATATGCAGCAGCTTCTGAAAAATATTACTGCGGAAGTTACAAAAATAGATGGTAAAGAGATAGAGCTTACGGTTGAAAAAACTCCTGTGCAGAATCTGAATGTAAACTATGTCAAGCAGGAGGTCGGAACATTCGACCTGGCAAAACTTATGAAGGCATTCGGAAAATTTCAGAGCGTAGACGTACAGAATATCACCCCGGATACACTGAAGCAGGCTATTAAAAATTCCGGTCTGTTTATGGAAAACAAGCTTCTGAATGATGACAGCATGGCTGGTGACGAAAAAATCAGAGCTTATGTCAATTCTGACAATACTGCAAAAGACGGCATAACCAAAATGCAGGTTTCAAATATGCTCCTTGCCGGCGGTCTATTGGCTTTCCTCAAAACAGGGGATGAGAATATTGATGATACATATGTCAGGCTTAAACGTGGGAAAAATGGTCAGAATACTCTCTACGTCTCCACAAAATTCTCACAGCTCGGTGATACTTTCATAATCATAAGAAATAACAGAAATACCCACGATGTCATGGTAAAAACAGAAAAAGACATTTCTGATGAGCTAAAAGACGTGAATATTGAAAACACGCGCATACATTGGGTAAAATTTAATAAAAAAGATCTGGAAACTATGGACGTTAAGAAGGATATTGTGTTTAATATGGGAAATTTTGAGGTGATTACCTGATGCATATTGACGCAGAAGCGATTAAACAATTTATATTTAATACGTCTGAATATTCTATAACTTTCTTTGCAGCTTTTATCAGCTATTTTATAGTCAAAAACGTACTGATAAGGGTTATAATTTCTTTCCTGCAAAGGACTAAGAACACTATAGATGACCTTCTTATAGACTCAAAGCTTCTGAATCATCTCGCCTTTATAGCGCCGGCTATTGTGCTCCTGTATACTAAAGAGATAATCAATATGCCACCAGAGCTTACACAGATTATTTCCGCATATATCGGACTGAATATAACTTTTTTCCTCGTAAGACTTTTTACACTTATCAACAGTATTTACAATACCTTCAATATTTCTACCACACGCCCAATCAAAGGCTATCTTCAGCTTGCGCAGGTGATTATAGGCTTCATGGGTGTTGTCGCATCTGTATATATCGCAGTTGGTAAATCTCCTCTTGGGTTCCTGAGCGGACTCGGCGCTATGACCGCTATCCTCATGCTGATATTCCGCGATACTATCCTGTCCTTCATAGCAGGCATGCAGATAATGTTCAACGACCTGATCCATAAAGGAGACTGGATAGAGGTTCCCCGTTTCGGTGCGGATGGTGATGTTATCGACATAGCACTATATAACGTTACAGTTCAGAACTTTGATAAAACTATAGTATATATCCCTACCAGTAAACTCATGGACGGCTCATTCAAGAACTGGCGGGGGATGAAAGAAGCCGGAGGCAGACGCATCAAAAGAGCTATAAACATCGACCAGTCTTCTGTACGGTTTATCAGTAAAGACGACATAGACAGGTACAGAAAGTTTAAGGTTCTGAAAGAATATTTTGACAAAAAGCTACAAGAAGATATAGACATAGAAGGTACAGACATAAATAGAAGAAAGCTGACAAATATAGGAACTTTCCGAGCTTATATTATAAACTACCTAAGGAACCACCCGCATATAAGACAGGATTTAACTTTTCTCGTAAGGCAGCTTCCACCAAGCCCGGACGGACTGCCCATTGAGATTTATGTTTTCACCGACGACACAGACTGGATTAGATATGAAGGGATACAGTCAGATATATTTGATCACCTGTTAGCTGCTGTACGTGAATTTGACCTTGCAGTTTTTCAGCATCCTGCGGGGAGTGACTTTAAGAAACTGGTTCAAGTTCCTGATAATTATTCCGATTAGTAATTCTGAATATTTCTGGAGTGTAACAAATGTTTGGCTCAAAAAAATTTACTGTCACAGTGACAGGCAGCAGTCATGTTCTCGAGGCTAAAAGCGGTACTAACCTTTACCACCTCTTGCGAGAACATGACCTCATAGATAAAAAGCTTTGCGATGGAAACGGGCAGTGCGGCAAGTGCAAAGTAAAGATTAAAGGTGTGTCTGTCAACAAACCTACTAAGAAAGAACGCCTTGTACTGGCTGAGGCAAGCCTTGATGCCGGAATGCGTTTAGCCTGTCAGTACGGTGTAAAATCAAACATCACTGTGGACACTCAGGAAGCTGTTAAGTTTGAAAATGTCAATCCTGGGATAGTCAGTCTCAAGATTAAAAACAGTAATGGCGTTGTTGAGGAGAATGAATTCAAAAGTTTTCTCACAACAGACATGTTCATCAAGCAGGCAGAGAGAGATGACAAGAAACAAACTGATAGCAAAGAACCTGAAATTATCGAAGATTTCAGCGATGAAGTAATCGTTGATGATTTTGTATATGATGAAAGACCAATCGAAGAGATAGCCGGACACTCCCGTGATACTATCGAAATTAAAAAATTCGAGGAGAATGAGCAGGAAGAGGATACCTCTTTCAGTAATGACGGTTTGTTATTTATCCAGCAGCCGGATGGAGTTCGTTACTACCACTACAGTGCCGGCATAGGGAATGTTGTTGATGACGGACATATTAAAACCTCTGAAAGACTCGAGAATATTCTTGAAGATCAGCTCATTTCTGATTTTATCCACAATAATGTTAAAGTTCTTGATATCGAACGTGTAATTGTGATCCTTGATAAGCCTTATTTTGAGGGCGAAGAGATGTTCGGGCTGGTTAAATATAAATCTATGAAGCTTGGAGATTTTCTTGTTGAGGTTCTTCAGCCGAGGGAAAACCACAGAGACCTGGTGCGCTTCATGCGGTTTGTCAACCAGACACCTGGGAAAAAGCTTCTTATACCTCTTGATAATCTTGAAAAAGCGCATTTCATGGATGATGGTAATCTTCATGACATGTCTGCCGGCTTCATAGACTGCGATTCACTTTTCGGGATGAGTGAGTTTTACGGAAAAAATCCTATAGTTTCCATGAGTAAGGATCTTCTTGAAACAAAGCTCAAGGATGATTTTCACCTTCCTGACTCCATATCTTTTACTGTCTTTTTCAGAACTGCATCCCTTCTTATGAAAAACGGGCTTGCAGACCGCCGTCTCAACCTCTACGACAGGGCAGATGTTATGGACGACCTGCCGCTTGACCTGACTGTAAAACTCGGCATCAAAGACGATGTAAAACGCTTTAATCTGTATCGTAAGCAGGGGGTTGATCTTTATATCGACCAGAATGCTTTGGACAGTCTCCACAGGCTGCGTATTTTCATTTACTCAGTCATTACCTATACAGAAAAGCGTTTCGGTCATATTGACGATGTGGTTTTTTATACGCTTACTAACAGTGACACACTTGCAGATGACCTTATATCTTTGTCTGCCATACCTAAAAAGTATGAAAAGAAGGTCAAAACATTTTACGGTGACCCGACAATGTATGCTGTGCAGTTTTTTCAGGAAAAGAATATTGAGATATACTTCAATAAGCGATTCGGGGAGCAAAACTTCATTAACCTTGATGAAGATGAGCTTTTTATTGAGACACAGCGGAATTCACAGTTTTAAATTGTCAACAATTCCACTGAAACATTCTGTAATGTTGAATACTATTTAAAGCAGTCGTAAAGGGCAGCCTCAAGGTCTGCTGCACGAACAGGCTTATTCAGATACAGGCATGTTCCGTGTGAAGCTGTATCTTTATACGATTTATAAGAACCAAATGCAGTGATCACTATCTTTTTGGCTTTATGATTACTTTTGTCCAGCTTTTCAATGAATTCTACACCGTTCATCTTTGGCATATGCAGGTCAGAAATTATCAGATCATAATCAGTAACTGAAGCTTTCGCCAGCCCTTCCATTCCGTCTGCTGCCATATCAACTTCATGCCCGCCCATTTTTAATATTTCCGCATATCCGAGTCTCGTGTGTTCTTCATCGTCAACTACAAGTATTTTAAGTTTCTGCATATTATCTCTCGTTATCGTATTTTATTATTTCCCCATGTTGATATATAGGAAAAATGGTTGAAACCGTATTTTTATACACAAGCTGTTGTCTGCCTTCAAATGATGTTAACAATGTATAATTATCGAATCCTATGAGGCTTCCGCGTATCTTAACACCATTAATGAGAAAGCTTATGATAGGCGAGCGCGATTTACGGACCTCGTTAAGAAAAATATCCTGCATCGGCGGTCTTGTATGCCTTGGATGGCGTCCCTGATGTGCGCTGTAGTATATTTTGGATATAAAGTCTATATCCACAACAGTCTTAGCCGCAGCTACAGTGGCAATATCATTTTTGTTAAGGAGAATCTTCATTTCTGCATCATCAATCATAATGTGGTACTGATCGAAGTCCTCAACGCGTCCCCTGAATCTCTCTTTATTTTTCATAATAAACATGAGAGGAACCTTTTTTGTTCTCGCGTTATGCATAAAAACAAACTCAATCTGCGCGTGAAATGTCGAAGAATTTTCCATTTAATCAGCCTTCCTAAATTAAACTGGTCATAAATAGTGACCATTCTGTAAAGTACCGTGTGTACTTGTTGATGTGATTATAAAGTGTTTAGTCGTGTTGACAAGTTTTAATTTTATCCACTTAAATATAGACGCTATTTTACTTTTTCTCCAAATATGTTTACTATGTTGAAAGTACGTTGAAGTTTTCCACTAGATTTAAAATGCAAAAATCATTGACAAATTTGGTGTAAATCGCTTGTCAACAATTTCCAAATAGCTTATTATTACTACGACTATATTTATAATATAATACTAAGAGGTTGCTATGCGTTTTAAGGCAGTAAAAGATGAAATCTACCCTTTCATACAGTTTGCTAACAGCTTTACCAGCCCAAAGAACCTTAATACCGTTCTGCAAAACATACTGATAGATGCTGAACCTGACGGTGTGACCCTGCGTGCCACAGACATGCAGGTTGGTTTCTCAGGTAAAATTCCCGTCTCAGTAGAAGAGACCGGCACTGCCACAGTATCAGGCAAAAAACTTTTAGATATTATAAAAGAAATTCCTGACGGTTCTGTTATAGACTTCTCCTTTGACGGATCAAAGATTAATATAGATTCAGGTAAGTCAAGCTTCAAGCTTTCAACTATAAGTCACGAAATATTTCCGACAATGGCTGAGATTACTCCAGAATATTATCTGAAAATTAAGTCTTCTATGCTTTATAACCTTTTAAAAAAGACAAGCTTTTGTATCTCCACAGATGCATCAAAGATAGAATACACCGGCTCTCACATGGCGGTTTACGGAGATAAGCTTGAGATTTCAGCAGCAGACTTTCAGCGGATAGCTACAAGCAGTGTCAAGTTTGACGAAGAGTATTCAAATGAATTCATGATAAACATTCCACGAAAAACTGTTATGGAGCTTTTAAAGATTCTCGATGAAGACGAATATGTAGAGATCGAAACAGACAGAAAGCAGATTATCTTCACCATTGGTCAGGTTAAAATTTTCAGCAAGCTGATAGAAAAATATATTAAAAGCATAACAAAGCTTTTTGCCAACGACCTTCCATTACAGGCTAAACTTAACAGAGCTGAGTTTCTCGACGTTATTAAGCGTGTTTCAGCTATCACAAGTGAGGTTACACACGGTGTAGTTCTTTCTTTTAAGCCTGGAACATTTACTGTTTACTCGCTTGAAACTGAATATGGAACAGGTCATGAATCTATAGATGATTTTGAATACAACGGAGAGCCTTTAGATATCATCTTCAATGCAAAGCACGTTGCAGAAATGATTTCAAACATAGATACCGATTATTTTTACCTGCACATGGTGGGAGAGAGAAATCCTGCAGTGATCATTCCTGAAACAGGAGAATATAAATATCTTGTGGTACCTATCTCCATCAACAGGTACTGATGTATACCAACAGAGTCAGGATTTTAAATTTCAGAAACCATATCGACTCTCTTTACGATTTTGAGAATATAAATTATATCGAAGGGGACAACGGAACAGGTAAAACTTCTGTTCTGGAGTCCCTTTTTGTTCTTTTTAACCTTAAAAGTTTCAGACAGCAGACTGTCAAGAAAGCAATAAGATTTAAACAGGATTTCTTTCTGGTTTCAGCGAAGTGCCTTGACGGAGACTTTCAGAGGACCTTTCACTACAGGTATGAAACATCAGCAGAGCTTAAAGATGATGAGGGTAAGGTTTCCGGTAAGGCGGAATATTTATCTATGCACCCGGTTATATGTTATTCACCTGAATACGGTCAGGTAGTTTCTGATGATCAGGATGACAGAAGGCGTTTTATAGATAGATTATCCTTTCAGATAGACAGAGGTCATTTTGACCGTCTTACAGACTTACGTAAATTAAACCTCATGAAGGTATCTGAACTGAAGAAAGATCGTTTAAACAGGGCATATATCGATTCTGTTAATGAAAAAATAGTTGAGCTCTCTGAAAAGATATCAGGGACGAGAGAATGCACAGCAGGTCAGATTAACGATCATATGCGTCAAACCTATGCTGAGCTTGGCTTTGACGATGGTTTCAGACTGGATTTCAGGTCAAATGTTAAGGATAAAAACCTACTGTTGAAAGAGATAGTGGACAGGAGGCTCCTTTACGGCAGCTCCAGAGACAGATTTTATTCTGTTTCTGACGGCAGGGTATACGATAGATTTTCTTCTTTTGGTCAGAAAAAGACTTTCGTGCTAATTACACTTGCCTCAGGGCTGAAACTTCTTGAGAAAAACGGTAAAAATGGTATAATCACTTTGTTGGACGATTTCGAAGCGGGGCTTGATAAAAGCCGAATCGAGAGGTTGTTTCATTTGTTTGATACGAGTGCACAGATTTTTATCACAGGCGTAAAAAACACAAATTTTTCTAGTAATCATACAATCAGGATACAGGTGAAAGATGGATCATAAACTTAATAGCTACAGCGACGATAGTATTCGTGTGCTGGAGGGGCTTGAGGCTGTACGCCAACGTCCCGGTATGTACATTGGTTCCGTAGGGCAGAGAGGTCTTCATCATCTCGTTTACGAGGTTATAGACAACTCTATCGACGAAGCCTCAGCCGGATTTTGCGACACAATCGATATTATTATTCATATAGACGGTTCAGTTACTGTTGAGGATAATGGTCGTGGTATACCAGTCGGTATACATCCTAAGGTCGGCAGACCCACAGTGGAAGTTGTTATGACTACACTGCACGCGGGTGGTAAATTTGACTCCGGATCATATTTCGCATCCGGCGGTCTTCATGGTGTGGGGATTTCTGTTGTAAACGCACTTTCTGAATACGCTGAAGTCACTGTAAAACGTGACGGCGGAGTTTATTATCAGAAGTATGAAAGAGGCACTGCTGTCACTGAGTTCAAGAGAACAGGTGACACTTCCAAAAGGGGTACAAAGGTAACTTTTAAACCCGATCATCAGATATTTGAAACACTTGAGTTTTCTTACGAAACACTTACAAGACGTTTTCGTGAGCTCGCTTTTCTTAACAGCGGTCTTAAAATAAAAATTACTGATGAACGCTACGATAAAGCTGATGAATACCATGCAGAAGGCGGTATAGTCAGCTATGTTAAATACTTAAATAAAGCTAAAACAGTTATTATACCTGAGCCTATTTATCATATGGAAATGTATGAAGATGCTGTTCAGGTCGAATTTGCCATAATCTTTAACGATTCCTATACTGAAAATCTCTACTCTTTTGTTAACAATATCCACACAGAAGAGGGGGGAACCCATGAGGCTGGTTTTAAGGCCGGTTATACAAAAGTTTTCAACAACTTTGTCAACAAGCATGGTCTTAATAAAGATAAGGTCAACCTGACCGGTGATGACGTTCGTGAAGGTATGTCGGCTATTATCTCTATCAGACTGAATGAGCCTGTTTTCGAAGGTCAGACAAAAACAAAACTTGGGTCAGCCATCGCAAAGACTGCAGTTGAAAGTATTATGGGTAAATTCCTGCCGGACTTTTTTGAAGAGAATCCAGCAGTTATAAAAAAGATACTTGAAAAAGCCATGCAGGCGTTCCGTGCCAGAGAGGCAGCAAGAAAAGCTAAAGAACTGACCAGAAGGAAAAACGTTCTCGAGGTTTCCACTCTGCCTGGTAAGCTTGCAGACTGTCAGGAGAAAGATCCTGCTAAATCCGAACTCTTCATAGTTGAGGGTGATTCTGCGGGTGGTTCAGCTAAACAGTGCCGTGACAGGCGTACTCAGGCTATCCTGCCTCTGAAAGGTAAGATTCTGAACGTTGAAAAGGCTCGTTTTGATAAGTTACTGTCAAGTAATGAAATAAGGGCTTTGATCACTGCTCTGGGGACTGGGATTGGTAAGGATGATTTTAACATTGAAAAACTTCGTTATCATAAGATCATAATCATGACAGATGCAGATGTCGACGGTGCTCACATCTCAACCCTGATTATGACTTTTTTCTTCCGCTATATGACAGAAATCATCGAAAGAGGGTATCTGTATATGGCTAGTCCACCCCTTTATAAAGTTAAAAAAGGTAAATCTGAAAGGTATATACAGAACGAAGAGACTATGGTCAACTATTTACTTGATCAAGGACTGGATGGCGTTGATATAGCCCATGTTCAGCCCCACAGATATAAAGAACTTCTTGAGAACCTTATTAAACTTAACCGTATGGTTACTAAATTTGAAAAGAAGGGGTACAGCAGAAAGCTTGTTAAACTCCTTGCAAGTTATGACGATCTTCATTTCTCAAAACTTGAGGATAAAGACTTTGTCGATGGGCTGCTTGCTGCCATGCAGAAGTATGGAATACTTGACCAGTACGTAACAAACGAAATAGAGTTCAACGAAGAGTACGGCAGATATAATATCAGCCTTGCCAGCCACTCTGTGACTGTTTCTATTAATACTGACCTGCTTGCCACACCGGAATTCAGAGAGCTGCGCAGACTCGGCGTTTATCTGAAAGAGATAGGTGATGCACCTTATAAGCTTAATGTTGACGGTGAGATAACAAACTTCGAGACTCTGACCGAGTTTGTTTCTTTTGTAGAACAGCGTGGTAAGAAGGGGCTCGGCGTTCAGAGATACAAAGGTCTTGGTGAGATGAACCCTGAACAGCTTTGGGAGACTACGGTTGACCCTCAAAGCAGAACTCTTTACAGAGTGCGTATTGAAGATGCGGAAATGGCAAATGAGTTATTTTCTCTCCTTATGGGTGATGTTGTTGCGCCAAGGCGTGAGTTCATCGAAAACAACGCACTGAACGTTAGAAATCTCGATATTTAGGTGGGAATAGATGTCTGATACAAGTAAAACAATTGATATTAGTATAGAAGAATCTGTCAAGAATAGTTATCTTGACTACGCAATGTCCGTTATTATCGGACGTGCGCTCCCTGATGTCCGTGACGGTCTGAAACCTGTTCACAGACGTGCACTCTTTTCTATGAGCGAGATGGGAGTACATTATAACAAAGCATATAAGAAATCCGCACGTATAGTCGGTGACGTTATAGGTAAGTTTCACCCGCATGGTGATTCTGCTGTTTACGATACCATCGTACGTATGGCGCAGGATTTCTCTCTGAGGTATCCTCTTGTGGATGGTCAGGGTAACTTTGGTTCTGTTGACGGCGACTCTGCTGCTGCCATGAGGTACACAGAGATCAGACTTTCAAAGATTTCTGATGATCTCCTCGCAGACCTTGATAAAGATACTGTGGATTTCTCTGAAAACTATGACGGCACTATGGTTGAACCTACTGTTCTGCCTACCAGAATTCCAGCCCTTCTTGTAAATGGTACCAGCGGTATTGCTGTTGGTATGGCAACCAATATCCCTCCGCATAACATTACAGAGATAATCAGTGCTCTTAATTATATGATTGACGAGCCGGGATACGACACTGAAGGTATCCTCCGTCACGTTTCAGGTCCTGACTTCCCCACTGCCGGTATTATCATGGGCAGCAAAGATATTCAGACCGCATACAGGACAGGGCGGGGCTCTATTACAATAAGAGCCAGAGTCCTTATAGAAGAGACTAAAACAGGCAAGCCTGTAATTATCGTTCGTGAGATACCTTATCTTGTGAATAAGGCTTCAATGATCGAAAAGATCGCTGACCTTGTTCAGGAGAAGAAGATAACAGGTATCACAGACCTTAGAGATGAATCCGATAAAGACGGCATAAGGGTAGTTATCGAGCTTAAAAAAGGTGAAAATGTCGATGTGGTGCTCAATAGACTTTATAAATTCACCCAGTTGCAGACATCTTTCGGTTTTAATATGGTCGCTATTGTTGACGGTAAACCACAAACACTCTCTCTCAGAGAAATACTTGAAGAGTTCCTGAAACACAGAGTGACCGTTGTAACGAGAAGAACGCAATTTCTTCTTAGAAAGGCTGAGGCAAGGCTTCATATTTTAGAAGGTCTTATCAAAGCTGTTGAAAACATCGACGAAGTAATTAAAACAATCAAAGCTTCTAAAGATACTCCTGCTGCTAAGGCAAACCTTTGTGCTCAATTCGGTTTTACAGAAATTCAGGCTCAGTCAATCCTTGAAATGAGACTTCAGAAGCTCACAGGTCTGGAAATTGAAAAACTTAAAGAAGAGTACGAAAACATTCTTAAAGACATAGAATATTATAAAAGCATCCTTGGGAACCGTTCTGTAATGATGTCTGTCATAAAAGATGAGCTTCAGGATGTACTTGATAAATACGGTGACGACAGAAGAACTGAGATAGCTCCCGGGCTTACTGAGTTCGAAGACGAAGACCTGATTCCTAATAATGAAAAAGTAGTGACAATGACCCATAATGGTTATATAAAAGCTACTCTTCTTTCAAGCTATGTCGCACAGAAGCGGGGCGGTAAAGGTAAGACCGGCGCTGGCAGCAAGGATGAGGACTTTGTAGAACGTCTGATAGTGACTACAAACCACACAAGGCTGATGTTCTTTACCAACACAGGTAAAGTACACTATCTTAAGGTTTATGCACTGCCGGAGGCGCAGAGAGACGCAAAAGGGAGACACATATCTAACCTGCTCACTCTGGAACCGGAAGAATTCGTAGCTTCAGTGCTTGCTCTGCCGGCTGAAACAGATGGTAAATACCTCTTTTTCGCTACTAAATCCGGTACTATTAAAAAGACTAGCCTTGAGGAATTCAAAAGCGGACGAAGCGGCATAGTAGCAATTAAACTTCGTGACGGTGATGAAATTCTCACAGCAGATATCACTACCGACGAAGACACTGTGATTCTCTCCACTAAAGCAGGTAAGACAATTCAGTTTTCTTCAACAGATGCCAGACCAATGGGCAGAAGTACAAGCGGTGTGAGAGGGATTACACTAGAGGCTAGAGATGAACTGATGAGTATGGAGGTTCTTACCGGAGCTCCTTATATTCTTTCTGTCACATCAGCAGGTTACGGAAAACGTACCCCTGTTGACGAGTACAGGGTTCAGACAAGAGGCGGTAAGGGATTGAAACTTTGCCGTGTCAGCCCTAAAACTGGCTTTGTGGTCGGAGCCAAGCAGGTAACTGACAATGACGACGTGATGATTATCACAAGGTCTGCTAAAACAATCAGAACAGAGGTTCAGGGTATCTCAAAAATGGGCAGGGACACAATGGGTGTTAAGCTTATGGATACCGGAGATGACGATATTATAGCATTTGCAGTAATAAAAGAGGGGACAATTCATGAAGACAGCGACAATAATGAACGGGAAGGCACTGGCAGCGAAGGTCAGGGCGGGACTGAAGACTAAGGTAGCTGACTATAAAAGTAAGCATGGTAGAGGACCTGGGCTCGCAGTTTTTCTTGTGGGCGAAGACCCTGCCAGTGATATTTATGTAAATGCAAAAAATAAAGCGTGTGTCGAAGCTGGCTACAAGTCTGTTGTTATACGCATGCCGGAGAATACTCCAACAGAGGAGCTTCTTGCAGCAGTGGAGAAGTATAATAAAGACGACACCATTCACGGTATACTTGTCCAGCTCCCTCTGCCGAAGCATATAGATGAGAAAAAAGTTATATACGCCATAGCTCCAGAAAAGGATGTAGACGGTTTTCATCCTTTTAATGTGGGGCTTATGTATTCGGGGGAAGAGGGGCTTTACCCATGTACTCCTGCCGGATGTATGATGATACTCGATGAATATAATATAGATCCCAGAGGGAAACATGCCGTTGTGATAGGTGCCAGCAATATTGTCGGCAGACCTATGAGTGCGCTTCTGCTCCGTGCAGACAGCACCACCACAACATGCCATATATATACGCAGAACCTGAAAGAGATAACACGTCAGGCAGATATTCTCGTTGCGGCTCTTGGTAAGCCGGAGTTTGTCACTGCTGATCATGTTAAAGAGGGTGCTGTTGTCATAGACATTGGCATCAACAGGGTTGACGGAAAACTTGTCGGTGACGTTGCATTTGAGGAAGTATCAAAAAAAGCGAGCTACATTACACCTGTTCCCGGTGGTGTCGGTCCTATGACTATCGCTGTGCTCCTTGACAACACACTGAAGGCTTTTGAAGCTACACTTTAAATGGAAACCATATATGCGGCACTGAGTCCGCTGATAACATCAGCAGTTATTGTTGTCCGCATCTCCGGCTCAGATGCGCTTGATGTTCTGTCATTGCTTGGCGCAGAAGGGCTGGAAGACAAAAGAGTTATACATACCAAATACAGCGGGTCTGTAAATGATGATGTGCTTGTCACATACTTCAAAGGACCCGCATCTTATACCGGAGAGGATGTTGTAGAGATATCCTTTCATGGAAATCCACTGATAGTTTCATCCGCATTTGCAGATTTTGAAAAGCTAGGTTTCCGTGGTGCTCAGCCGGGAGAGTTTACCAAGAGGGCTTTTATAAACGGTAAGATTGACCTTACTCAGGCAGAATCTGTTGCCGAACTTATCGACTCTAAAACCAAACGTGGAATAGACTACTCTTACAGCCAGCTGAAAGGCTCTATGCGCAAGGAAGTTGAAGGCATAAGGGATATTTTTATCAATATTCTTACTGTTATCGAGGCACATATAGATTTCCCTGAAGAAGATATCGAAGAAGCACACGAAAATATCGTATTCAATAACCTGCAAACTCTCAGAGACTCTGTTTCTGAAATCCTCAGATCATACACGACACACAAAGTCTTACGAGATGGCTACCGTATAGCGATTGTAGGAAAGCCCAATACAGGTAAATCCTCTCTTATGAATTACCTTTTAAAAGAGGATAGGGCGATAGTTTCAGAGGTTGCAGGAACTACGAGAGACTATATTGAAAGCTCATTCGTGCTGGATGGTGTTCCCGTATCACTTGTGGATACTGCGGGGATGCGCTTTACTGATGATGCTATTGAAAAGGCAGGGATAGAGAAGACTGTTTCACTCATTAATGACGCTGACCTTGTTGTTGTCCTTCTGGACAATTCCCTCCCGCTGAACCACGAAGATGAGAATGTTTTAAGTATCACAGAAGGGATGGACAGACTTTTAGTTGTTAATAAGTGTGATTCTCAGAATATACTCGATCTGGACAATGTGGATTGTCACGTATCTGTAAAACATGATAAAAATATGAAAGTTTTTCTAAACATGTGCGCTGCAAAAGTTTCCTTGTCGGATGCTGATGTTTTTGGTAAGTCCGTTATGGTGACTGAGCGTCAAAAACATTATTTTGACCAAATTTTAACTTCTGTGGAAAAACTAATTGAATATTCTGAAATAGATTTTGATATTTTTGAATATGAACTGAATTCCTCCCTTAGGTTATTGTCTGAAATTACAGGTTTATCATATACAGAGGATGTTTTATCAAATATTTTTGATAACTTCTGTATTGGAAAATAAATTATTTTAAAAATTGTGGAAATGTTTATGTTTCACGTGAAACATTCGATATTATAGGTGGACTATGCTTACGTATGGGAAGACATATGACGTTATTGTAGTTGGGGCAGGGCATGCCGGGTGTGAAGCTGCTCTTGCATCTGCAAGGATGGGTGCTGATACATTGCTTTTTACGATCTCTGTGGAGTCTCTGGCACAAATGAGTTGTAACCCTGCAATAGGCGGACTTGCAAAAGGTAATATTGTTAAAGATATAGATGCCCTCGGCGGTGAGATGGCAAAAAACACTGACGAAACAGGGATACAATTCCGAGTGCTGAATATGAAGAAAGGTCCGGCAGTACGCAGCAGCAGAGCGCAGGCAGACAAAGAGCTATACCGCCAGAGGATGCTTCAGGTCATTATGCAGCAAAGCTCACTTGATCTGAAACAGGGGATGGTTGAGGGTGTAGAAGCCGAAAGTGGTGAAGTTGTTGGTGTCGTGAGCGACACAGGTATGCTGTATAAAGCAAAAAAAGTGATTCTTTCAACTGGTACGTTCCTTAAGGGACTGATTCACATCGGTGACAGTCACTACAGCGCCGGACGAATGAATGAATTTGCATCTATAAATCTTGTAACATCGCTGCATAAACTGGGATTTGAAACAGAAAGGCTGAAGACAGGCACACCTGCAAGGCTTGATGTAGGGACTATAGATTTTAGTAAGCTGGAAGAGCAGGGAGGAGATAATCCCCCGAAACCATTCTCTTTTGAGACAAAGGAGATATTACTACCGCAGGTTCCATGCTTTATCACTTATACAAATGAAAATACCCATAATATAATAAGAGAAAATATGCACAGGTCGCCACTTTACGGTGGGATCATTGAGGGAATAGGCCCGAGATATTGCCCTTCTATAGAAGATAAAGTAAAAAAATTCCCTCATAAGGACAGACACCAGATTTTTCTTGAACCTGAAGGCCTGAAATCGAGGGAATACTATGCAAATGGATTTTCCTCCTCACTGCCTATTGATGTACAGATTGCGATGTACCGATCAGTGCCCGGGCTTGAAAAAGTAGAATTTGTACGCCCCGCATATGCTATAGAGTACGACTTTGTTCAGCCCACCGCACTGCATCCGACTATGGAGACTAAGCACGTTAAAGGTCTTTATTTTACAGGTCAGCTCAACGGAACCAGTGGATACGAAGAGGCTGCGGCGCAAGGGCTTGTTGCAGGTATTAACGCTGTGCTTGCAGTGGACGGCAAAGAACCGTTTATAGTAAAAAGGGACGAAAGCTATATCGGTGTGATGTGCGATGACCTTGTGAATAAAGGGGTAGATGAGCCCTATAGAATGTTTTCTTCAAGAGCGGAATACAGGCTGTGGCTCAGAGAGGACAATGCAGAATATCGTCTGCTGGAAAAGGGTTACGATCTCGGTCTTATATCGAAAACAAGGTATGAAAGGTTTCAGAAAGAGAAAGAAGCCTTTGAGAACGAATTTAGTAGACTAAACAATTTTGAGATTACACCTTCTAAGGATAATCTGGAGATACTGGCTGAATACAATATTGCGCCCAGAACAAAAACTAACGCAAAAGAGATACTGCGCAGACCAGAACTGACATATGCAGACATTAAAAAAATGTTTGGCGGCACAGATGATGAAAAAATATCTGAACAGGTGGAGATAGCAGTAAAATATGAAGGTTATCTGAATAAGCAGAAGGAAGAGATAGAAAAATTTAACAGAACAGAGAATGTAAAACTTCCGGATGATATCAGATATGATGACATACAGGGACTTCGCAGGGAATATATCGAAAAACTAAACACAATCAGACCCCAGACACTAGGGCAGGCAAGCCGTATAAAAGGTATGACTCCTGCTGCGGTCAGCCTTCTGCATATATATATAACAGGTAAAAAATGATAAAAAGTTATTTTGAATTTACTGATGAAATGCTGGAAAGGATAGAGAAATTCTATGATATGCATATAAATGCAACGTTGAATCTTACTGCTATAAAAGATAAAGATTCATTCTATACAAAACATGTACTGGATAGTTTTCTCCTCTTTACTGAGAAGAAGCATCTGTTAAAAGGTAAGATTGGAGATATTGGTACTGGTGGAGGATTCCCGGGGGTTATTCTTGCGGTAATGTATCCGGAGCTGAACTTTACGCTTGTGGACAGTGTGGCGAAAAAATGCAGATTTCTCGAAGACGCTGTTAAAGAGCTTGGACTCACAAACGTTGAGGTGATAACATCCAGAAGCGAGGACATCAAAAATAGAAAGTTTTCCACTATTTTGTCGCGTGGCGTGGCTAAAGTGGAACAAATGATTAAATATACTATGAATTTAGCCGATAAAGACTGTGTGTGGGTGCTTTATAAAGGCGAAAATGTGAAAGACGAACTTGCAGCCGCACAGAGTATTTTGGAAAAGAAAAGACTGGAGTTTATAAATGTCAGATATGATACGCCGATTCAGAGGACTTATACTATTCTTAGCAGCTCTGCTGATAATGACAGGCTGCGCTGAACAGTTCCAGATTGAGAAACAGGAACCCGTAAGGCTCTTCAACAGAGAATATTATGCTGTTAAGAACCTCACCCGCTCAGATATCCGTAAAATGAAAGAGATGATGCAATCAGATGATATCTCTGCTGCAAAGACAGCGGGGCTGATTCTTGGGCGTCACTATGTCCGCAGCGGAGATGTTGAGCAGGGTTTTCGCATGATAAAGGAAAACCTTGACGACAGCTATCTAGACAGGTTTACAAGAGTATCAGGTCATCTTTGGCTATATGATGCCGGTTACAAAATGAATGACATAGATGTTATAGACAAAGAGGGTGAATATCTGCAAAGCATAGAGATGGATCCCGTGGCACAGAAAGTTTTCAGACATTATTGTGCTCAGGAGAAGAGGGCAGTTATTGACGGTGACCTCAAAGGGTGTGCACTTTCTGACAACATAGCTGGTGAATCACCTGTTGAAATAGAAATTTTTGAAGAGCCAAAACATGTTGATGAATCATCTGTCAAAGAGCCTGACGGGAACCTGATGGAAAAGATAGTGCTCAATGTGAAATCAGCAGAGGAAGATCCTAAACTGATAGATGCCATGCTATACACAATCAGCAAGCTTGGAGTGGATGTCGAGCTTGATTTCACAGGAGTGAGGGATGATTATGATTTTTCGCTGGACGTAGGGTCGAAAATTCTGACATCAGATACCACAATGTATGAGTTTGCAATTGAGATGGACAAAGTTTTTGAAGAAGCCGCGAACCTTGCGATGCTGAACGGCGGTACCACCATTGTGCTTGGGTATACTAAAGAGCTTTACCAGAAGGCGCTTGAGATAGAAGATAAATTTAAAAATTCTGATGTAAAAATATATATGTTTGACATAGAAGACCCTAATTTTCAGACAACGCTGAGCACTATTAAAGAGAAAGCAGGGAAAGATACTACTATATCTTTTGCTGTTGGCGGTTCACAGGAGCAGCTTGCAAAAGTAGTTCCATTTTTGCGCTATTATTCTGATAAACCGGACAAGACTGTCATAGCGTGTGCAGTGGACGGGTTTGGTAAAGTATTTTTCAGCTCAGAATATGCAGAATACTTCAGAGGGGCGTATGTTGTCACAGAAGTTCTGCTACTCAGCAAAGCCAATGTTGAGCAGTTTAATCAGGAGTACTACGACGACTATGCAAAACTGCCTGCGGTGAAAGATATGCTTGGGCATGATATTGTGGTCTTTATGGAGAGGTTGAAAAACCCGTCATTTATCGCTGACTATCTGACAGGGATAAAGAATATGGATGAAGGCACAATGGATAGAGACACGGAAGCATACAAAATAGTAACCACAAGAAAGATAAGGAAACTGGTAAATTAAAAAGTTACGAAAAAAGATAAATGAAATGTATAATCCCCGGTAGAAAAGTGCCGGGGATTTTTTGTATAAAGCGTAGGAGTTACTGGACTTCTATCAGTTTATATTTTTTGGTTCCGACTCCCATCTTTTCAGCATGAGAAAGCTGTATATCAGAATCAACTTCCGGATAGCGTTCTCTGAAAGGATCAGTCCCGCCGTATGCATTACAGACAAGATCAAGACAGGCTTTGTCGAGGGCTACCGGGTCAGTTGAAGCAGCAAATCCTATATCACCAACTACAGGTCTGTCGTTGCCGGGGTAACAGTCGCAGGCGGGTGAGACAGACATTATAATATTTAAATAAATGATCTTTCCTTTGAGAGCCTTGACGACACCGGATGCATATTCAGCCATCTTTGACTGGGTTGATGCAGAGGAAGCGTTCCAGTTTATATAGATAGCAGCTTGCGGGCACACACTGATGCACATGGAGCATCCGGAGCAGTTCTCATTAATGGTTGCTTTGGGGCTCATGTCTATGGCGCTTGACGCACAAAAGCTCAGGCATCTTCCGCAAGAGGTACATTTGTCGGCAAAAATGCCGGGTTTGGAGTCAGAATGCATATCAAGCTTACCTTGTCTGCATGAACAACCCATAGAGATATTTTTAATAGCACCGCCGAAACCTGTAACTTCGTGCCCTTTGAAGTGTGAAACGACAAACATGCCGTCGGCAGTGGCGATGTCAGCCGCGAGTTTAACACTGGAAAGGATATCTCCGTTAATCTCTATTTCAGTAGAGTTGTCGCCACGGAGTCCGTCAGCGATGATCACAGGAACTTGCAGAGTAGAATAGTTAAACCCGTTCATGGTTGCGTTGTAAAGGTGATCAACACTATTTGTCCGCATTCCAACGTAAAGGGTATTGGTATCAGTGAGGAAGGGCTTTGCACCGATATTGTTAAGTTTTTCAATGACAGGTCGAAGAAAAACAGGACGCAGGAATGCAGTATTACCCATCTCGCCGAAATGCGTCTTAACTGCTATTAATTCATTCTTGGAAAAGAATTTCTCTGGAGCGCATCTGTTAATAAGTTTTTTGACTTTTAAAAGAGGGCTTTTATGTTTTTTGCTGTCTATAGTTGAAAAAAATACATCGGATGACATAAAGTGCTCCTTGTTTGGTATAATATGTTACACAATAATATATGTATGCAGTTTGGAACACAAGGAATTGACGAGAGTAGACAGCTAATAAGTGAAAACTGCATGGAATAAGCATACTTAGTTTAAATTTTTTATGACAACAGGAAGAAGTGGTTCTCCTCTGAAACAGGTATAGTGCGGGGATATGGGAAAAATACCTTTTATGTTATATCCAAAAGAACTTATACTTACGTCGGAAATGAATCGCTATGTAATAAGGCAAATACTGACGGGAAGTTATGAACAAAGAGTTTTATATCGGGAGACAGCCAATACTTGATGCCAGAGGGCATATATACGCTTATGAACTGCTTTTCAGGCAGGCAGGTGAAGTTACAGCCAAAATCCTGGACAATTCATCTGCGACGGCAAGAGTGCTTATAAACGCAATACAGAATATCGGACTGGGGACTCTTCTAAGTGGAAAGCTTGGATTTATTAACGTAGACGAACATATCATACTTGAAGGAACGCTGGACATTCTCCCGAAAGATAACTTTGTAATCGAGATCCTCGAAACAACTAAGGTCACTGATGAACTGATAGAAAAAATTAAATTTTATCAGGAGCAGGGATATAGATTTGCACTGGACGATATGGTTTTGTCAAAAGAATATTACGCAATGTTCAGTCGGCTGTTTACTATGGTAGATGTCATAAAAGTTGATTATATGCTTTGTAACAAAGAAAATCTCAAAGTAAATATGCAGATATTTAAAAGACTTAGGGCACAGTTGCTTGCTGAAAAAGTCGAAACGCAGGCAGATTATGAGTTTTGCCGGGAATTAGGTTTTGACCTGTTTCAGGGATACTTTTTTGCCAAGCCTGTCACTATTTCGTCAAAATCTGTTGATCCTTCTAAGGCAGCGACGTTGCAGCTGATCAGTATGCTTAAAAAAGATGCAGAAGCATCAGCGCTGGAAAAAGTTATTAAAAATTATCCTGATCTATATATTAATCTACTGAAATTCATGAATTCCGCAGCTTTTTTTACCAAAGGGCATATAACGTCAATAAAACATGCTATGGCGCTTCTCGGAAGGGAAAATCTAACCAAGTGGTTATATCTGATATTATACGCAGGTCCGGGTATGGATAGCTTTGATAATCCACTCCTTATGACAGCGCAAATTCGCGCACGAGCTATGGAAAATATCTGTGTAAAAGGGCATGTTGCTCCGGACAAGGCAGGTGAAGCATATCTTGTGGGGCTGATGTCGCTGATGGACGCAGTCTTTAACAAGACTAAAGAAGACGTTATGAAAGAGTTTAATTTAGATACAGAGATAAAAGATGCTGTAATTAGCCATAAAGGGATGCTTGGGAAAATTCTTAAAACTATAGAAGACTATGAAAAAGATAATATCATTATGCTGGATGAACACTTTAAGGCTCTGGGCATCAAAGTAGGTTCATTTAATGAAATTATGCTGGATAGTTTTAATTATGCATGTACTATTAGTGGTGATTGCTAACTAATTTCCATAGACTAAACAAAAATTGTGTTTACATTTTGAAACTTTTGTTTTATTTAAAGTTTATGAAAAAAAATGCTATTGACGTAATTAGTATTTTTTGTAATGATATTAGTCATTAGACCAAATTTCTGCAAAGTAAACGGTGTTATGTTCTGTATAGTACCGCTACTAGGGAGTTTTTATGAAAAGGGAAAAATCTGAATACGCTGTACAGGCTGTCAGTAACGCAATAGATATACTAGAACTTCTCGGTGAGCAGGATCACGAATTCAGCATAACTGATATTGTCAGCGACCTGAATCTCACAAGGAGTAATGTTAACAAGCTTCTTTCTACTCTGGAACTGCTCGGTTATGTCGAACACAACAGATATACTGGAAACTTTAGGCTAGGGGTCAAAACATTTCAGATTTCACAAGCATATATAAATAAGTTGAATATTATAGAAATTTCTATTCAGGTTCTTCAGCAGCTTAAAAATGATACAAATGAATCAGCATATATTAGTGTTCTTCGTGACGGAAATGTAGTTTATCTTAATGTCATTGAGACAGAGCAGGCAGTACGTGTACTCCCCAGAATAGGTAACGTAGGGCCTGCATATGCCACTGCAACAGGAAAAGCGCAGCTTGCTTATTATGACGCTTTAGAGCTTGAAAAGCTTTACTCAGGGGACTTTGAAAAAATAACACCTAATACTGTCGGCAGCTTTGATGAGCTTAAAGAAGAACTTTCGGAGATCAAAAGACAAGGGTACGCTCTTGATAATGAAGAGTATGAGCTTGGTGTAAGATGTGTAGGTGCGCCTATCAAAGACTTTATGGGGAATGTTATAGCAGGGATAAGTGTCTCTGCACCGTCTGAAAGAATGGAGATGGAGCATGTTCGCGAAGTTGTGGCGCCGATAGTTACGGAAGCTGCCAGAGTTCTGTCTAAAAAATTCGGATTCAGAGAATTTGAAGACGAACTTTAATTAACAGATATAATCACTTGTAAAGTTCAACCCATAGGGTTTATATTTTAGTATGAGCCCTGAAAAAGTTAAACACATACTATTTCTTACTGAAAACCGTAAACTCAAAGAGGCGGTGGTCAGCTATCTCCGCTCGCAGAAGATTCTTATCAAGATTAAACTGTGCGAGGGGTATTCCTGTCTGGAAAGAGAAGTGAAAGCAGGCAATATCTCTATGTGCTTTGCTGACTACAAACTTGGACATAATCTTATCGTTAAGGCTATAGATGCTCAGAAGAGCATTGACAGCGACCTGCCGTTTATCATAATCACTGAAAAAGACAAACAGGATGCTGCCGCAGAATTACTTGCTGTCGGTGCTGATGATTATATCACTCTCGATAACATGAAACGTCTTGCTCCTGTCATACGCAGAGAGACAAAAGCCTATGAAGAAGTGCAGGCAGGGAAGAAGGCACGACAGGAAATCAAAGAACTTATGAATATTGTTCAGTCCGCAGAGGACGAGGTTTATGTCCTTGGCGGTGAAAGCCATAAGATCAAATTTGCCAATAAAAAGGCTCTAAGTAATCTTGGCTATGATATGCAGGAACTTGACGGTAAAAATATACATGATATCACAGAGGAAGGTCTGCCTCTGAAAGCAGAGGAGAGGGAAGCGCAGGGGCGGGTTATGCTCCATACTCGCTTTATAAGGAAAGACGGTACAAAATACCCAGCAGAAGCAATTTTCCAAACGGCAGAAACAGAAGGCGGAACAGCCATCCTTGTCATTGTTCACGACAGCACGGAGAAGGAAAGTGCAAAACAGCATGCATTTGTTCTTAACAAAGCTATTGATGCCAGTGCGTCTGCTGTTACAGTGACAGATTCAGATTTCTGCATAATCTATCTCAATAAGAAACAAATCACTACCGCTGGAAACAGCAAAGCATTTATGATTGGGAAAGATATTACTGAGCAGAAAATGTATGAAAGCAGCGGGAAAGAGTTTTTCAATGCTCTGGATAGGTGCAGACGTGGCGAAAGCTGGGTAGGAGAATATCAGAAGACAGGGCATAACGGAGAGGAATATATTGTCCTCGGGTCAATGTCGCCGGTTTATTCTGATCTTAACACTGTTACTAATATAGTCATTGTTGAAGAGGACATAACCGAACGGGTACGCATAAAAAGCCAGCTTCTCCACGCTCAAAAGATGGAAACAGTAGGAGAGCTGACAAGTGGTATTGCACACGATTTTACAAATATGCTGACAGCTATAGGCGGTTTTTCATCCATTATGAAGCGGAAGATGGATAAAGACAGCCGTTTTTACGTTTATGCAGAAAAGATATCAGAGCTGACTGTGCGGGCAAGGGAGCTGACTAAGAACCTTCTGACTTTCTCCCGGAAGCAGATGGAAGCGGAAAGGGCAGTAAGTGTTAATACCCTGGTGAAATCTGTCGGAGAATTTCTGACAATGGTTATAGGAAGCCGTATAGAGCTTGAGTTGAAACTGATGGAAGAAGATATTAATATCATGGGAGATCCTGTTCAGCTTGAGCAGGTAATAATAAATCTCGCCACAAACGCCCGTGATGCTATTGAGGCGGAAGGGAAGCTTGTTATTACCACTGATAAAACAATGGTCAGCGACGAGAAATCTGCAGGGGGGTTTGCTGAGTACGCAGTTATAAGCGTGAAAGACAACGGCTGCGGCATAGACCAGAAAACTCTTGATAAGATATTTGAGCCTTTCTATACAACCAAACAGGCAGGGAAGGGGACAGGACTTGGTCTATACATCGTTACCGATATAATAACAAGGCATCATGGATATATTGAGTGCTTCAGCGAACCCGGGCAGGGGACTGAATTTGTGATCAAACTTCCTGTCACAGATCAGACACCGGAAGCTGCTTGTGCAGAGGCAGAGATTGAAGATTCTTCAGAGAATATTACAATACTCCTTGTTGAAGATGAAAAGATCGTAAGAGAGAGCCTGAGCCACGCTCTGGATGTATATGGTTATAAAGTTTATGAAGCAGTAAACGGTAAGGAAGCCGTGGAGATATTCAAACAGCGAAGTTTTGAAATAGATATGGTTATCTCAGATATTGTGATGCCCGTAATGAACGGTATAACCGCATATAAAGAGATGATAGCGATAAAACCCGGACAGAAATTTATCTTTACCACAGGATACGTAGGCGAAGCACACAGGAAAGAGGGGTTCGACGAGGAAGATCATGTTGTGATGATAAAGCCGCTTATGCTGAAAGAACTGGTAAGAAAGATAGAGGAACTTCTCCGAGAGAACTAGAGGGAACTTCATAAAAAAGGCGGACTCGAAAGCCCGCCGCTTGCTGGTTTAGCTGTTTTGTTTACCGGATTCTACATACTCAACGATTTTCTTTTTAAGTGTCTGAACCATATTTTCAAACTTCTCCACATTTTTCTCAAGCAGTGTCATCCTGAACCCGGGAGTAGAAGTAAAGAATGATGTGAGCGGCACAACACATATACCTGTTGCACCCAAAAGATAGTATGTGAACCGCTTATCCATCTCTATGCGTCCGGATGTGAGGTCCTCAACTATATTTCTTACTTCGTTAATTTCTATGTTCAGTTTTTGCTTGTCAGAGAGTACGGCCTCATTGAATACCACAGACATATAGAAAGCACCGTTAGAGCGGTTAACAACTACGTAAGGGCAGTCCTTAAGTATGTTGTAGGCTATGTTAGAGAGCTTCTCATAGTGCTTCAGTCTCTCTCCGAGATAAACAGGGTATTCGTCATGTTCCATTATGTGCGGTATAGATAGCTGAGGGAGAGTTGTGGAGCACACCTCAGACATCTTCTGGTTTAGTATGGCGTTTACAAATCTGGCGAACTGCTCGTCTTTATCTGCGTTATAAACTTCCATCCAGCCGCATCTTGCGCCAGGCCAAGGGTATTCTTTTGATATGCCTTTCATAGATATACCGGGTACATCACCGATGATGTCAGCTAGTGCAGGAGTCTTGTGACCGTTGTAGACCATATTGTGATAAATTTCATCAAATACAAGCATAAGCTCATACTCTTTGGCTATCTCAACAATACGGTGTAAATCCTCGACTGTGTGGACATATCCCGTCGGATTGTCGGGGTTGATAACAAGTATCCCGACTACAGAATGAGAGCTTCGTACTTTTCGCTCCAGCTCGTTGAGATCCGGACGCCAGTTATTATAAGGATTCATTCTATATGTATTAGGCGGGTAGGATGCGTGAAGCACTTCCGCCAGAAGGTGTGTAGAGTAAGTGGGTTCGGGGAGCATTATCCTCGCATCCACTCTGATTGAGCTATACGCTCGCGCTATTGCGTCGCCAAGTCCGTTAAAAAATATGATGTCTTCTTTTGTGATCTGTGCCCCGCCTCTGGCGTTATTTTTATCAGCCAGATACTGGCGCACTTCTTCGACACCTTTTGTTGAGCAGTATGCAAAAGAGAGGTCATGATTCTTAACTATGTCCCCGATGGTATCTTTCATCCAGTCGGGAATGATCTCGCCTTTTGCCACAGGGTCGCCGATATTTTCGTAACATATCTCGACACCGTGTTTCTCCAGCAGCTTAGCTACTGTTACAATGTTGCGGATTTCGTATGTGAGTCCGTTTCCGCTTTTTGCTAAGTCATAGCGCATGTTTTACACCTTTGTTATTCGGGGCTTGCCCGTTTTTTTAAACTTCTTTTTGTTGCGACGCAAAAAGAGTACAAGTTAACTTTTATATTACAACTTATCGGATAATTCCACCCATAAGTTAATCAGAGCGCATTTAAACATAAATTTTCTGAGCTTAAGTCAAAAATGAGGATTAAAAAAACGATGAAAAAATGTTAAAATATCTTAAGTGTGTCTATAGAAATTGAAGAGGAGAAGAGATTATGAGAAAATTATTATTGCTGCCGTTGATGGCATTGATTGTTGCTTGCGGCGGGAGTTCCAGTGACCGTGACTCCGGACCTTACCGTTTGGTTAAAGTTGACGAGTATTCTTCATTACCTAAAACAACCGGAATTGGAAAAGCGGACGCATCTGGAACAATAGTAAGGTCGTATGAGATTTCTTACAACGAGGATGGATATGCTTCGAAGGTGGAATATTTTAAAGATGATTCATCAACTCTTTATGAGACTTACGACTATACCTATAATGCAGACAGCAACCGTACAGAAATTTTAATAACTGACAATGAAAATGACACCATTGATGATATCATAACCTATACTTATGATAGTAATGGTGTTCTTTCTGCTTCTTCGAGCGATGACGATGGAGATAACACTATTGATTTTACATCTGTTTATACTTCTGATGCAGACGGACTGATAACCAGAATCGACGAATATGATGAACCGGGGCATGTTCTGGACAATAGCATTGTGTATACCTATTCTGACGGGCTGCCTACACAAAAAGAGGAAGATGATGATGGTGACGGCATCTTTGATGAGACCACTGTTTACACATTCTCAGCATCTGAAATGCTCCTTACGGCTGTTACTACAGGAGATGATGAAGAAACTGTTACCTACAGCTATGACAGCGATGATAACCTGCTGGCGATAGCTTATGATAATGATTCGGATTCTGTGACAGACCGGATAAGAACATTTACTTATGACGATAACGGAAACATTGTTAAAGTTGAGGATGATTATAACTCTGATGGTGTGGCAGATGCGCAAGCAGTGCTGACGTATGAATCCGGAGAAGAGAAGGGGACTGATATAATATGGCACCAGATATACGGCTACGAACCGATTATATATGAGCAGTACAATAGATAAGAAAAACTATGAGCGCAGTTTTAAGACTGCGCTCTTTTAATTTAATTAACTGTTTTTTACTTCATCGCGCATATTTTCCCCTTTCGTCTCTCCACGTTTTCTCAGATGGACTCTGACCGGAACTCCGGAGAAACCGTGATACTCTCTTACGAGGTTCACAAGAAAACGCTGATAGGAAAAATGCACAGAGTCGGGATAGTTTACGAAAACTACAAATTCAGGGGGGAGTATGCTCACCTGAGTTATGTAGTAGAATTTGATACGCTTATTTTTAACCACAGGCGGCTGATGTCTGTAAACGGCTTCTTCGATAATCTGCTGAAGCTTGTGGGTGCCGATACGCTTTGATGCTTCTATGTAAAGGTCTTTTGCAGCTTTGAATATTTTATAGATATTTTTCCCTGTGATGGTGGAAGTAAAAATCATCGAAGGATTATTCAGGAACTGAAGCTTATAATCGACATCTTTAAGGAAAGCCTTAGCAGCGTCGTCCTTATCTTCGATTAGATCCCATTTGTTGACCACAAGGATAACAGGTCTGCCTGCTTCCCATGTGTCTGCTATGACCTTTACGTCTCTCTCTGTGATGCCCTCTTCAGCATCTATAAGGCATACTGAAATATCTGCACGTTCAACAGCATCCTTCCAGCGGTAATAGCCGTATTTTTCTATTTTGTCTTTGAACATCGACTTCTTTTTGCGTATGCCGGCAGTATCAATGAGAACATATTTGTCGCCGTCCAGCTCAAAGAAAGTATCCACAGCGTCACGGGTTGTGCCTGGTATAGGAGTAACGATAAGACGTTCCTCTCCCAGCCATTTATTTATCATGCTGGATTTACCTACATTAGGGCGTCCTGTGACGACAATTTTTATGCGTCCCTCATACGGGTCCGTAGTGTCGTGCCCCTCTGGTATGAATTTTATTATTTCGTCCAGAAGCATGTCTACGTTACGTCCGTGGGAGGCGCTTATTGCAATTATATGCTCGACTCCCATGCGGTAGAAGTCATATATGAAGTCCTCTTTGCTGTCAGAGTCGACTTTGTTCACTACGAGCTGGAATGGTTTATTTTTATGACGGAGCAGGTCTATAACTATTTCGTCCAGCGGGTGAACGCCTTCCGTTCCGTCAGCCATGAGTATAAAGTAATCCGCTTCGTCCAGTGCAGAGTAAAACTGCTGCTGCATCTCTTTTTTTACGAGTTCTTCTTTCAGGTCAAAACCGGCAGTGTCCACTATGCGGAATTTTTCGCCTTCCCATTCAGTAGTGAACT
This sequence comes from Denitrovibrio acetiphilus DSM 12809, assembly GCF_000025725.1. Lineage (GTDB taxonomy): Bacteria > Chrysiogenota > Deferribacteres > Deferribacterales > Geovibrionaceae > Denitrovibrio > Denitrovibrio acetiphilus. The sequence goes on from NC_013943.1 coordinate 3,078,576, forward strand.
CAATGCGGTCACGTGTAACACCAGGCATGTCATCGACTATCGCAAGGCGTTTGCCGGCGAGTCTGTTAAAAAGTGTTGATTTACCAACGTTTGGTCTGCCGATAATTCCGACTGTAAACATATATTTGTATCCTTATTATTTGCAAAATCTGTAGCTGGCAGTGGTTGAGCGCAGCTTTGTGTTAAGAGCATTTACAGTTATATCGATGCAGTTGTCAAACTCTTTCTCATATACTGCGTATGGAACTGCGGTTGTGATAGTTTCACATGAAACATCGTTGCACACTTTTGTTTCATATGATGCTGCACCTTTTACGCTGTCCCACACAATGCGTGCTGCCCCGCCTATAAAAACGGCGGTGAGTCCTGTTATCTCAGGCAAAGGTTCCGGTTTGGTCTCAGGTAGAATGCTGACTGGAAATCTTTCTCCTCTGTTTCCGTAGGAATCCATAAGAGATATCTCCACATTATTGTTAACAATATCTTTTTGCTCTGCTTTCGCTGTTGTGTAGCCAGTCTGGACAATACTTTTTCCGCCGGAATATATGTCCATACGGATAAAATCAGAACTTGGGGTTACATCCAGAATTACCGCACCATCGTCCTGTGTCACTTCTATATCCTGTACAACAGGCGGGATAGAGAAAACAACAGGGTAAAGCCTTGGCGCTGAGAGCAGTTTATATTTGATAGTCTTTTTTGTAACCTTGTAAACGTATGCCTGATCCGGCTGAACATCAGTGTCTATGAAGTCCTCACCCGGAGTGAGAACTTTCAGCCTGGAGTAGGACGAGCACTCAGAGCCGACAAAATCTGCTTTTTCGACTATAAGGAATGCTTTTTCGTTATTCGCGATAAAAAAACCTTCCGGCTGTGCCTTTACAATTACGCTCTTCGGGTACTGGACATTCTCCAGAGACTCCTTAGGGATTGGGTCAGTCTTCTTTCCGCAGGCTGTAAGTATCAGAAGGGCTGCAAAAAGCAGGCTAATATATTTCATTTAAAAACTTCTTTGCGCTTTTGATCTGTTCTTTTACAGAGGATTCCGCAGTACCGCCGTAAGCGACCCTGCTGTTAACAGAGGCTCTGACAGTTATATACTGATAGATGTCATCGGTGATAACGTCGGTGAATCTTGCAAATTCATCCATAGAAAGTTCGCTCAGGTCAACGCCTTTTTCAATGGCGTATGCAACGGCAGAACCGACTATATGGTGAGACTGGCGGAAAGGAACTCCTTTGCGTACAAGGTAGTCAGCGAGGTCTGTAGCAGTTGAATATCCGTTTCCTGCTGATTTTTCCATTTTGTCCTTTCTGAGCGTCATCTTTTCAACCATCGGAGAGAAAATCTTCAGTGATGCCTTAATAGTATCCACGGCGTCAAAAACAGGCTCTTTGTCTTCCTGCATATCTTTGTTGTATGCCAGCGGAAGTCCCTTCATAGTGGTGAGCAGGCTGATAAGGCTGCCGTAAACACGTCCTGTCTTGCCTCTGATCAGCTCCGGCATGTCGGGGTTTTTCTTCTGAGGCATGATTGATGAGCCAGTGCAGAAGTCGTCAGAAAGCTCAATAAAGCTGAACTCTGATGCAGAGTAAATTATAAGCTCTTCTGAAAACCTTGAAAGATGCATCTGGCATATCGAACACGCAGCCAGAAACTCTAACGCAAAATCCCTGTCGGAAACAGAGTCGAGACTGTTTTCCGTGGGAGCTTTGAATCCGAGCTCTGCTGCTGTGAAGTGCCTGTCTATGTTAAATGTTGTCCCCGCAAGTGCTCCCGCCCCGAGAGGACAGAAATCCATACGTTCCAGACAGTCTGCGAATCTTGAGAAATCTCTTTTGATCATCTGAAAGTAAGCCATTGCCCAATGTGCGAAGAGTATAGGCTGCGCAGTCTGAAGGTGGGTGAATCCCGGCATCATGACTTCATGTTCTGCTTCTGCTTTTTTCATCAGAGTGTTGAGAAGTTCTGCGATGAGTGCCTGAATTTCAATAATTTCAGCTTTGAGATACATCCGGAAATCAACAGCGACCTGATCGTTTCTGCTTCTCGCTGTATGAAGACGTTTTCCTGCGTCGCCGACAAGCTCCGTCAGGCGTTTTTCAACGGCCATGTGGATGTCCTCGTCCTCTGTTTTCCACTCAAGCTTACCGGTTTCTATCTCCTGCAAAACCTGATTCAGCCCTTTTATTATGCTGTCACGGTCTTCCGTAGAGATTATCTCCTGCTTTGCCAGCATTTTAGCGTGTGCTATGCTGCCTTTGATGTCATATTTATAAAATCTGTTATCAAAGTGAACAGACGCATTGAATTCTTCAACAAACTTGTCAGTGGGCAGTGAAAATCTTCCGCCCCACATCTTTTCAGACATATCGATCTACCTCTAACTATTGTATGTTTGATTTATATTATAAATGGCTGAAAAACACAACAGACATAACGTCAGACCATGACTGTAACCTGAGAAGTTCAGATTTACAGTCTCTAAATATATTAGAAGATGAAAGAGGAAAAGCTCAAAAAAGATAGTTGGTCTGCTCACCCTTTCACTTGGGATGCTGATTATAATTAAAAATATATTAACTTAATGCCGGCTGCCTAGCTGAAGAAGTTTTTCATTTTGTCCCATATAGTTTTGTGAGTTGAATAATTATCATCAGTGGTGGCACCGTCAAATTTCTGTAAAAGTTCCTTCTGCTCCTTAGTAAGCTTAGTAGGTAACAGAACTTTTATGTCTATGTTCATATTCCCTATACCGTAGCCCTGAACATCCGGCAGGCCTTTCCCTTTGAGTACGATTCTGTCGCCCGGTTGTGTTCCGGCTTTGATTTCGAGTTTTTCTTTGCCTTCCAGCGTGGATATCTCCAGCTCTTTTCCAAGCACTGCATCCACAAAGGATATTGGAAGCTCTACAAATATGTCTCGTCCGTCTCTGCGGAAGAAGTCATGCTCTATAACGTTTATCTCGACATAAAGATCCCCTGAAGGACCTCCGTTCATCCCTGCGTTCCCTTTACCGGTCACCCGCAGTGTCATGCCACTTTCAATTCCTGCTGGTATCTTGAGATTAATTTTACTTTTTACCCTATGTGTACCTGCACCTTTGCACTCGGTACATACTTCTTTGATTACCTGCCCTGTTCCCCCGCAGTTTGAGCAAGGTGTGCTTATAGCAAAAAGTCCCTGCCTGCGCTGAACAGTACCGGAACCGTTACATGTCGGGCATGTTTCCATTGCTCCTGGTTCTGCACCGGAACCGTCACATCGTTTACAATTTTCTGTTTTTGGAATCTCAATCTCTTTTTCGACACCGAATGCTGCCTCCATGAATGTTATGTCCATATCATACTGGATGCTCTGACCTTTCTGGGGTCTGCGTTTGCGTTTAGTGTTGCCGGTTGTGCCGAAAAAGTCGCCAAAGACATCACCGAAGAATTCTTCAAAAATGGTTTCCCCGCCGAAGTTGCCTCCGCCTCCGCTACTGCTGAATCCGCCGTTTTCGTCAAAAACACGACCGTACTGGTCATATTGTGCGCGTTTTGTACCATCTGAAAGTACTTGATAAGCTTCGTTTATTTCACGAAATTTCTCTTCGGCGGCTTTGTCCCCAGGATTTCTGTCCGGGTGGTATTGCATTGCGAGTTTGCGGTATGCTTTTTTAAGTTCTGCTTCTGTGGCGTTTCTTTTAACGCCGAGTGATTCGTAATAATCTTTGGACATTTATATTTCCCCGTAGTTTTGAAAGCTAGTCGAGAAGGGCAGTCTACCCTTTCTGCATATTTCAGCAGTGGCGAGTATAGCCCACCTGGATTAAATTTCAAGAAAAAGGGCGATGTAAAAGGATACACCGCCCACAAAATCTATGATTTAAAGGATTATTTTTTGTCTTCGTCCTTTACTTCTTCGAATTCTGCATCGACTACGTCGTCAGCAGGTTTTTCTTCGCCGGAGTCAGCACCGGCATCTGCTCCGCCTTCAGCGTTTGCAGCATTTTCAGCCTGAGCAGTTTTATATATCTCTTCTGCTAGTTTGTGAGCAGACTGAGTCAGCTTATCTATAGCTGCTTTGATAACTTCCGGATCTTCGCCTGTGTTGGCATCTTTAAGTTCCTGAAGTGCTTCTTCGATAGATTTTTTAGTTGCTTCGTCAACTTTGTCACCATGCTCTGTCAGAGATTTATCTGTTGAGTAGATAAGTGTGTCGGCTTGGTTTTTAACTTCCACAAGCTCTTTTTTCTTCTTATCTGCCTCAGCGTTCACTTCTGCATCTTTTACCATTTGATCAATCTCTTCATCAGAGAGACCGCTTGTAGGGGTGATGCGGATGGACTGTTCTTTGCCTGTTCCCTGATCTTTAGCGGAAACATGGAGAATACCGTTTGCATCTATGTCGAAAGTAACTTCGATCTGAGGAATACCGCGTGGTGCAGCGGGGATACCCACAAGGTCGAAACGTCCGATTGATTTGTTGTCAGCAGACATTTCACGTTCACCCTGAAGGACACTGATAGTAACAGATGTCTGGTTGTCAGCAGCAGTTGTAAACACCTGAGACTGACGTGCAGGGATAGTTGTGTTTCTTGTAATGACTTTTGTCATTACACCGCCGAGTGTTTCTATACCGAGGGAAAGAGGTGTAACGTCCAGAAGGAGTACGTCTTTCACGTCGCCGGCAAGAACAGCACCCTGAATAGCAGCACCGACAGCAACCACTTCATCAGGATTAATACCTTTATGAGGTTCTTTACCGAAGAATTCTTTAACACGTTTCTGTACGAGAGGCATTCTTGTCATACCACCTACAAGGATAACTTCCTGAATCTCGCTTGCGGCTACACCTGCGTCTTTCAGTGCTTTTTTGCAAGGCTCAAGAGAACTTTCCACAAGGTCGCCGACAAGTGACTCAAATTTGCTTCTGGAAAGTTTTACCACAAGGTGTTTAGGACCGGATGCATCTGCTGTGATGAACGGAAGGTTGATCTCTGTTTCGCCCGCACTTGAAAGCTCGTGTTTAGCTTTTTCAGCAGCTTCTTTAAGACGCTGAAGAGCCATTTTGTCATTTTTAAGATCAATGCCGTTCTCTTTTTTGAACTCGCCAATAAGCCATTCAACAACGCGCATATCAAAGTCGTCACCACCAAGGAATGTGTCACCGTTAGTGGATTTAACCTCAAATACCCCGTCGCCGAGCTCAAGGATGGATATATCGAATGTACCGCCCCCAAGGTCGTATACAGCGATTTTCTCATCATTCTTTTTGTCCAGACCATATGCGAGTGCAGCGGCTGTAGGCTCGTTTATGATACGCTGAACATTCAGTCCGGCGATCTTACCGGCATCTTTAGTAGCCTGACGCTGTGCGTCGTTAAAGTAAGCAGGAACAGTGATAACAGCTTCAGTAACTGTTTCACCAAGATAGTCCTCGGCAGTGGATTTCAGCTTCTGAAGGATCATTGCTGATATCTCCTGCGGAGCGTATTTTTTACCTTTTACCTCAACCCATGCGTCCTGATTGTCTGAGGGAACGATTTTGTAGGGGAGGATGTCTTTGGCTTTTTTAACCTGAGGACCGTCAACTTTTCTACCGATCAGTCTTTTGATGGAAAAGATGGTATTTTCAGGGTTTGTGATAGCCTGACGTTTTGCAAGCTGACCGACAAGTTTGTCTGTGTCAGTGAATGCAACAACTGAAGGAGTGGTAAGTGTTCCCTCAGAGTTCGCGATAACCTTTGGTTTACCACCCTCCATAACGCTTACACAGGAGTTTGTAGTACCAAGGTCGATACCTATAACTTTTTGAGATTTAGTAGCCATAAAATTATCTCCTTTTATCTATGTTTTTTACTAATATCCAGAAATTTTCTGCTTACTGCAGATCATTAACTTTTCTTATTCACTTTAACTTTTGAAGGGCGGACAACCCTGCCGTGCAGTTTGTAACCCTTTTGCAGTATCATCAGCACTGCGTTGTTTTTATAATTGTCGTCATTGTCTACCATAAGCGCTTCGTGATAGAGCGGGTTGAACTCGTCGCCGATGTTCAGCTCTATCTCCTCCAGACCGTTCTTCTCCAGAACTTCACGCATCTGCTTAAGCGTAAGCTCCACCCCCTGTTTCAGTGATTCCACTGGGTTATCAGGGTTGATATGATCCAGAGAGGTCTCGAAGTTGTCCATAACAGGGAAAAGCCCTGCAATAAGGTTCTGGTTGGAAAATTTGAGTTTATCATCAAATTCCTTGACCAGTCTTTTACGGACATTCTCCAGATCTGCTATGGTGCGAAGCTCATTCTCTTTCGCCTCATTAAGCTGCTCAAGAAGGCGCATGTTCTGTTCCTGAAGAACAGTTATCTCGTCTTTCTCTTCCGTTTCCGCAGATTCAGAGTTTTCGTCTTCGGGATTTTGTCCCTTTTCGTCCTTAATCTCTTCCATCTATTTCCTCACTTGCTCTCTAAAAATTTCCCTAGAATGTCAGTGACTATCTCCGCAGAGCAGTCCACGACAGAGATCACGTCAGAGTATCTCATCCTTTTTGGTCCAATGATGCCGAGCATCCCGACAACATTTCCCCCTCTGGAGTATGTTTTTGTCACAAGCCCCAGTTCGGATATCTCCTCTCTTCCTATCTCTGTTCCGACAAATATATTTACACCTTTTTCGTTCTGGCATTTGTCCAGAATGTCAAAGATAAATTTCTTCTCTTCAAAAGTTCCGAGCAGCCCTTTAAGTCTGGATACATCGCTGAATTCCGGTAAGTCAAGTATGCCGGATGCACTGCTCATAAAAATATCCGAGTCGCCGCTGCTTTTGGCAAATACGGCTTCAGCCATGGATGATACGTTCTGAAAAAGATGATCCATCGTCCGCTTATCGTCTTTCATCTCTTCTACTATTTCGGACTTAACTTCCATCAGGCTTTTGTTTTCAAAGTGAGCGTTAAGGTAGTTGCTCACCTGTACTAAGTCTGACTCTGTGGTTGTCGTCGGAACCTCTATCATAACGTTATGCACTATGCCTGTACGCGCAACTATCACAGCAAGTACGGTTATTGAACTCAGCCGTACAAACTCTATGTGTTTCAGCAGCATAGTGTTCAGTTTCGGTGATATAACAAACCCTACTGAGCTTGTCAGTTTGCCGAGGCTGTCGCTGATCTTCTTAAGCACACCGTTGATGTTATCTGCGCCGCAGTCTGCTCTCAGGCTGCTTATTATCGATTCTTTATCCGCATCAAATGTTACAAGCTTGTCTATGTAGTATCTGTATCCTTCGTCAGAGGGGACACGTCCGGAGGATGTGTGCGGCTGCATTATGAATCCCTTGTCTTCAAGGTCGCTCATAATGTTTCGTATGGACGCAGGTCCAAGCTTAAGCGGTCCTGTTTTGGAAATAAAACGTGAACCGACAGGCTCGTTGCTCTGCACAAACTCCTCAATAATTGTTTTAAGGACGATTTCCTCTCTTTCGTTAAGAAAACTCACAGTTACCTCATGTTAAACCCTGCATTTAATTCCGTTTTCAGTTGCAGGAGACGGGCAATACTGCTTTTTGCAGTCAGATATCTCCATCGTATTTTTGTTGTGGAGTATATCTTTTTTAGTTATTAGCACTCGGAGGGGTTGAGTGCTAACAATGATAGAATAAGAATTCATCCTTTTTGTGTCAAGGACTTTTTGGTCTGGTTATTTATAGAAATCATCTTATCTGATCAAGGGCATCACGGATAACGCCGAAGGCTTTTGCTGCCCCCTGCTGAATATATATATCAGGTCTGCAAACTCTGGTAGAGTCAGGGTCGGGGTTTATAGTAATAACTTTTGCTCCGTGGGACTGCAAAGATTTTGCTATGTAGTCATTGGTGGGGATCTCGCTGCTTGAGCCTACTAGGAATATAAGATCCGGTATATGTACTTCGTCTAAAAACTGCCTGTAATTATTGTATTGGTGCAGGTGCTCAACATACTCCCAGTCGCCGAACATTAAAACATTCGGACGGAGGAGAGAGGAGCAGTGCGGGCAGAGGGGCATGTCTGATGCGGACATTGTTTCGTAGTCCAGTTCGCATAAAGGTACCTGATCGTTTTGTTCATACATAAAACGGCATCCGTTTCCGTTCATGCACTGTATTCGCCAGATAGAGCCATGCACTTCCATAACTTTTGATTCGTCCAGACCGGATATAAGGTGGTAGCCGTCTGTGTTGGTTGTATGCACAAAGGCGTTTTTAAAATAATTATTCAGCATGTCATTTATTATCTCATAGCCTATGTGCGGAGTGTTTTCGCGTGCGTTTCGTCTACGCCATTCGTAAAATGCCCAGCTGTGGTGTGCCTGAGTGCGGAAAGAGTGGGGGGAGGCAAGTTCCTGCGGGTGCAGTCCCTTCTCTTTGAAAATGGGGAAGTTGCGCCAATAGCCGTCACGGTCGCGAAAGGTTGGTATGCCGGAATCAGCGCTCATGCCTGCACTGGTGAGGAAAAGGCATGTTTGTGCATCTTTAAGAAGTGTTATAAGGTTGTCCATCCAGTATCCCTTTTTACTGGAATTATAGCATGAATTGGTGTTGGGCACAGTATTTTGCAGAGCCTCAACAGCCCGAAGAGGCGATCTTAAGACTGTGCCCAAAGCATTACGTTTGATGAACCTAATCTAAAAGAACAAAAAGACTATAGCATTAGCCTTTTTGTAATCGCCTAATGTGCCATTTCGCCCGGAATATCTTTTCTGAGAGTAAAAGCAAAACTGACAGCGGCATCTTCCAAAGCTTCAAGTACAATTTTATCTTTTGTTATCAGGCTGATGTCTTGCCCTTTCTGCAGGACAATATCACCAAAACCGTGACCTGCTGTGATCCATAGCTTGCCCTCAGTACATGATATACTTGCAAACTCATGGCTTTCGATGGACATTGTCTGAAATCTTTTAAGCTGCTCCACGTTTTTCTGTGTCACACTGTTACCCTCATTTGATTTATGATTGTAATATATTCAGTAAACAGTTACCATAACAGATACAGAAAACAGGAAATGTTACCATAACAGTTGAGGGTGATATGACAAAACTTAAGCAGAATTATAAGTTCCGTCAGGTGATGGATGTTATTGTTAATATGGTCAAAAATGAACTTCTTAACCCGGGGGATAAGGTGCCTTCTCTCCGAAGGATGAGTGAAGACCAGTCGGTTAGCATCTCAACTGTTATGCAGGCATATATGGAACTGGAGTCTGTGGGGATACTGGAGGCTAAGCCTCAGTCTGGTTTTTATGTTTCAAAGGGGAGCCTTAAGCCGAGAGAGCAGATAAGCAGAACAACCCCAAGCAAAAAACCCGTACGTGTTACGAAGAGCGAACATATACAGAAAGTGCTTCATGACATGATGGATCCCGATATTATCCCTTTAGGGTGTGCGATACCATCCGCTGACCTCCTGCCTCATAAGGAGCTTCTGGGGATAATGAAAAGAGTTCTGAACATGGAAAGGACAACTAACCTTGAATACGGCGATACTCAGGGGGATAAGTTTTTTCGTCAGCAGCTTGCGTATTATATGAATATGAACGGCAACGATGTTCACTCTGATAACATAATCGTTACAAACGGTGCTTCGGAAGGGATGTCCCTCGCTTTGCGTGCTCTGACAAGCCCGGGGGATCTTATCCTTATGGAATCACCCAGTTATTTCGGCTTTATGCATCTGCTTGAGACGAGCAAGGTGTTTGCTATGGAGCTTCCGACCTGTCCGGAATGGGGTATTGATCTGGATGATTTCTATCAGGCAGTTAAAAAATATGGAGTTAAGGCGTTTCTCACGCAGCCGAATTTCGGCAATCCACTAGGGCACACCTATCCGGAAGAAGTTAAAAAAGAGATAGTTGAAATCTGTACAAGATACAACGTTCCTGTGATCGAAGACGATATAAACGGTGATTTTGCATTTAACGGCAAGAGAGGGAGCAACCTTAAGAAATATGATAAAGAGGGGAATGTTATACACATCTCTTCATTTTCCAAAACTCTCAGCTCGGGGATGCGCATCGGGTGGATAGAAGCGGGGAAATATTTTGATGATATACTCAGGCAGAAGATAGCCAGCTCTCTTGCTACTAACGAAATAAACCAGCTCACCATTGCACACTATCTGGCATCAGGAAAGTATCCGAGACATCTGCGCAGAATGAATAATGCTATTAAGAATCAGGTGGAAAACTATAAAATGAAAATTTTTAAATACTTTCCGGAAGGCACAAAGGTGTCCGACCCTCAGGGCGGTTTTGTACTCTGGGTGGAGCTGCCTGATCAGGTTAATACAGATGAGATATTTATGAAAGCCGTGGAGGAGAATATATCTTTTACACCGGGCGGTATATTCAGTTCTCAGGAGCGTTATACAAACTGCATGAGGATAAATTGCGGCTTCCCCCTTGATGAGCGCATCGAAAGAGGTATCGAACGTCTGGGAGAAATGTGCCGCGGGTACCTTTAAGGTTTCAGGACAGCTTTCTTTGCGGTAATTCCGCCGGCAAGTATGTTTTTAAGGGTTTCAAATGCAGGGGACTCGTCCGTCAGGTATATCTCTCTTTTACTGTGCTGGTTTACATTTAGTTTGAGTTCGTTGATGCAGTCTATAATTGCTTCGGAGCTGTCAACTATCTTTATGTCGGGGTAGAACTTCGCTATAACATTCTTTAGAAGAGGGTAGTGAGTGCATCCGAGAATGAGTGTATCTGCACCCGTTGTCATCATGTTGTCCAGATAGTGCCTGACCACCATGTCAGCAATGTCTGTATCCACAAGCATCTCTTCCACTATGGGAACAAACAGAGGACATGCTGTTTGCGTAATCTCTACGTCACTGCGTATGGCTTTCAGCGCTTTCACATATGAACCGCTTCGTACTGTGGCGCGTGTGCCTATGACGCCTATCTTATTATTTTCTGTTACCTGAAGGGCGCTATATGAACCTGGCTCAACAACCCCTATGACGTTCACTTTGAATTTTTTTCTGATATGGTCTATGGCATATGATGATGCTGTGTTGCATGCAACAATAATAGTATCAATGTCGAAGTTGTCCACTAGAAAGCCGGCACACTGAAGACTGTAGTTTATGACTGTCTCCTGTGATCTGCTTCCGTATGGGACACGGGCTGTATCGCCCAGATAGTGCATGTCGAGTTCTGGAAAGTGCTCGCTTATAGTTTTGTAAACAGTTAGTCCGCCGACTCCGGAGTCGAAGATACCGATTGCCAAGTGAATAACCTCTCTGAAAATAAGGATTTGATAATAGCTCTTATGCAAACTGTTGGCAAGGGTGATTATTTCCAGTTTCGTACGAACTCAAGGAACTCGTCGTAAGGCATCGGCTTGCCGTAGTAGTAGCCCTGAACGATGCTGCACCCCATATCTTTCAGCATATTAACCTGTGATTCTGTCTCCGCACCCTCAGCCACAACATTCAGCCCAAGGCTCTTTGACATGAGTATTACAGAAGAGACTATAGACTCACTATCAGTGTCAGAATCAATTTTGCTTATGTAGCTTCTGTCTATCTTTAATGTGCTGATCGGCATTTTTTTAAGATAGCCTATTGAGCTGTAGCCCGTTCCGAAGTCATCAATGGCAAACTTTATATTAAGATTACTGATTTCGTTCATTATTCTGGATATTGTGGATAAATCTTCAGTAAAGATATTTTCAGTTATTTCAAATTCGACATTTCGGTTATTTAGTCCTGCTGTTTCAATTGACTTTTCTACAAACTCCACCAGTCCTTTTTTCATGAACTGGCGCAGGCTGAGATTTATGGCAATCTTAAGATCTGCAAAGCCTTCTTTATGCAGCTTTGCTGTGTCAGAGAGTGCCCTTTTCATAACCCATTCGCCTATAGGAAGTATAAGCCCGCTATCTTCTGACAGCGGGATGAATTTGTCCGGAGGGATAAAGCCAAGCTCAGGGTTGTGCCATCGCAGCAGTGCCTCCATGCCCATTACAGAATCTGTGGCGAGGTCAATTTTAGGTTGGTAATGGAGAGAAAATTCATCGTTTTCTATAGCTCTGTTCAGTTTGGACTCCATGATAAATCTGTCTCGGATAGTTTCATCAAGGCCATCGGTGTATAGTTGTATATTGTTTTTCCCCGTTTGTTTTGCCTGATACATTGCTATTTCGGCATTTTTTATTAGTTCAGAGGCTGTCAGCCCGTTATCAGGGTAGACTGATATGCCGGCACTGGTCTGTATGAAAAGCTCATAGCCTTGAATGTGAAGAGGCTCAGAGATTCTTTTAGTAACATTCTTGACCATTTCAATTAATGCATCCTGATTTTTTACCCCTGTGAAAAATACAGTAAATTCATCTCCGCTGAATCTCGCCGCCATATCCGGACCGTGGACAGTATTTCTTATCCTTTCTGCAATAATCTCCAAGACCTTGTCACCTGTTGTATGTCCCAGTGTGTCGTTCAGATTTTTAAACCTATCTAGATCGAGAAACATTATTCCTATGCACGAAGGAAGGTGGTTCTTAGGTATCTGTTCGGCAAGCTTATCTGTGAAATATATTCTGTTTGGCAGTCCGGTGAGACTATCGTGTGTTGCCTGATATTTAATTTGCTCTTCATACCTTTTTTGTTCGGTTATGTCGTGCAGAACGCTGATGAATTCTGTAATTTCGCCCTCGCTATTTCTTATGCTTGAGCAGCTCATCAGTGTGGGGAATATTTCGCCGTCCTTTTTTTTCTGCCAGACTTCTCCGTCCCATTTGCCGTATTTAAAAAGGTTTTTCCAGAGGTCTTCGTAAAAATAGTCAGGATGAATACCCGGGCGGAACATTCTGGCATTTTTGCCTATAATTTCTTCCTCGCTGTAGCCAGTGGTAGACGAGAAGGCTTTGTTGCACGAAACAATTTCTCCGTCTTTTTTTACAATCATTATTCCGTCGAGAGTATTGTCAAAAACTTTTGATGCGAGCAAAGTTTTTTCCTCTGCATTTTTGATTTCTGTGATATCTATCCCCTGGAGAATTGTGCCGGCATATTTAGTGTCACTGAAAATATCTGTAATATTCCACAGAATATAGCTGTTTTCGCCGGACTCCCTGTGTGTTAAGGCAGATTCAAACTGTGCCGAGCTTGATACATCAGTATCGTTGTTCTCCAGTGCGACCTTTGCGTGGGGGAAGATATTGTATATGTGGCTGAGGTGTTTTCCAAGCATGTTCGAGCTGTCATACCCTGACAGTTTCTCCAGTGCATTGTTGAAAAGCGTAATATTTCCGTTTCTGTCCCAGGTTGCTATCGGTGCCGCTGCATTGTTGATCAGCTTTTTCATATATGCCTGAGCCTCTGTCAGGTCATAGTTGACATCTGCTATTGAACCGGCAAGAAGGTTAAACTCTGAGATTATGGATTTTTTGAACTGAATATTTTTGTTTCCGGACATAATTGCTTTTGTGTAGTCAACAAGCTTATAGAGTGATTTTACTGTAATTATATTGATCAGATATCCCATGACAATTGTGATAATAAAGACTATGAGCATAGCAATGTAGCCCATTTTAATATTTTGTTTTTTTACATTTTCTATGAAATGGTCGGGGAGATTCTGGTAGAACTTTAAGTCTACTCCTCCGGCTCCCAGCCTTATATCAGAGCAGAATGAAACCTCTTCGCTGGTGAAATTCACGCTGTTAGCATTGTAGCATGTTTGGATAATTTGCTTTTCTGAGCGTTTTATATTACCAGCTATTATGCTGTCTCCGTATACTAATGCCGCTTCGGATATGTCTGTTGCCTGCATTATCTCTTCTATTATTTCAGATGCACTGTTCAGGACTATCCCTGTGTATAGATATCCGGCTAATTCCCCTGTTTTCCTACTGATGACTTTTGCAGATCCTGAGAGAGCGACTAATATCCCGCTGCTTGACTCAGACTGTATTACCCGTATCCCTTCACGGAGGAAACGTCCGTTTGCTGTCATGTAGTCTACGATGTGGCTGGTATCGTAGAAAGGCGTGCTGGCGTCAAAAAGATACTTTCCGTCAGCAGACTGGAAAAAGAATATGTCGATATCTTTTGCAAAAGAATGATCATATATTTCCATTATTTCTGCTTCGAAGGTTTCAATGTCTCCCTGGGTGTATGCTCTTACTACATCGGCAAAAACGTACTCGATATCATCAATAGTGTTGGTTAGTATGGCAGATTTTTTGTCCAGAATCATAGTTGCTATGCGGGAGTTCATTTTAATGATTTCTGTCGTTTTATTCATAAATGATTTACGGGTGAATTTATCACCCATGAGGAACATAGGCGCAGAGAGTGCCACGGACATTATTACTATTGCCAGTATAAAAAAATAACTCAAGTTTCGCATCTCGTATCTTTGCGCTAACTTATTGTTATAGTTAATATAATAATAGAAAAAGTCTCACATAAATGGTATATTGATTTTCGAAGAACAATTACATCTAGGAGACTTTTTCTATGTTTGAGAATAAATCAATACAAACCGAAGTTCAAGCGGCATTATGGAAAGAATTTGAGATATTCCGAGTAATAAGGGCTCTGCAGCTGCGTACAATTGCCTATAGGTGCGGTATCTCAAAGAATCAGGGCGTTGAACCGTTTTCTGTTCTTATTGCCTTGGTTTTTCTGACGTTTCTCGGCAAAAGCGTTCACCATTTTGTTTCCCACTGCCGGAATAGCTTATTCGATTTAGGCGGTAAAGATGTTTTTTATCGTTTAAGTACACGTACAAGTATCAATTGGCGACGTTTTATGATGGATATATCGTTAAGGGTGATCAAGCATTTTAAATCATTCAGCAGCTGGCAACAGCGTGTTCTTGTCATTGATGACACAGTGATTCCGAAAGCCGGTAAGAAGATTGAAGAAGTCTCCTGGGTGTTTGACCATAGCAAAGGTAAAAGCGTGAAAGGCTTCAGTGCTGTTGTACTTGGCTGGAGTGATCGTTCGTCATTTGTTCCTGTAGATTTTGCTTTGCAGCGGAGCAGCAGAAAAGTATTCAACCAATCGACAGAGACTGAAATGGATAAGCGGATGCTGGCGTGGCATCGTAGACAGGAAGCAGTAAAAGACAAACCAACACTGGTAAAAGAAATGCTCAAACGGGCGAAACAGAAAGGGCTGGATGCAGGAGCGGTTCTGTTTGACAGCTGGTACTGTACGCCGAAGCTTGTTTCATCAATCTTTCATGAGATAGGCTATGACGTGATTGCCATGCTTAAAACTACACCGACATTAACTGTTGTATTAAATGGCAAGGTATACTCAACCAAACGCTTATGGGAATGCGTTGTTCCAGCTTTAAAGAAAGAAACAGTTACTATTGGTAAAGACAGGGTATTTGTATCATCCACTAATGCTTTTTTCGGTGAAACTCTTGTTAAGCTTGTCTTCTGTCAGCCATCAGAGAAAAGTAAATCGAAGAAGCCTATTATTCTGCTGTCAACGGATACCTCTTTGACATCGGCAAAAATAATTGAAACCTATGGGCAACGATGGGCGGTGGAAGTACTGTTTAAAGAAGCTAAGAGCAAGCTCTTCTTTGGGAAAAATCAATCCAGAAGCTTTGAGGCTAACATTTGCTTCCTGACACTGTCACTCGTTAGGTTTATCATTCTGAGCTATATGGAACGGATAAATGGTGATTTCCGTCACAAAGGCAGTCTGTATGAGGGTTTACGTTATGAAGTTGAAGAACTGAACATTCTGGCGTTTATGGAAAAATTCATAAACCAACTATTATCGATAATTGATGGTGCAAAAGAAACATTCGCATTTTTTATGGATAAATTAACTGGGATTCAAGAAATGGTAAGGCATTCTATCCAAAATTTACTATTTCAAAGATGCGAAACTTGAGAAAATAAGAAAGTCTTAGACCATAGGTCTTGTTTATTTGTCTGAGTATCTTAGTGCCCTCGCTCTAAGGTTGTCTATCATCTCTGTGGACATTGAATTTGTTACCATTACAAATTTTCCGCTGAATATTTGTGGAACCTGTTCAGGTGTTCCTTCCATGTCAAGGCGTATCGCTTCAGCTATTGCTATGCCGTTGTCATCATTCATGCGCATAACGGTAAAATCAAGTTTTCTTCTTTTGATAAGATCCAGCTCTGCCGCAGTGCCGCCCCAGCCACTCACGAGAACCTGACCTGTGCGCCCTGCATCTTCTACAGCTTTTAAAGCGCCCAGTGCTATGTCCGTGGAACATGCATAGAAGAATGACAGATCGTCAAATCTGGACAGAGCAGATGCCGCCGCCTTATAGGTTTTGTCCGGGTCAAAGTCTGTATAGAATTTTGCAGCGGGGATCAGCCCTTTTGCAAGGCTGTACTTTTCAAAACCGCCGCCTCTCTGGGAGCTTACTGCCCCTTTGGAACCATATAGCATAACATACTTTCCACCCTTTGGGTAAATGTAGCTGTAATGTTCGGACAACATCCTAGCCCCCTGCAAGTGGTCAAACCCGACATACATGAAAGGCTGATAATTATCCCATTTTTTCAGAGGTGTTGTCAGGTTTTGTATGATGACCTTCGGTTTGCCTTTCGCAAGAATGCCATCCATAAGCCTTCGTATGCTGTTGCTGTCCGCTGATACGGCAAGATAGTCTACATCGTTACTAGCTGCTTTTGTGAGCTGTAGCGCCTGAAGGCGATAATCACCGGATGGTTTACTGTAGTATTTGAGCAGTTCATATCGGATTCCAAGCTCGTTGAGTCTTTCTCCCATAGCCTTAACACTGTCGTGCCAATAGCTGGAGTTTTGTATTGCAGGGTAAACAACAGCTATCCTGACAGGCTTTTGCTGGCGGAATCTAATAGGTTTGCCATCATCAGACACGATATTAGAGAACTGCTCAGAAACAGCTTTCTGTTGAGGATATTTTTTAAAATATTCGCTGATAGTATAAATATCGGGCGCATCGAAACAGTGCCCTGCAGCAGAAACCAAATAAAGAAGTAGTATTAATGCTCCTCTAATAAACATTCGTGCTCCTCATGTCAGAAATTCTTGATCCTGTAGTTCCCTTTTGAAAAGAAGACTGCAAACAGGAATATCAGGTATGCAATCAGTGTCGGTATTACAAAAGATACGTTAAAGAAAGCCATAGGAGCCAGCAGTGCAACTATCAGCCAGTGCAGGGCAATTGCCGGACCAGAATGCAGCATAATAGGGAAGTCTTTAAATCTGCATATTACCGCCAGTCCGCTTATGTTCCAGCCGTACAGGGCGAGTGTCCTGTGGTATGTTATTGTAAGATCTCTGTAAAAAGGGTCAGTGTATCCGTATGCGTAAATCAGTATGTAGAGAACACCGGTTACAGATGTCATAAGCAGAAAGACGATCCCTGATGTCAGATATGCTTTCTGCTGCTCTTTTATGCCGAGCCGTATGTAAAGGTATAAAACGCATGACACAGATATGAAGAGCATTACAGATATTGCCAGCTCAAGATAAATTGCCTCAAAAAGTATAAAAACGAAAAAAACTATTACCCCCATAGTGATAGTCCAGAAGCTGATAACTTTCATGTCGCGATATACGGTGTTTGGTGCTTTGTGCATTGTGGTGAACATCACGCTGAGGGATATGAGTGAAACCGGAAATGAAAACCCCAGAAAAAACGTGTTCAGGGTGAGTTTTTCAGAGTGTATGAATGTGTAATATTCCTGGTTAACTATTGCAGATATAGAAATCAGAAGACCTATGGAAAGGCACAGTAGTGATGCGTGGTGGAATTTCTGTGCTGTGGGAACCTTTCTGGTGAAAAAGTCCCATGGGAAAAAGCTGAATTTTATATTTCGTACGGATTCCACTATCCCGAAAAGAATAAGCGATATTGCTATCGCAAGGGCGTAATACTCAAAGAAAGCAAGAAAAGCATAAACGAAAGAAAGCAGGAAAAAAGCATACAGACGTTTTGTCATTTTGCCCTTATCCATTGTAAAATATAAGATTATGGTGCCGCCTGTGCATAGATTGAACAGGAAAATGTGCAGCCTCTCAAAGTTGTAATCAGCTATGAAGTGATGCATAAAACCGAAAGAAAGGGCGATAGTCATTGTAAGCATAAATGTTATGCGCAGAGCTATACTCATTTTGTTCTCCCTAGCTGATGCCGTAATGCATCTTCTAATATAGGGTATCTGAATGTAAAACCGCTTTCAAGCAGCTTTTTCGGCTGGACATTTGCACTGGCGAGCAGAACTTCTCTCCCCATCTGTCCATAGACTGTTTTTATAAGCCATTCAGGCACACGCAGAAAACGCGGTCTGTCCATCACATGTGCAAGAGTGTCGGCATAGTCCTTCCATCGTACAGGGTTAGGAGCGGTGAGGTTGACTGCTCCCTTGATGTTATCATTTTCTATTATATGTGTGATCGCATAGAGCACGTCGTCCATGCTTACCCAGCTCAGGTACTGCCTGCCGGAGCCTATTACTGTCCCCAGCCCAAAAGCTGTTGGTTTGTATGTACGCTCCAGAGCGCCCCCCTGCGGAGACAAGGCAACTCCTATGCGGAGATAGACAACTCGTATCCCTTTCTCCTCTGCTGCTTTTGCAGCCTTTTCCCAGTGGTAGCAAACATGAGATATAAAACCCTTTCCTGTGCCGGATTCTTCTGTGAGAATCTCGTCGCCTCTGTCACCGTAATAGCCGATAGCAGATGCACATATAAGCAGTTTAGGAGGTTTTTCCATATTTGATATTGTTTTTGCAAGGAGGCTTGTGCTTCTGACCCTGCTGTCCACTATCGAAAGCTTCTTTTTATTTGTCCAGTTTGCATTGCCTATGGGCTCACCGGCGAGGTGTATTATAACGTCGGCGTGTTCAAAGGATTCGTTCATCGTTTCGGCGTACGGGTTCCAGCATACGTCACCAATACAGAGTTGTTTTTCGTTGCGGAGCATTCTTATGGTTTTATGCCCTTGGGTCTGTAGATATGGGATGAGGTTTGACCCCACAACACCCGTGGCTCCCGATACTACGATTGTTTTCGGCGCCGGCTTGTAGCTGCTGAGAGTTTCAATGTCGTTTTTAGAAACAGCCTGTCTGTACGCAAACATTCTGCGGAGTTTCTTTTTTATGACAGAGCCAGCAAAATATTTAGAAATGTTATGCATCGGCAATTGATATTCAATTTCATCTATTATTAAAGTTTTCCCATTCAGAGTCTTAAAATAGTGGGAGTGCTCCCATTTTGAGAAAGGACCTTTTGTCTGTATGTCCTTAAAAAACTGGTCTTTATTGTATTCGACATGTTCAGCGTGCCACGGCGTGCTAATAAAACCCGCTTTAACCTTAAGTTTAACTGAAGCTCCGATATTAATTCCAATATTTTTTTCTATAACTTCAAGTGGCTCCCATGGCGGGGTGAGGCGTTGCAGAGCACCCTCACGTTCGTGCCAGGAGAAAGCTGTGTATATGTCAGAATTAATTTCTGTGTTACAATAAAAAACTGATTTACCCATAATATATGACATTTTAAATATAAAAACGATTTTAAGCAATGTAAGTTCAATATTTGTTTAATTATTGATGATTTATATTACGATTATAAACTTGTTTTAGAAAGGCTTATGAAAGATTATGGGAAATTTCCTAACACTGGTTGATTACTTGGTTAATGATTTGTAATAGGAAGGAAAGAGAGAACATCAGCAATAGAATAAAATTATTTTATTATTGAGTTTTTTGATAATTAGTTGTAAAACATAAATGCAACATTTAATCGGAGGTTTTCTATGTCTCTTATGGAAAAGTTCTGGAATATAGCGAAGTCCAGAAACAAGACGATCGTTCTCCCTGAGGGGGAAGACGAAAGAACAGTCGACGCTGCAAACGCAATAGCCGAAAACGGACTATGCAAAATTATACTCCTCGGTAATGATGTGCAAATCAGAAAGGCGTTTGAATCTAAAGGGTATGAGGTTCGATGTGAGATCATCGATCCGGAAAAAAGTGAATATCTGGAAGATTTTACAAATACATACTATGAAAGCAGAAAAGCAAAAGGGCTTACAAAGGAAGAAGCTCTGGAGAGCATGAAGGATGTTCTTTATTTCGGGGCTATGCTGGTGCAGAAGGGGATCGCTGACGGTGCTGTTACCGGTGCCTGCCATACAACAGGAGATGTGCTCCGGGCTGCAATCCGCATCATAGGTACAAAACCTGGGATGAAGACAGTTTCCAGCTGTTTCATAATGGTTCTTCCTAAACCAGAATTTGGAGAAGATGGTGCAGTGGTTTTTGCTGACTGTGCTGTAAATCCTAATCCTGATGCTAAAACATTGGGAGAGATTGCTGTTGCGGCAGCGGCAAGCTGTAAGTCATTTCTTGAGGTTGAGCCGAAGGTTGCGATGCTCTCATTCTCTACGAAAGGTTCTGCGGAGCATGATGATGTTGAAAAGGTTCGTGAAGCGGTGAAAGCTGCAAAAGAGCTTGCGCCGGAACTTTCTGTTGACGGTGAGCTTCAGGCTGATGCAGCTCTTCTGGAAGCCGTGGGTGCTAAGAAGGCTCCCGGGAGCGATGTGGCGGGGAAAGCAAATGTACTAGTCTTTCCGACACTTGATGCGGGCAATATCGGGTATAAGCTTGTTGAGCGCCTTGCAGGTGCAGAAGCTATAGGACCCGTTATTCAGGGGCTCGCTAAACCGGTTAATGACCTCTCACGAGGATGTAAATATATGGACATAGTCAACGTAGCGGCTATAACGGCTGTTCAGGCTGACTAGGAGGATTTTGGATGGATATATTAGCTCTGAACTGCGGAAGTTCATCAGTTAAATACCAGCTTTACGATTGGGAAAATAGAAGAGTAATAGCTAAAGGGGTGGTTGAAAGGATCGGTATCGGTGATTCATTCATTGTGCATGAGGCGGACGGCAAGAACACATTCAGAGATGAATACGAATGTCACGACCACGCCACTGCCGTCAGCCTGATCGTCAGAACTCTTACAACCGGTGAATACAAAGTTATGGACAGTATGGAGCAGATATCTGCTGTGGGACACAGGGTGGTTCACGGCGGTGACAAGTTCGCAAGTTCTGTTTTACTCACACCAGAAATTATCAAAACAATAGAAGATGTACAACACCTCGCACCTCTGCATAACCCGCCCAACCTGGCAGGTATCAGAGCTGCCCAGAAAGTTATGCCGAATGTTCCTCACGTGGCGATATTCGACACAGCTTTCCATCAGACCATGCCGCAGGCAGCATATATCTATCCTGTGCCTTACGAGTGGTATGAGGATTATGGAGTGAGACGTTACGGGTTCCACGGTACAAGCCACTTGTATGTTTCTAAGCGTGCCGCGGTTCTTCTGGGGAAAGATGCGAAAGACTGCAACATAATAACCATGCACATAGGTAATGGTGTTTCTCATACAGCTATTAAAAACGGCGTATCTGTTGATACCTCTATGGGGCTTACGCCTCTTGAGGGGGCTATGATGGGAACCAGGTGCGGCGATATCGACCCCGCTGTTCCGCTTTTTATGCAGCAGCAGCTCGATGTTGATGCAAGAACTATGGATAATATTCTTAATAAAAAATCAGGCGTGCTCGGCATCACAGGACGATTTACCGACAGGCGTGATGTTCTGATGTGTGATGATGTGGAATATAAGCACAGGTGTTCCCTCGCTGTTGATGTCGAGTCCTACAGGCTTCGTAAATATATCGGCTCTTACTATGCTGTTCTTGGCAGACTGGACGCAATTGTCTTCACCGCGGGTGTGGGCGAGAATGCAGGAGCAATACGTCAGATGGCGCTGGAGGGGCTTGAGCATATGGGGATTGAAGTGGACAGGGAAAAGAATCTTGCAACTTTTTCCAAGCACGGTGAAACAGAAATTTCCACTCCGACTTCAAAAGTGAAAGTTTTTGTTATCCCCACTAACGAAGAGATAGTGTTTATTGAGGATGTTGTAGCAATACTTAATGGTACCTACAGACCTCATACAGAATATCCTTATTCATTTGCTGAATAGTTGTAGTAATTTTTTTTAATATCACAAACGCTCCGATGGTTTATGCTGTCGGAGTTTTTTTGTGCCTGCAAGTGCTTAAGGAGGTTGAGCCCCGCAGAAGAATATAATAGTTCGGCTGGTAAACTAGACTGATATTGCCTCAGGTTTAAGAAACTGATATGATGCCGGATATCTATATGACGGGGGAGAGATGGACAATATCTTTACTGATGATAAACAGCCGGAAGATTTTCAGAACTCTTCTATCAGACCACAGGGTTTTGATGACTATGTGGGGCAGAAGAAGGTAAAGGAAAACCTGAAGGTATTTGTTCAGGCTGCGAAACAGCGGGGGGAAGCCCTCGACCATTGCCTTTTCCACGGTCCTCCCGGTCTTGGGAAGACGACTCTGGCAAACATTATATCCCACGAGCTGGGTGTAAATATAAATTCAACAAGCGGTCCGGTTATAGACAAGGCGGGCGATCTGGCTGCCATACTCACTAACATTCAGGAGGGGGATGTCCTCTTCATAGACGAGATACACAGACTTCATTCTAATGTGGAAGAGATACTTTACCCCGCTATGGAAGATTTTAAGCTGGATATCCTCATAGGGCAGGGACCAGCAGCGAGAACTGTTAAGATAGATCTGCCTCCGTTCACTCTCATAGGTGCTACCACAAGAGCCGGGCTCCTCACTTCTCCGCTCCGTGACAGATTCGGCATGATAATGCGCCTTGAGTTTTATGATGTGGATGAGCTTAAACATATCCTCCTGCGTGGAGCCGGAATCCTAGAGGCAGATATTGAAGATGCCGCCGCAGAAGAGATTGCAGGCAGAAGCAGAGGGACTCCCCGTATAGCACACAGGATACTCCGCCGTGTGCGTGATTTTGCAGATATACTTAATAACGGGCAGATTACCCTAGACATGGCTCGCGAAAGCCTCAGGAGGCTGGAGATAGATACAGAAGGGCTGGATGCGTCCGACAGGAATCTGCTCCTGTCGATTATAGAAAAATATGAAGGCGGTCCCGTTGGTGTGGATACTCTTGCGGCAACAATGAGCGAAGAGAGGGACACCATCGAGGATGTAATAGAGCCTTACCTTATATATCGGGGATTTGTGAAAAAAACCCCGCGGGGACGCATGGCGACAGCACATGCGTATGAGCACCTTAAGATGGCTGTACCCGGAAGGCTGACAGTTGCAGACTTTCTGGAAGAGGAATAGCCGTGGCTAAAAAGAAAGCTAAATACGTCTGCCAGTCCTGCGGGTATGTCAGCCCGGGCTGGATAGGCAAGTGCCCTGAGTGCAATAGCTGGAGTAGCTTTGTTGAAGAAATCCAGGTGGATGCGGCAACTACAGCGATAGGAAAACGTATAGCTAAGGCTAAACCTGTTTCGCTGAAAGATGTCAAAGGGCTAGAAACCGAGCGCACCCCCACTGGGATGCCGGAACTTGATCAGGTTCTGGGCGGCGGGCTGGTAAAAGGCTCTGTCCTTCTTGTCGGTGGTGAGCCGGGAATAGGGAAGTCTACCATCATGCTTCAGTGCGCCGGTATACTTTCAAGGGACAGGCTGAAAGTGCTGTATGTCTCCGGTGAGGAATCTGCTGCACAGCTCCGTTTGCGTTCTGACAGACTTGGCGTTTCTGAAAATGAAATAGATATCCTTTCCACTAACAGTCTCGAAGATGTTCTTCAGGCGTGTGAAGAGGAGAAGCCGGATTATATAATACTTGACTCGATCCAGACGATAGCATCGGATGATCTGAACTCTGCTGCGGGGACTGTAGGGCAGGTGAAACATGTCACCTATCGCCTTGTGGAACTTGCCAAAAGCAGAGGGATAACCGTTATGATAGTCGGTCAGGTCACAAAGGACGGCTACATCGCAGGTCCGAAAGTTCTGGAGCACCTCGTGGATACAGTGCTGTATTTCGAAGGGGACTACAGCAGGGGCGTGCGGATACTCCGGTCCGTAAAGAACAGATTTGGTCCCACAAATGAGGTCGGGCTCTTTGAGATGACAGATAAAGGTCTTCTGGAGCTTTCGAGCTACAGCTTTGTGGACGATAGAGCTGATAACTCTGCCGGGCGGGTTTTTGTTCCTGTTATGGAGGGGACAAGGGCTTTTCTTATAGAGGTGCAGGCACTTGTAGCACCGACATTTTATCAGTTTCCCAAGCGTAATTGTATGGGGTTTGACCTTAACAGGCTGAACATGCTCCTTGCTGTTTTAGAAAAGAAGGGTGGTGTGAATCTTGCCGGAAGCGATATCTACATTAATGTTGCGGGCGGGATGAAGATCACTGAGACCAGCGCAGACCTCGCTATATGCGCAGCTATCGTATCGTCTTTCAGAGACAGACCGATAGACCCTCATTCAACATTTATCGGTGAAGTGGGGCTGACAGGTGTTATACGTCCTGTGTCTAATATGGGCAGCAGACTGAGCGAAAGTTACAAGATGGGTATCAGAAAATATTATCTCCCTGAGAAAGTGGAGTTTGACAAAACAATAGAAATTGGTTTATCTATTAATGTATCCAAATTTCTGGATATGTTTTAGGAGGATTTATGGGACTTCTTGATGGAAAAAAGGCGCTGATCTTCGGCGTTGCGAACAACAAAAGCATTGCCTATGCCATTGCTAAAAATTTTATTGAGCAGGGTGCAGAGGTTGCTTTCAGCTATGCCGGCGAAAAGCTCAAAACAAGAGTGGAAAAGGTCTCTGAGGAACTTGGAGGCAAATTTCTTGTCCCATGCGATGTTACCAGTGACCATGAGATAGAAGCATGCTTTGAAACTGTTAAAAAGGAGTGGGGAACATTTGATATCCTCGTGCACTCTGTTGCATATGCTCCAAGTGACGCGCTGAAAGGCAGATATGTCGACACACAGAGGGCACACTTTGCAATGGCTCTGGACATAAGCGTATATTCTCTGGTAGCTGTGGCTAAAGCCGCAGAACCTATTTTGAATGACGGCGGCAGTGTGATCACAATGTCATACCTCGGTGCTGAAAGGGTCATAAGAAATTATAATGTTATGGGGGTTGCAAAAGCAGCTCTGGAATCTACTGCGAAATATCTCGCTTTAGATATGGGTGAGAGGAAGATAAGAGTTAATGCTATTTCCGCAGGTCCTATTAAGACACTTGCGGCGGCAGGCATATCTGACTTTAAAAAGATTTTTAACCATATTGCGGAAAACGCACCACTGCGTGACAACTGCACTCAGGACGATGTCGGGAGGACTGCGGTTTATCTCGCATCTGAACTTTCAACAGCAGTGACAGGGGAAGTTATCCATGTTGATAACGGCTACTCTATAATGGGATTGTAATAAGTTATCCCGAAAAGTTTTTTGTCTGTTTGAAATTGAATTAAGAATAATGAAATCCCCGTTGTTGGTGACAGCATCGGGGATTTTTTTATCGCTTATTGTTATAAGGTATCTGTTTTTTTAAAGCTCATGCGGTATTTCTTTTCAAGCTGGTCAGGTATATAGCTTGTTTTTGCCATGCGGAGAGCGGTTTTACCAAGATCCTGTTCGAAATTAATGAATTCATATCTTTTGGGCAGGATGTTTGCAAAGTCGTTGTATAGGTACTGATAGATACCTTTGTATGTTGTAAGCGCTTTCGCAAAGTGCAGAACATAGGTGTCGTCAGTAAGTTCTTCTCCTATGACAAATCCGCAAGGTTCACCGTCGATATAGTATATTCCTCCGCAGACGCAAAGCTCATCATAAAGACGCAGTGCCTCACAGCAGGCGAAATAATCGGTATCTTCCTTGGTGAGTCCGGAGAGTTCCAGCCATTTTTCCAGAATATATTTGCAGTCGCCAAGGCGGTCTTTACTCATTTCGAACGCTTCTGCTTTATAGCTTTCGTTAAACTGTTTCAGCAGGTTGCGTTTCTTGTGAAGTTTACGCCCTTTGTAGGTGCTCATCTTTTCTGTTGTGTAGATGTAGTCGGTATCCCCATCACGAAAATCGTATTCGATGTCGTGATCTTTGAAAAACTCAAGCCAGCTCTCATGCACCGGAAAGAAAAAATCACATTCTCCCTGGAGCTTGTGTAGTGTATCTAAACAGCAGGTTCTCATGTCTTTTGTAGGCATGATATAT
Organism: Denitrovibrio acetiphilus DSM 12809; assembly: GCF_000025725.1. GTDB lineage: Bacteria > Chrysiogenota > Deferribacteres > Deferribacterales > Geovibrionaceae > Denitrovibrio > Denitrovibrio acetiphilus. Next base: position 3,104,717 of record NC_013943.1, read on the forward strand.
GTTTTGTTGTCGTATGTTTTTCCTCGTACGAACAGCTCCTTGTCGCATTCAAATACTTCGTAATGATGAGTATTTCTGAAAAGGAACAAGTTGGGAAAGCTGTATTCAGATATAGGTACACTGACAGATCTGAGCCTGTCTTTCAGCAATGTTTTGTGTGTTAATGAAATTGGTTCGTAGCTCATGTGAAGTTAAATTACCACATAAAGATATGAAAAGTCTATTTAATATCTGTGGTATTATCGGTTTACAAAATTTATCTTCAAAAAACCTCTTTGGTTATATATACTTTAATATAGTTTGTAAATATGGCACGTTTGTGTCTGATGGAGAGTACATTTAATATGTATTTTGATTTAGCAATACTTGGCTGTGTCCTTGCGCTTTTGCATGTGACACTTTTCTTTTTTATGGGGCATAAAAGGCTGGAGACGATGACTACTGTTTTCGCTCTGATAGGTTTTGGTCTGAGTGTGCTGCAATATGCTGCGCTTTACAAAATGCCGACGCCTCCTTATGCGAGCATGAGCGGGATCCTGCTTCTTCTGACTATGGCGCTTCTGATAGGATATATCGGAATGTATTTCAAATACGGGCGTCCGTCTATAGGGCTTTTTGTTTTTCCGCTGGCTGTGATATTCCTTATGATATCCCGCTTTACATCAGGGATAGCTGTTGCGCATGAAGATATGGTGGTGACAGCATGGCTGTATATCCATTTGCCTTTTACGATAATGGGTACGGCATTCTTCATGTTGTCCACATTTACGGGGATTATGTATTTTATTCAGGAGCGGCAGCTTAAAAATAAGAATTTCGGGATAATATTCCAGAGATTTCCACCGCTTGACACTATAAATAAATTAAACAATACGACTCTGTATATCGGCTTTTACACGTTTACGATAGGGCTTCTTGCCGGACTTATCTGGATGTTTTATTCCAGCGGGCGTATAAATGTCTTTAGCCCGAAGCTGGTTTTTGCTATCATTACGTGGATAATTTACAGCAGTATAACATTTTACAAACAGTTCAGAGGGATGTCGCCGAAAGACACAGCGCTCTCTACTATAATAGGTTTTATTTCGGTGCTTATTACCTACATAGGTGTGGCATTTTTTGTAATGGGATAACAGATGCAATTAGCGGTACTTGGTTTAAATCATAACTCTGCACCCGTTGAGGTGCGTGAAAAGCTCGCCGTAGAAGGCGATGAGCTGGCACAGATATATAAAGAGGTCATGAAGAATGACCGTATATATGAAGCAATGATAATCTCTACCTGCAACAGGGTGGAGTATTATATTGTTACTGATGACTTTCTCTGCAATATTGAAAGTGTTGTGGATATCCTCTCTGACCATTGCGGTATGGATAGGTTCGAACTGCGAAAGTATACTTATATCCACTGCGGAGAGGATTCTGTTCATCACATATTTCGTGTGGCATCCGGTCTTGACTCCCTTGTTATGGGAGAACCTCAGATATTCGGACAGGTGAAGGACGCTTTTGAGGCTTCCCGTGAGTTTGGAGGTGCGAATACTTTCATTCGCAAGCTGGAAGAATTCACCATAAAGACCACTAAAAAAGTCCGTACAAATACCGGTATAGGCGAAAACCCTGTATCAGTGAGCTACGCTGCTGTTGAGCTTGCGGCGAAAATTTTCGGAAATCTGAACAGTCACAATGCACTCATAATAGGTGCCGGTGAGATGTGTGAGCTTGCTGCAAAGCACCTTATGACTTCAGAGATCGGCGGTATTACTGTTACAAACAGAACTATGTCGAAAGCTGAAAAGCTTGCCTGCGAAGTGGGGGGCGACACCCTCCCTTTTGAGAGCTACAGAGAGAGTCTAGAGAAATATGATATCGTAATCAGCTCCACAGGAGCCACTGAACTACTTGTTACTAAAAAAGATGCAGAGAAGGCTATGGCAGGGCGTAAGAAACGCCCGATGTTTTTTATAGACATAGCTGTTCCGCGCGATATTGACCCAGATATAAATGAAGTTGAAAATGTTTATGTTTACGACATTGACGACCTGAAGGCGGTTGTGGATGCGAACAAGAAACAGAGAGAGAAAGAAGCTGTAAAGGCTGAGGAATATATCACTCATGGGATGGAGGGCTTTTACGGCTGGCTGGAATCCATGAAGATTGTTCCGGTGATCAAGTCTTTCAGGCAGTCTTTTGAGGATATCAAAGAGGCAGAGATCAAACGCTTCTGTGATAAGAACAAGCCTTCAGAGGAAGAGGTAAGGAAAATGCAGTATCTGGTGAGTGCGTATATGAACAAAGTTCTGCATACTCCCCTTAAAAATCTTAAGAACAGAGCGTCAGAAGGTGGCAAATACTCACTGGATGAAGCTATGAAAATATTGTTTGAGTTAGAGGATTAGATATTATGGAAAAAGTAGTTATAGCAACCCGTGGAAGCAATCTTGCCCTTTGGCAGGCATACTATACCAGAGACAGGCTCCAGAAAGAGCACGGTGTGGAAGTCGAGCTGAATATAATCAAAACCAAAGGGGATAAGATTCTCGATGTCCCTTTGGCAAAAATAGGCGGAAAAGGTCTTTTTGTCAAAGAGATAGAGCAGGCGCTTATAGACGGGAAAGCTGACATCGCTGTCCACAGCATGAAGGACGTTCCTATGGAAATGCCAGAAGGGCTGGAACTTTATGCCTCCCCTGAAGGGGCATCCCCCTATGACTGCTTTGTTTCTGTCAAATATAATGAAGTGGTGGAATTGCCGCAGGGGGCAGTTGTCGGGACTAGTAGTCTCAGGCGTAAGCTTCAGCTTCTTAAAATGCGCCCAGACCTCGTTATCAAAGATCTCCGGGGCAATGTAAACACCCGGCTTGCCAAGCTTGAGGCGGGCGAATTTGACGGTATTGTGCTCGCGAAAGCCGGACTTGTTCGCCTGGAACTCGGACATGTTATAAAAGAAACTTTTACCGCAGACCAGATGCTCCCCGCTTGTTGTCAGGGCGCGCTGGGCTTTCAGATAAGAGCAAATGACACACGCATGAAAGAGCTGCTTAGGTTCATGAAAGACCCTGCCACAGAAACAAAAGTTTCGATGGAGAGGGCGTTTCTCCGCAGGCTTGAAGGTGGCTGTCAGGCTCCTATCGCAGGGCACTCTGTGCTTACAGGCAGTAAAATATGTATGAAAGGGATTGTCGCCGCTCTGGACGGCAGGACTTTTATCGAGCAGTTTATAGAAGGGCATGCAGAGGACGCCGAAAAGCTTGGGCTTGAGCTTGCTGAAAGGGTACTGAATGCAGGAGCCAAAGATATTCTGGAAGAGATATACTCTCAGGCGGATTAAACCCGATGAATGTTCTCGTCACCCGTGAAGAGGAAAAATATCAGATTCTGGCTGAAAAAATGAAGGCATTCGGGCTGACACCGTTCAGCCTGCCGATGATAGAATGTTCCCCCGTGGGAGCTATTATCACTGGTGAGTATGATTATGCTGTTTTTACAAGCCTAAATTCTGCAAAATACTTTAAGCCGCACATTAGCAGAGTGACTATAAATAAAGTTGTCGCTGTGGGACCTTCCACTGCGGCTGCCCTGCTGGACATAGATATAAAAACCGATATTATGCCGGAAACGTTTTCGGCGGAAGGGATGAAAGAACTTTTTGCAACCGAGGATGTCGAAGGGAAGAAGTTCCTGTTTGCCGGAGCGAAAGTCCGTGCCGGAGATTTTCATGAATATCTCAGAGGTAGAGGTGCGGAACCTGTTATGGTCGCAACTTATCAGACTCAGCCGGTGAAATATCCCCCAGGCTACATCGAAGCTTTTCTGAAAGAAAATAAAATAGATATTGTGACCTTTGCATCTCCGTCGGCTGCCAGGGCGATGCTTGCTGATATTCAGCACATTGATCAGCAGATAGTGTGCATTGGCAAGACCACAGCGGACGAGGTACGGTTTTTAGGGTATGACAGCAGATATCCTGATGATTATACCCTGGACTGGATGGTAAGATTAATAAAAGAACTCAGTTAATAAAGGAGACTAAGATGGCTTTTCCTGTGGACAGACCCAGAAGACTCAGAAAGAACGAAACAATGCGCCGGCTCGTAAGGGAAACAACCCTTTCAGCGTCTGATTTTATATTACCTCTTTTCGTATGTGAAGGGGAGGGGATAAATAAGCCTATCGGCTCTATGCCGGATGTTTCGCAGATGTCTGTGGATGTCTTGGTTGAAGAGTGTAAAGAGGTTGAGGCACTTGGTATCCCTGCTGTAATACTTTTTGGTATCCCTGCGTTTAAAGATGCTATGGGGTCGGAAGCATATAATGAAGACGGTATAGTACAGAAAGGTATCCGTGCAATAAAGAAAGAATGTAAGAAACTGCTCGTTATGACAGATGTATGTATGTGCGAATACACAGAACACGGTCACTGCGGTATCCTGAAAGGTGAAGATGTTGATAATGACGAGACAGTTAAGCATCTTGCGCTTACTGCACTAACACACGTTAAGGCGGGAGCTGATATCGTTGCTCCCAGCGACATGATGGACGGGCGTGTTGACGCTATCAGAGAGATCCTCGATGATCACGGCTTTGACGATATTCCGATCATGAGCTATTCTGTCAAATACTGTTCAGCGTTTTACGGTCCTTTCCGTGAGGCAGCGGAGTCAACACCTCAGTTCGGAGACAGAAAGACTTATCAGATGGATCCTGCAAACAGACGTGAGGGGCTTAAAGAAGCTGAACAGGACATAGTGGAAGGAGCAGACATCATTATGGTCAAACCTGCGCTCCCTTACCTTGATCTGATAAGCGACCTTAAACAGAATTTTGACAGACCGGTTGCCGCCTATCACGTAAGCGGTGAATACAGCATGATAATGGCTGCGGATAAGATGGGCTGGCTGGACGGACATAAAGCTATGATGGAATCCCTTGTATGCATCAAGCGTGCAGGCGCTGACATCATTTTTACCTACTATGCAAAACAGGCTGCTAAAGCCCTGAAAGAGGTTTAATGAGCAACGTACACGCCTACAGGTGGACAAGCAGCGGCTTGGTGCAGATAGATCATATTGATCATGTTAAGAGGAGTGATCTTGTCTCCATAGACAGGCAGATAGCTATGACTGAGGCTAACATCAAAGCTTTTGTCAGCGGTAAACCTGCCCTGAATATGCTTTTATGGGGCGAGAGGGGGCTTGGGAAGTCAACTATTGTTAAGCTTATGCTCCACGAGTACGCAGAGAACGGACTTGCTGCAATAGAGTTCCGTCACGAAGATGTGCTTTCAATATATGATCTTTATGCAGAAATCCGCAGGATGAAGAGTAGGTTTGTCATGATATATCTTGACGATATCTCTTTTGATTCCAGCGATACGCTGTACCGTATGTTTAAGTCAGTGCTGGAAGGTGGACTGGAAGAAGTTCCCAAAAACTGCATCTTTGTTGCCACGTCTAACAAAAGGCATATGGTAACAGAGCAGGCAGCGGATTCGGGCGATCTTTACGACAGAGATGATGCAAATGAAAAGACATCACTCTATGCCAGATTCGGGCTTGCTGTGGGTTTTTATCCTATAATTAAAAAAGACTATCTTAAGATTGTGGAAAACTACCTGAATATTTATGAAATACCGCTTTATGACGGCTGGGAGCAGGAAGCTGAAAATTATGCTATGGACAGAGGCGGACGAAGTGGTCGGATTGCTAAACAATTTGCGGTTTATAAGGGGATTTCTGTCTAAAAAATTGATTTAAGTCAATTTTAAGTAATCAAATCAGGCGTTTTGTGAGGATGTGGATAAATAAACCTTGCGAATAGTATATAAATGGTTATCTAGGGGCTGTTCACATTTATTTTAACCATATGATTACAGCCACCAATGTTACCATTGCCTCATAGTTTCTTGCAAGTTTTTCATATCTTGTGGCAATTCGCCGGAATTCTTTCATTCGCTGAAAGAGCCTTTCAACCAGATTGCGCTCTTTATACAAATGCTTGTCATATTTCCGTTGTTCTAATCTATTACATTTAGGCGGGATAACTGCAACAGCACCAGCCTGTATTATTGAAGACACAAAAGCATTGGAATCGTACCCTCTGTCAGCAATCACATAAGCAGGTGAAAATCCTGCGATGAGATTATCTGCCTGAGCGTATTCCGACTCCTGTCCTCCCGTAAGGATAAACCTTACAGGGTTGCCATGTGAATCCACAGATGCATGAATCTTAGTACTCAGACCGCCTCTGGAACGCCCTTGGCATTCTTGGTTTTGGCAGTTTTTTTTGATGCACCATGTTGATGAACCCTTACAATACTGCCGTCTACCATAAGGTACTCAAGGTCTGCATCTCCAGACAGCTCTGCAAATACTTTCTGCCAAACATCCTTTTTAGCCCATCTGTCATAACGTACGTATACACTATGCCATTTGCCAAAGCAGGGGTGCATGTCACGCCAAGGACTACCTGTTCTGGCTATCCATAAGACTGCTTCTACAAAAAGACGGTTATCTTTAGCTGTTACTCCGCTGTCGCTCTTTTTTCCGGGGAGCATATCTTTGATGCGTTCCCATTGTTCATCTGATAATTGAGCTCTATACATAAAATACTCCAATTATTTCATTGGAATATATATCGGCATTAATTTAAATGTGAACAGCCCCTAGTTAAGTAAATATACAAGAAGATATAAAATATTATTTGCAGGGTTCGATTATGTACCAAATATACAAGGGCAAAAGCCTGGTTCCTATTATTATATTTTCAGCACTTGGTTTGCTGGGCAATATCCATAGCTATGAAATCTTTTTCAATGTCAATCTAACATTTGGAGGAGTATTCGCTGTTCTGGCAGTTATGCTGTTAGGGCGTGTCGGAGTTATTGCTGCATTTGCAGCGAGTCTATATACCTTTTTTATATGGGGACATCCGTATGCAGTGATCATTTTCACCTGCGAAGGGCTCTTCCTGTCTGTCTATGGCAGGAGGTGGAATAATTTCGTTAAGGCAGATTTTATTTATTGGGTGTTTGTGGGCATTCCATTCATGTTCATCTTCTACTATTTTGCCATGGGGCTTAACTTATATATGGTTGAGCTTATAGTTATGAGGCAGAGCGTTAATGCTGTTCTGGCTGCATTTGCAGCGTCTGTTCTGTATGATATAGGAAGTTTTATAGTGCCGTCAGCGAAGAACGGAGAACCGAAATTTTCCTATCGACACATAGTCTTTCAGACAGTTTTGTCTATTATAATTGTTCCTATGGTTATTCTCTTAGCTATAAATGTTAATTCAGGCATGAAATATACCTCTGAAGGGCTTCAACGTGAACTGAATAACGCTACTCAGGCTGTGAGCACCGTTATTGATGATTTTCTGAGAGAAAATGTTAAGGTTATCAATCTTGCTGAACAGATTGTCAGAGATCGTGATGTCAGTCCGGATGGGCATGATTTTATGGAGAGCTCGTTAATCAAGCTAATTCAGAAAAATGAGTATATGACAAGCATTAGCATAACAGATGAGACACTTCAGGAAGTGGGATATGTTCATCTCTCGAATAATAAGGATAATGTTAAGCCTCAGTCACTCGGTTTCATAGAGTTTGCTGATCCTGACTGGCGTGAAAAAGACCCATATTTTGCAGGAGTATTCACAGGGATAAGTGGAGGAAACCGTCAGGCTGCTATGTACATTGTGAAAAAACTGAAAGCATACAGCAGCAAGGAACCGATATATGTTATCGGTGCTCTTAACTTCGATACTTTCGAAGATAAAATAAGGCAGATGACAAAAGGTTCAGACGTTAAAATCACTTTGGTTGACAGAAACAGAAAGATAATGATGAGCACTGATAATGAGCTGATTTCAGGCAAAATTATGCTTGACAGGATGTCTCTTGGAAGTAATAGCGCTGTTAGCGAAGTGGTTGATCTGTGGGCTCCTGATGAAAATAATTATACTTCAGAAGTAGCAAGATGGAAAAAGTCACTGTTCACAAGGACAGTTTATTTTACTGATAATGCCGGATATTCCATGATCATTGATATGCCCCTTGGGAGATATGTTGATTTCATGAATAGCAGCGGTGTAAGATCACTGTCTGTCATATTTATAATAATCATTCTTTCAGTGTGTTTTGGCTGTATTATCAGTAATTTTCTGACAAAAGAGATGAGAAACATCAGTGCGGTTGCAATAGACCTGCCTCAGCGTGTTTCCGGCGGCGAGAAAGTCGAGTGGGATGAAACTATATTGTTTGAAGGGGCTGAAATTAAAAAAAGCTTTAAGATTATGAGCGAAGAACTCAGTAAAAAATTCAGAGAGCTTCAAACCCAGAAAGATGAGATAGAAACTCTGCTTTCTAATATCCCGATGTGTATATTGCTGAAAGATACTGATAACAATATAATAAAGGCGAATAATAAAGCAGCTGAAATTTTCGGGCTTAAAGCAGAAGAGCTAACAGGGAAACATCTGGGGTTGTTTCTGCCTGATGTTGGGTATTTTTATGAAGTTGATCAGGAAGTTATTGAAAAAAAAGAACCAATGATAAATGTACTGACAAAATATAACCCTGTAAACGGCAGAGAATTTTTAGCAAGAACAAACCGTGTGCCTATATTTAATGATGCTGGTGATGTTGAGTCGATACTTGTTATTGTTAATGATATCACAGACGAGGTAAAAGCATCAGAAGAGAAAGAAAGGATGCTGGGGGCAATGAATAAGCAGGCAAGGATGGCGGAGCTGGGGGCGATGCTCAGCATTATCATACATCAGTGGAAACAGCCTCTGAATATAATATCGCTTGCATCACAGACGGTTCGTGATGACATACAGGATGATAGCTGGGATAAAGAAACGGTGAGTAACGATCTTGATACTATATTACAGAATACTGAATTCCTGTCACAAACAATATCTGACTTTACAGGTTTTTTTAATAAATCAAAAAACACGTCTCTGTTTAATGTTAATTCTGTAATAAGTGAAGTTCAGCACCTGATAGATAAGCAGTTTATTAAGAATGGAATAATTGTAAATATCGATAATACCGATGCGTTTGAAATTAAAAGTCTGAAGAACGAGTTCAAGCAGGTTTGCCTGAATCTGTTTAATAATGCTAGCGATGCCATTGTGTCGAATAATGACGAAGAGAGAACCATAAAGGTGCGTTACCGTGTCGATGGTGATGAAGGGCAGATTATTTTTTCTGATACGGGCGGGGGGATAAGCTCTCAGCTTTTGCCTCATAAAATTTTTGATGCTTATGTCACAACTAAAGGGGAGAATGGCTCAGGTATAGGACTATATATCTGCAAAAATATAATTGAGGACAATATGGGCGGGCACATAAGTGCTTCTAACGATGAGCAGGGTGCAGTGTTTGTTATTACGCTCCCTCTTAGCAGGTTCAGCTAGGACATATCACGAAATCATTACACGTATTCAATAGTAAAAAAGTTATCGGAAGGCACAAAATTATGAAGAGATCTAATCCCGAAATAAAGCATGACTGTGTACTAGTCCGCTGATTTAAATGTAAGAGTGATTTTAGTTCCGTGTCTGTCAGAGCCGGACTTCCGTAATGTTGAGCTTATCGAGATGCTGCCTCCGTATGCCTCCATAAATTTCTTTACCAGGGGCATACCGAACCCCGTACCTTTTTCTCCGTCGGTTCCTGGTCTTGTCGTTGGTTTTGAAGGGTCAAATATGTATTTGAGTATCTCCTCTGACATCCCCTGTCCATGGTCTATGACGTGCATGTAGACTTTTTCCCCGTCCTTCTGAGAAATTATCTCAACGGCACTCCCCTCCATAGAGAATTTGATAGAGTTAGTTATCAGGTTGCTCATTACAGAGTTGATTAAAGAAGCTTCTTCAGCCATAACATTATGATTTTTGTCAACATCAGAGGTTATTGTTATACCCTTATCTGTCAGTCTGTGCCGAAGCATCCTAAGAGACGTTTTAAGCGAGCTGCTCAGGTTAACAGGCTGAATAGACAGTTTTTGTTTTCCACTGTCGAGGGCACGCATGGTGCGTACCATTTGTATTATGTTTATGGCCTGTTCTAAGGACTCTACTATAAGCTCTTTCCCTTCCGCATCCATCACCTCTGCCATTTCGTTTGGATCGTTGTAGTATTCCATCATGCCGATTACACAGCTGATAGGATTAAGCAGGTCGTGGCATAATATATGGACCAGCTCCTGTATTTCTGTGACGTTTTTTTGTAGTTCATCGCTTTTCTTGTTTAGTTCTGACACATATTCTTCGAGCATTTGCTTATATATATTGTCGCGGTATGTTGAGTTAAGTTTTATCACTGCGATGAAAAGACAAGCGATGAAAAATGCAATATTGGCAGAAATAAAAATACTGTATGCAAATGTTGTAACGCGGGAATACCGCTCATCAAGGTAGCTTTGAGGGACGAACGTCACCAATTTCCATTCATAGCTGCCCGGCATATACTTGAGCTCTCTGGAGAGCGAAAGGTCGATTATTTCGGATTCAGCACTGGCTAGTGTGGGGACGGGGCGCAGAGTTGTGTGAAAGAAGAGCCCTTTGTCGGATTGCATACTGCCCTGCTCGTTTAGGTAGATATGTCTCCATACATCAGGGTTTTTTTGCTGGAAGGACGAAGTATCCCCTTTCATGAAAGCAAATTCCTGTGATTTGTCGTTAGAGATCAGCCATTGGGCATCTCTATTTAGCATCATGATTCGACCGTAAGAGATAGACTCGTAATCGCGTATCTCTTCCAGAAGCTGTTTTGCATTGTAATTAAACACAAATAGATTCTGCATTTCCCCATGTTCGTTATATATGGGCATTGTGAATCTTATAGTCGGCTTTTCAGGTTTTTCAATCTCTCCGTTTTCGACATTAAGGTCAAGATTAGAGATATAGACCGTATTCGGAGGGAGAGTCAGTGCTTTCTGGTAATAATACCGGTCTGATTTGTCCTGTAACATGGCTTTGGGAACCAGAAACGGGTCACCGTTATTGTAATTGACCCTCGCAATTTCTTTGCCGTCAAGCCCGAGCATACGTATTTGATCATAAATACGTTTATCCTTGATAAAATAATACAGCAGACTTTTTACTGATGTGAAGTTCAGTATAGGCTCATGGCAATAATCTTTGATAACTGCTGTTTCAGTAAGGAAATGGATATCAGCAAATATTTCGCTAAAACCTGTGTCGGTCTTCTTTTTCTGAAGTTCCAATATAAGTTTTTGCGAATTAGAGATATTTTCCATATCCAGTCTTATATACAGTGACAGGAAAAACAGTAACGCAACCAGTGACACCAGAAAAAATGGCGAAAATAGAAGCAGAGTCCTCAAAAGATATTTGTTCATTCCCGGTGAGCTGATTTTGTTCATAAACATCCGTCACATATTGTTTAATACTTATTATTACCGCATAAACAGCGCTGCTGTAAAGTCAATTAGCCAGAAACTGCATAACAAAGGTCATGTCGCCGCTTGCCAGAGGCTTTTTCAGTAGTGAAGTTACGCTGCACCATAATATTTTCTGGTGCTCAGTGAGAACTATCTCTCCATCTTCGTAGACAGCTTTGTAAAAGTAGAGATGAACGCATCTTTCAGGGGAGTTGTGTATGATGTCGCCGATAAGGTTTCCGGGGCAGATATTGATGCTGAGTTCTTCTTTTATCTCTCTGACCAGAGCCTGTTCGTGTGTTTCCCCCGGCTCAATTTTACCGCCGGGAAATTCCCATTGGCTGCCCAGATGGGCATGTTCAGGTCTTTGGGCTATAAGGAATTTTCCGTTCTTCTCTATTACAGCAGCTACAACCTCTATGGTATTGATATGAGCACCTCACAAAAAAGCCGGCAAAACTTATTAAAGAATGCCGGCGTAGGTCTTTGTTTCGTTAATATTATTTGTTTACCCCAGAATCTCTATACCGGGGAGTTTGCCGAACTCGATATATTCAAGTGATGCACCGCCGCCTGTGGATATGTGATCGATACTGTTTGCTACCCCTGCCTGATTCACAGCTGCAACAGAATCTCCCCCTCCCACAACGACAGTTGCGCTTCCGGCTCCGAGTGCTCTGGCAATTGCGAACGTTCCTTTGGAGTAGTCTGGATTTTCGAAAACGCCCATCGGACCATTCCATAGAACTGTTTTGCATTTGTTCAGTTCGCCAACATAAAGGTCAGTAGTGTTCGGGCCTATGTCCAGTGCCATAAAACCGTCTGGTATGTTCACGTCAGCGCACTCTACAGGGGCACCGTTGAACTCTATAGACACAACATGGTCAACAGGGAGGAATATCTCAACCTGTTTCCTTTTCGCTGTTTCGAAAACATCTGCGACTATATCCATCTGATCATTCTCAACCATGGAATCGCCGATTGTCTTCCCCTGAAATTTCAGGAATGTATATGCCATTGCTCCGCCGATAAAAACTTTATCAGCAAGTTCCAGCAGTGACCTGATAACACCTATTTTGTCTGAGACCTTTGCTCCGCCAACAATAGCACCGAATGGTCTTGCGGGGTTTTGCTGAAGACCTTCGAAATACTTGATCTCTTTTTCCACAAGAAAGCCTGCTCCGCATTCTTTCATAAGTTCTGCCATGCCGTATGTGGATGCGTGTTTTCTGTGGCATGTTCCGAATGCGTCGTTAACATAAACATCTGCAAGGGACGCCAGCTCGGCGGCGAACTCCGGGAAGTTTTTTTCTTCACCTTTGTGGAAACGAAGGTTTTCAAGCAGGAGCACGTCACCATTTTCGAGTTTGGCAATTGCTTCCTTTGCTATTTCACCCACACAGTCTGAAGCAAATGCACACGGGAAAAATCCGTTACTGATATATTTAGCCACAGGCTCAAGGCTCATCTCAGGCACAACCTCACCCTTAGGTCTGCCCAGATGGGACGCAAGGATAACTTTTGCCCCTTCTCTGACAGCGTAACGTATAGTCTTAAGAGCTTCAGCAATGCGGGTATCATCTTTTACTATTCCGTCTTTAATCGGCACGTTGAAGTCCACACGGATAAAGAGCCTTTTGCCTTTTATGTTAAGTTCTTTGATACTTTTCGCCATATTTCTACATCACCTTTGTTACAAGTTCTGCAACTCTGTTCGAGTAGCCCCATTCATTGTCGTACCAGCTTATGACTTTCACAAGATTTCCGCCTATGACCTGAGTGAGCTGGGAGTCAAATGTTGATGACGCAGGGTTGCCGTTAAGGTCTATAGAGACAAGAGGCTCGTCTGTGTATGTCAGGTAACCTTTCATAGGTCCGCTCTCTGATGCTTTTTTAATAGCTGCGTTAACCTCCTCTTTTGTGACATCTTTCTCAAGGTTTACAGTGAGGTCAACAAGAGATACGTTCGGGGTGGGGACACGCACAGCATATCCGCTCAGTTTGCCCTTCATCTCAGGCAGGACGAGTCCAACGGCTTTCGCTGCGCCTGTTGATGTGGGGATCATGCTCATAGCACATGCTCTGGCACGTCGGAGGTCTTTATGGGGGAGGTCCAGTATTGACTGGTCGTTAGTGTAAGAGTGAACAGTTGTCATGATACCCTGCTTGATTCCGAATGTGTCGTGCAGAACTTTTGCTACCGGAGCCAGACAGTTTGTTGTACATGAGGCGTTTGAGATAACAGTGTGTTTGGACGGGTCATAATCTCCGTCATTCACGCCGAGCACAAGTGTGATATCTGAGTTTTCACCGGGGGCAGATATGATAACTTTCTTAGCACCGGCCTGGACATGCAGCATTGCCTGCTCATGTTTGCGGAAAATACCGGTTGATTCGATAATAACGTCAGCACCAAGCTCTCCCCATGGGAGGTTTGCCGGATTTTTCTCTGCTGTTATTCTGATCTTTTTTCCATTAACAATGATGCCGTCATCAGCAGCCTCCACATCAAAAGGAGCGATACCGTGAACAGAGTCATATTTTAAAAGGTGTGCGAGTGTTTTTGTGTCGGTAAGGTCATTTATACCTACGACCTCTGCATCAAGTCCGCGCTGGATTATGGCACGGAAGGTGCAGCGTCCTATACGTCCGAAACCGTTGATCCCAACTTTTACAGACATTACATTCCTCCTGAAAATATTTTTATCAGAAATCTATTATAGCTGTAAATCGGGCGGGTTTCTATTAAATCTTTACGACTCTTCAGGCGGAGGTGAGATTTTCAGGTTGGCTCTGAGCTCTTTGATCTCTTCTGTAACGGTTTTCAAGACTATTTTAAGGTCATTATCATTTACGACATTTTTCTTGTTAACTGTGTTTATGAGCCTTTCAAGCTGATAGACAGTCTTTTTGCTGAGTTCGCTATACTTCTCCTGCTGAGTCTCAAGGGCGTGTTGAAAATTTTTCAGTGCAGTTGCAGAGCGTATGAGCTTGTTTTTGGAGTCTCTAGCATCCTGTCGAAGTCTGACGAGTTCGCTTACGTTGTTGTCAGAAATAAGTTTTTCAAGTGCTCTGCTCATCTTTTTATTTCTGGAAAAGACCTCATCATAGTTTTTGCTCAGATCCATATAGGCACGTTTCAGTTCGCCAATTTCGTTCATCTTGTCCACTTCGGCTTTTTGGATGTGTTTAACTTTTTCTTTATATTTTTCGATATGTTCAAGGTTTTTATAATTTTCCGATACATCGATCATAAATTCACCTATTTCGTCCATCTCGCCTGTGTGAGAGTAGATAGGGAACATGTGGTGTTCGAAATGAAGATGTTCGTCGTTAAAGTCCAGCTCAATAGTCTGCCCGCCGGTCTCTTCTCCTGAAAGTATCTCAGCCATTCGGCAGAATTCGCATGGTTCTGTGCGCCCGTGGATGGCTTCATAGCATGTCTTATTAAGTATAGAGGGGATGTCAGATATCCCGATAAGGTTTGCTAGCTCTTTGTTGACATTAATTATTTCATAATAAGGAGAAATACTGAAAAGGGGCATCACAAGGCCATCGATGAGTTTAAGCATTTTCTGTCTGGATTTCCTGAGTATCTGTACAGATTCATTTGCTTCATCAAGGTCAGCCTGAAGCTCTTTCTCAAAACTTCTCATTCTGCCGTCAATGGATTTTGCCAGAGTGTTGAGTTTTCTGCGTTCTTTGTCGGTATTGAGCATTATGACAAATTTACTGCCGTATGCTTCTAGACGCAGAAAATAGAAATACATGAATGTGTCGCCTTTTCTAAAAGACTGGTAAAATACTGAATCATCCAGAAGGTGTTCCTGCATGTTTGTCGGCACAGGCTTACTTTCCGGTCTGTCTGCGAGAAGCTGGTAGAATTCTCCGCTGTCCGGCAGATAAACATATACCGGGAAATTGCACTCAGCAAAAAGCGGGGCTATCTTTTCAATCATATTCATAATAAATGCCTCGAAAGTTATTATAACCTTAAGTGTGTCCGCCTGTCAGTGCAAATACATCAACTTTTGATGCGCCTGAACATTTGAGTATACGGGAACACTCTTCTGTTGTTGAGCCAGTTGTAATAATGTCGTCTATCAGCAAAATACGCAGCCCGTCTACATCCCGGGCGCAACTGAACGCATTCATGACATTAACGTGTCTCTCGTTTTTCTTTAGTTTATACTGATATTCCGTTCTACGGGTTCTTGTCAATATTTTTGCATATTTTATATTTGTCAAATTCGCCATATGTTCGGCGAGTCCTTGCGCAGGGTGATTCAGTCTGCGCAGTTTTCGGGAGTAGTGGGAAGGAACATCGGAAATTATGTCATAGTCACCGATCATTTCGTTTTCCACTAGCTTTTTTAAAGTCTTTGCCCCTGTCACTCTGTAAGCGAATTTGATCTCTTTAATAAACTGCCTGATTGCCCCTTTGTATTTATAGGCAATTCGTATTCTGTCCCTGTATACGGCGCTCTTGCACATACCGCAGACTTTTGCAGGGATGTTTGAGGGGTAGCCGCAGCTTTCACATTCATGGGGGTGTTTTTCAAGTTCTTCTATACAGTCGTCGCATATGGGGAGTCCGTTTTCAGACCTGTACCCGCAGCCGATACATTTTAAGTAGAAGATCTCGCTCAGCATACTATTTCTTTAGCAGGCTGGTTCCTGTCATTTCCGCAGGCTGTTCTATCCCAAGCAGTTCAAGCATTGTCGGAGCTATGTCTGCCAGTTTCCCTGTCTTTTCAGTCAGTTCACAGTTAAAATTATAAATTATGAAGGGGACAGGGTTTAGTGTGTGAGCAGTGTGAGGTTGATTATTTTCGTAGTCCCACATCTGCTCCGCATTACCATGATCTGCCGTTACAGCAAGTATTGCATTATGTTCATCTGCAAGCCTGATAACTTCACCGAGGCACTCATCAACAGCTTTACATGCACTGACAGCAGCATCAAGGATTCCTGTGTGTCCAACCATGTCAGGATTTGCAAAGTTCATTATAGCGACGTCCACACTGCCGATCTCCTCTCTGAACCGCTCGATAACTTTGTATATGCTCATGGACGGTTTTTCGTCGTAAGTGGCGACTTCTTTAGGAGATTCAACCAGTGCACGGTGCTCACCCTCAAAAACTTTCTCCTCTCCGCCGTTAAAGAAATATGTTACGTGGGCGTACTTTTCAGTTTCTGCAATGCGGAGCTGCTTCAGCCCATTTTTGCTGAGCACTTCGCCAAGTATATTTGTGAGAACCTGAGGCTGGAATGCCATCGGTGCTGTGAAACTGCTCTCATAAAATGTCATCGTCATGAAATCAATATCCGGAAGTGAACCACGGTCAAAGCCGTCAAAGTCAGGCATTGTGAAAGCCTTAGTGAGCTGTCTGGCACGGTCGGCACGGAAGTTGAAAAAGAATACACCATCGCCGTCCTTAACACTGCCGTCAGCTCCTTTTATAACTGTGGGTTTTATGAATTCATCATTTTCGCCTCTGGCATATCCGGCAGTAACAGCCTCTACAGCACTGTCTACTGAAAGCCCTATGCCGTTTCTGATTGCGTCATATGCAAGTTTTGTTCTATCCCAACGCTGGTCTCTGTCCATCGGATAATATCTGCCTGCGACAGTGGCAACCTCGCCGTAATTTATCTCTTTCATGAAGCTGACGAGCTCTTCCATATAGCCCTGTCCGCTCCTCGGCGGGGTGTCCCGTCCGTCCATAAATGCGTGTATGTAAGTGTTTTTAACACCTGAGTCTTTGGCAAAGCTGATGAGTCCCTTCAGATGTTTGATATGACTGTGAACGCCGCCGTCCGAGAGCAGACCGAAGAAGTGAACACTGCCGTCAGCATCCTTTACGCTGTCGAAGAATTTGTTTATATTTTCGTTGTTTCTTATTTCGCCGGAGTCTATTGATTTGGTTATCTTCAGAAAGTCCTGATAGACGATGCGTCCGGCTCCGATGTTTGTGTGGCCGACTTCGGAGTTTCCCATCTGTCCGGCAGGTAGCCCGACATCTTCTTCGCTGGCGTTGAGTTTAGTGTGGGGGTAGCTTGATAGCAGTTTATAGAAATTTGGCGCTCCGCTGATAGCGATAGCATTATTGTCTTTATCTTCTCTGATTCCCCACCCGTCGAGAATCAGTAATATCAGTTTCTGTCTGGACATATCATCACCTGTAAATTAGTAGATGATAATATTCTAAACACTGGGTTGTGTTAAGGCAAGGGCAAAAGATTTTAAAAGCAGATACAAAAAAACCGGCGGTGGTTCCGCCGGCTTTAATTTACATCTTAATAAGACCTTTCTTTTCGAGCTCGGTTTTACACTCTGTGCAGTATCTGGCAAACGGAACATACTCAAGGCGCTTCTCCTCTATGTCCTCTTCGCATTCGATACATACACCGTATGAGCCTGCGTCAATGCGCTGAAGAGCCTGCTCAACAAGTCGGAGCTTCAAAGCATCTGTTTCAACACGTCCGAGCATGAGGTTTTTGTTATACAGATTATATGCTTCGTCAGCACTATCCTGCGACCCGTCACCGCCAAGTCCCATAGCATCGTTATATCTGTCGTTCAGTTTTTGAATGAGGTCTCTCCTCATTTCGAGCAGTCTTTCCCTGTGGTAGATCATTTTTTCTTTTTCCATACCACCCTCCTTAAAGAGTGCGGACATAAGCCCGCCGCGCAGCTTAAAGCTACTTGTGGTAGGGGTGACCATTGATAATCGTCAGAGCCCTGTATATCTGCTCAGCCAGAACAATCAGGCTGATTCTGTGTGCTAAGGTCATATCCGAAAGTGAAATAAATTCGCTTGCTCCGGATCTTACATCTTCTGGAAGCCCTTCAGCTTCGCCTATGTAGAACGTGATGTCACCGTATGTCTCAACTCTTTTCCTGAGCCACTCCGCAAATTCCTCGCTGGAGAACTTCTTCCCCTTAGGGTCCATACCGACCAGAAGACCTTTTCCGAGGTCTTTTCTCTTTCTGCCCGTATCTTCTACAATCTCAACAGGCATGAATCCGGAAGACATTTTTACATATCTGTCCGCGAGGTTTTTTATCTCTGCTTCCTTCAGTCTGGAAGCCATTATTATTTTTAGCAGCATCAAGATTGCTCGTAAAATATAAAAAAGGAGTTATTCTGTCAACTCTTTTCGGTTAAAATACAGAAATTATCCTAATTAGCATACTCGTAAAGTATGACTGCGGCACTCTGAGATACATTCAGAGAGTCTATATCACCGTTCATAGGTATTTTGATATGAACATCTGCTGTATCGAGAAGAGCCGGTCGTATTCCTTTACCTTCGGAACCCATAATGATTATTGATTTTTCTGCAAATTCAACATCTTTGAGTTCCACTTTTCCGTTAACGTCAGCGGCATATGCAGTATACCCGTTTTCCTGAAGTTTTTTAAGTGCGGTCGCTGTGTTTACAGCTCCCACGATGTCTGTATAAAATATAGTTCCGCTGGATGCCTTACAGACAGCGGATGTTATCGGAGCCTGCCTGTCAAGACCTACAAGGATAGTTTTGATTCCGAAGCAGTTCGCCGCACGGATGATAGCACCGTAATTCATCGGGTCGAATATCCTGTCCAGAAGGACAACAGAGCCTTTTTCAACTATTTCATCGAACGCTTTGTCAAATTTCTTAGGCAGCATATCTCTTATCTCAGCTGCAATCCCCTGTGCCTCTTTCCCGTAATAGTGTTCAAACTCTTTCGGTCCGTAGGTGCGGGTTTCGACATCATATTTTGATGTATCGAATGTTGAGTTCACTTTGACAAAGAGTAGCTTTACTATCCCCAGTTTCAGTGCTTCTTCAACAGTGTTTCTTCCGTGTATAATCATTTAAGTTCGCTCTTTATCTCTTCTGCCACAGTTGCCGGATCTAGTCCTATCAGCTTAAGTATGTCGTCCGGTTTGCCGGAGTATGCGTATCCTCTCGCACCAAACCTCACAAGCCTTGTACCTGTGCCTTCGTCTGCAAATTTATTAGCAAGTGTGGCCGCCAGCCCTGTAAATTCATTATGATCTTCATAAACAAATACCGGCATGTTTTCATATTTTTCGAAAGCTTCCATGTCCGGGTGAAGGGGAGCTGAACAGTTAAGCACAGCCGCTTTGATTCCGTCTTTGGCGAGAATATCTGCAACCTGAAGAGCTCTTCCGGTCATTGCACCATATGTGGCTATGGCAAAATCACCTTCACGGAGAACGTCAACCTTGCCGTATTCAAATGTATAGTCTTTGCCGAATGCTGGTTTTGAACCTGACTCGTCAGCAATTGTATTTATCTTTGATCTGCCCATGGCAACCAGAAAGTTACCGGGGTTTTCAGCAGCGTAGCATACAGCCTTATATGTCTGGTTCGGGTCAGCAGGAACAATGACTCTGTAGCCGAAGATGTTTCTCATTGCGCCTACATAGTCGAGACACTGATGTGTTTTCCCGTCTTCGCCAACGTCGATTCCGACATGGGTTGTGACAGTTTTTATGCCTGCACCGTTGAGGTCGTTGAGCCTCTGCTGATTATAAACTTCGTCAACACCGAAAACACCGAAATCAGCGAAGAAAGAAACAACGCCGTTGCAGCTTGCGGAGCCTGCGGTGGTTGCAGTATGGTGCTCCTGAATACCGGACTGGATAAAGTTTACAGGGAAGTCTTTTTCGACTTTATCTGTTTTAACAGATCCTGCAAGGTCGCAGTCGAAAACAGCAAATGGTGTCATGCCGTCTTCCTGAGAGTTTTTCACCAACTCATATATTGCATCGCCGAAAGCGGAACGGCAGTCAGTTTTGACATCGAGTCCGTATTCCTTGTTGGCATATTTAACTTTTACTTCCGGTGCGGAGATTTCGTGGTGAGAAGGGTCGTAAACGAAGTCAGCTCTGATCTTTTTATATTTATCTAAGTCGTTTTCAATACCGAGTTCTTTAAGAGCGTCGGCAAGCTGGTCTTCTGTCAGAGGTTTGCCGTGGTATCCGTGGATGTTCTCCATAAAGGAAACGCCTTTCCCCATGACAGTTTCAGCGAGAATAAGTACAGGCTGATCAACTGTGTGGGCATATGCAATAGCGCCGTACAGTTTTTCGAAGTCGTGCCCGTCAACACAGATGACGTGCCAGCCGGCTGCTGCGTAGTCATCTTTAATGTTCTGATACATGACTTCTTCTATGTTTCCGCTTATCTGGAGTTTGTTATAATCTATGAAAGCCGTAATATTTGTAAGGTCGTGTTGAACAGCAAATCTTCTTGCTTCAGATATCTGACCTTTCTGAGATTCGCCGTCACCCATAAAGCAGTAAACGTTGAAGTCCTCATCTCTGATCTTGCCTGCTATTGCAGCGCCACATGCAGCAGAAAGCCCCTGTCCGAGGTTCCCTGTTGTCCACTCGACACCTTTTACCATCCTTTCAATGTGTCCTTCATAGATGCTTCCCGCAAGACGGAACTCGCCGATAGCCTGATCAATATCAAAAAACCCGTTTCTGCCAAGTGCAGAGTATACACATGGGGATACATGCCCGTTTGAGACAAAAACACGGTCTCTCGTGGTACTTTCCCAGTTTTCAGGGCTGATATTTGCGAATTTATATACTGTGAGTAGCATATCTATAGTGGACATGGAGCCGCCGGGGTGTCCGCTTGCTGCAAGAGATGTGCATTTGAGTATATCCCCTCTGCAAGTTGCTGCGAGCTTTTCCAGCTCTTGTTTGTCTGCCTGTGTGAATTTCCCGTCGAAAGTCATCTGATTACCTCTATATAGTTGTAAAACTTGATTTAATACGATTGCGCACCATAAAATAGTAAAGCGACCCCGCACTGTCAGAATGCTCTGTCAGGTTAAAGCCGGCTTCTTTCTCCCGACTATTATTATGACTCGGGGATTAAACGCTAGCAGGGTTATATAATGGAT
Source organism: Denitrovibrio acetiphilus DSM 12809 (assembly GCF_000025725.1). Lineage (GTDB taxonomy): Bacteria > Chrysiogenota > Deferribacteres > Deferribacterales > Geovibrionaceae > Denitrovibrio > Denitrovibrio acetiphilus. The sequence continues at coordinate 3,126,068 of NC_013943.1, forward strand.
AGGGGAGGGTGTCAATTCATTATGACCTTCTGTCTGGGTCTTTATTCAAGTTTATGCAGGGCGGAGCAGGAATATCTGTAAGAAATACATCACCGTAGGTGAAAGTAGCTTCAGAAGGGTACGATTAAAAGCACACCGGGATTATTTTCACAATTTTAACATGATAATCTTACGAATCATACTCTATAGTATGGTTGTCCGGTATCGGGTAGTATGATTGTCTGGAGGTAAATTTCGACATGAGCCGAGCAATTGAAAAATACGTAAGAAAACAGAACAAGATACTCGAAGCAGCAAGGACTCTTTTTCTGAGGGGCGGGTACCGACAGACGAGTATGGACAGTGTGGCAGAGGAGGCAGAGGTTACAAAGCAGACTGTATACAGATATTTCCCATCTAAAAAAGACCTCTTTGACGAAGTTCTGCGTTTTAATGCCCCAAAGAATGATGAGTACATTTTTGGTGACGGGGACGTGATAAGTGAACTGATGGAGTTTTCCGGCGAGCTGCTCCGCCTGCTTCTGACAGAGGAGAGGCTGGGTCTTTACAGGCTGGTAATAGCGGAAAGCGTTTCGGACTCAAAGCTTGGTGAGGCTCTGAACGATCTCTCTCAGAGCAGAAGACGGGAGCGCCTCTCTGATTATATCTCTTCTAAGCTTTTTGCCGACAACGCTGAAAAGGATGCCGAGCTCCTCATCTCGATGCTGCTTAGCCTGCGCAACAAGGTTCTGACAGGAGGTTCTGCAATGCCTGATGAGGTGGAGATCGCAGAGCACTGTTTCTATGTTGTTTCACTGTTCATAAACGGCAGACGGGCTGTCTGAGTATATCAATATCATTTGACCGTAAAGGTTTATCGGGGTATTTATAGTATATGAATATTATCAACAAATTTTTGGTGAGTACCTATGAGCGTGTTGCTTTCCAAAGCTACACATTGTCAAAATTTGCCAAAGCAGACAAATATTTCCGTAAAATTATAGCCATAGAGCCAGACAGAGTGGGAACATGTTATAACCTTGGCATGGTTAACCTCGCGCTGGGGAATTACGCTGAAGCTGAAAAATATGTCGGCAGGGAGCGTGCCCGCATAGGTGACACATACGAGATATGCCGTGCTATGGCGGACATTTACTGGCACATGAAAAACAGAGAGAGCGCTTACCGTTTTTTTAAACTTTCAAAAGAAACAGCTATGTCTGACAAAGATAAAAACCTTATGACGAAAAAGATGGGGATATGTGCCAGCGATAAAAGTTTTACTGATGCACTCGCCGCAGCGAAAATGTTCGAAGAAGCCGACAGGCTTATGTCGGAGAAGAAGTACGATCAAGCGGAAGAGCTTTATCTGGAGGGGCTTGAGAAAGACCCTTCAAACTTTCTGGCGATGAACAATCTCGGTGTGATAGCTATGAACATCAGAATGAACTATGATAATGCTGAGAACTTCTTTCGCATGGGTGATGCTATATGTCACCTGAAAATGATAGAGGAAAACCTTGTAAGGCTTATGAAGCTGAGGAGTAAGACAGGAAGATGAAAGACTACAGGGCAGATTTGGGGCGGATATTTATGTCTGCTGTGGAGTATGCCGACCCGGAGTATATGGTGCGTTCCCGTGTTCTCAATGACGACGGGTGTATTCTGATAGACTCTGAATATGTTTGTGATCCGAAAAAGATTTATCTTTTCGCTTTTGGCAAAGCAGCGGTGGGCATGGCAAAAGGATTCATGTCTGTTTGTGATGTTGACAGGGGTATTGTGGTTACAAACTCTGTAGAGAAATTTCCTGATAATATAAAAGTTATAAAGGCGGGGCATCCTCTCCCTGACAAAGGCAGTATGGACGGAGCGGAAGCTATGCTTGACCTCGCCCGTATGGCTGACAACAGCACTCTCTGCGTTTTTCTTGTTTCTGGTGGCGGGTCGGCACTTCTTTGCGCGCCTGCTTTCGGCATCACTCTGGAGGAAAAGGTCAGGACATTTGACCTGCTTATCCGTTCCGGTGCAGATATCGAAGATATCAATATCGTGCGCAGACACATTTCATATGTAAAAGGGGGCAGGCTGGCAGAGGCAGCCGCACCAGCGGTATGCGTTACCCTTGCTGTCTCGGATGTTCTCTCGGGGTCACCGGAGGCTATTGCTTCCGGACCGACTTATTCCGACCATACCACATGGGCTGATGCGGCGGAGGTTATCGAAAGGTACCGTCTGTTTGATAAACTTCCGGTGAGAGTTGCAGAGGTTATACGCAGGGGAGAGCTGGGGGAAATGCCGGAGACAGTGAAGGAAAATATTAACCAATATAGATATCATACCCTTGCTTCAAACATAGGAGCTTTGAAAGTTGCCGGAGATCAGGCGCACATGCTTGGATATAAAGTGCGGATGTACGGGCAGCTCGACTGCTGTGCGAGGGAGGCAGCAGAGATTATGGCTGCAAGGGTTAACGAAAACCTTATAAATGCATCAGACACTCCCGTCTGTATGATATTCGGCGGTGAAGTGACGGTCAGCGTTCAGGGGAGCGGCAAAGGCGGGCGCTGTCAGCAGCTTGCACTGGAGTACCATCTTCAGGACAAACCGGCGGATACTTTCGTTCTGTGTGCCTCCACGGACGGAATGGATGGCAACACTGACGCTGCTGGAGCATTTGCTGACGGAAGCATCAGCCGTGACGGGGCAGAAGAGGCGGCATTCAATAATAACGCATACAATTTCTTTTCAAATAATAGAAGCCTGTTGAAGACCGGTCTGACAGGGACAAATGTAAATGATCTGTATATGATAATTATCCCGCAGTTTGAGATGGAAGGGAGTTTGCAGGCATTTGCTGAGGCAAAGTCATGTTACTGAACAGGCACCCTAGGTATTAGGTTCCTATTAGTTTCTTAAGGTTGTCTAAAACCTTATCCGGCGTCAGATTTTTCATGCAGCTGAAGTGGTTTTCCGGGCATTTGTCAAGTCCGTGCACATCGCAGGGACGGCAGTTGACTCTGTTGTCTTCGAGCATTATACAATTGTCAAAAGCGGGGTAAAAACCGAAGTGTTTTGTTGTGGAGCCGAAGATGCCTACTGTGGGCAGACCAAGACCTATGGCAGCATGCATAGGACCTGAGTCCGACGATACCGCAGAGCCGCAGGATGCGATTATGTCCAGCATGTCAGCAAGTTTCTTTCTGCCGGTTTCGTCTACTATGCCGTCTGTTTCCGGAGCTTTTCCCATGCCTGCGAAGACTGGGGTAAGACCATTTTTTATCAATAATTCGGCAAGTTCTCTTGCGTATGGGTATGTTTTTGTATTTTTGCTGGCGAAAGGGTGTATGAAAACACGTTTCTCATCACGCTCCACATGGCGGATAAGCACAGGTCGCAGTTCATCAATATCAGGCATCACAAGACCTAGCGGTGACAGCACCGGCTCAAGGTATTTCTGGACAACATGCATATGAAGACGTGGATTGTCCTTGCCTTTTCTGACAAAATCTCTGCGTGCCTTTGAATCTTTTTTATAGTGGTGGTACTCTGCCTGCGAGTGAAATTTAAGGAAGACTGATCTCAGTTTCCGGTGCAGATCAAATATGTAATCGTGGTCTTCTGTTTCGTTCTGCACAACGTAAAGATATTCTTTGAGCCCTTTTGATCTGTCATAGTCGATGACGTTATGTACGAAGGGGAGGTTGTCAAATACGGGTGCATACTGTTTGTATGTCATCACGTCAATTTCGGCTTCAGGAAGCATTCTGCTGACGTAATTCATTATTCCGGTGGTTAGTATCACATCTCCGAAAGAGCTGAAACGGACGAAAAGAAGTTTCATTTATCCAACCGTTTCGGTTTTATATTTAGGTGTGCGGGGAGGTTCTTCCTCAGCAGAGACATCATCAAAAAGAGTCATAACATTTTCAGGGGTTATTTCGTTCATGCACTTAAAGTGACCCTTCGGGCATTTATTCCCGCCGTGTTTTCCGCATGGACGGCATGGGAGTCCTTCGATTTCAGCTATCAGCGATTTTTCATCGTATGGGTAAAACCCCAGCTCTTTCACCGTAGGTCCGAATATTGCGACGCAGGGGACATCGCAGGCAGTGGCTATGTGCATAGATCCGCTGTCGTTTGTTACCAGATAAGCAAAGTTAGATATCAGAGCAGGCAGTTCTTTCAGAGTGGTTTTGCCGCAGTAATTTATATGGTCGTATTTAGCACTTACAAGAAGTTTTTCAACATCTGCCCTGTCTGATTCAGCGCCTATAATGACAGGTGTGAAACCTCTGTCTTTCAGCATGTCTGCCACAGCAGCGAATTTTTCAGCAGGCCATTTCTTGGTTTCCCATACGCTGCCTGCGTTTATTCCCACAAGTTTACCTTTGAGCTCACTCCGGTATTGTGCAGCTTTCTTTTTATCCAGATAGACCTCAGGCATGATTATGTCAGGAGGAAATTCTCCGAAAACACGCTGAAAAAGGAGGAGGTATCTGTCAACCTCGTGGTATGTGAGGTCTTTCGCACAGCTCATTGTGTAGGCTGTTGAGAGCACACTTTCCACAAAGCCGACACGTTCGGGTATGTGGGATAAAAACATAAAGGCGCTTGTTCTGAAAGACATATGGGGAGAGAAGACCATGTCAAAGTTCATCTGTCTTATCTTTTGTGCAAATGAGTACAGTCCGCGGATGCCGCTCTCTGATCCTCTTTTGTCGAAGGTTATTACTTCGTCTATAAAATCGAGATTTTTAAAGAGGTCTGCATTTTCAGGTCTGACACAAAATACTGTATAGCTCTCGGGTCTGTGCTGTTTGACTGCTTTGATAAGCGGGGTTGTCAGAATTGAGTCACCCATAAAAGACGGGTTAAAGAATAATATTTTCAATGTGCCATCCTCATCCTTTTATGCGAATATAAACATATCCCCATTTTTGTCAACTAACTTAGCACATTCGTTGAGAAACAACGAACTTTTTAAGCTTTAGATGGACAAGTCTGCTATGCCGGCATATGTTAGGCAATTATTTATTCTGAGGTAACAATGGGATACTTTTTTGCTCTTATGGCGACACTATTCTGGTCAGGTAATGCCGTCGCAGCCCGCTTCCTTGCAGAGACCGTACCGCCGATAAGCATCTCTTTCTGGCGCTGGGCGGTGGCTCTTCTTATATGCTTTCCTGCGACATATCCGGCATTCAGAAGAAACTTACCTGCGGTTAAAGAACACTGGAAATATCTGACGTTGCTGGCGTTTCTCGGGGTTGCACTGTTTAATAATCTTCTGTATACGGCAGCCCAGACAACCACAGCATTTAACATCTCTGTGATCTCTACGATAACTCCCGTTGTGATCCTTATCTTTTCTCTTTTCGCAGGAGAAAGGCTGAGCAGGGTTAATATGACTGGATTTATTATTGCTGTGGTGGGGATAGCTTTTCTTATAACGGACGGCAATCCTCTGCGTATTTTTCAGCTGAGGCTTGTTAAGGGGGACATTATAATGCTCGGTGCCTCTGCTATATTTGCAGGGTATACAGTGCTTATAAGAAAAAAACCTGTTGAGATTACTATTAATACCATGGTCTTTTTTACCTTTCATGCCGGTTTCCTCATGCTTCTTCCTTTTTATCTGTTCAGCGAATTTTTCATCGCTCCCACACCATTCGGGGGGAAGCAGGTTCTGGGATTTGTTTATATAGGTCTTTTTGCTTCGTTTGTGTCTTTTATGTGCTGGACAAGGGCTGTCACAATGATAGGTGCTGCACGTTCCGGTGCTGTTTACTACAGCATACCTGTTTTTGCCGGTCTGCTTGGGTATCTTATCCTCGGGGAAGAGATAGGTCTTTCGGACATGCTTAGCATGTGTCTGGTGGGATTCGGGGTTTATCTGACAGGGAAAAAGTAGTAGACTGCTGAGGTTCTCATGTGGAGATATTTACGTAGAATGTGATTATTTCGGGAGAAATTCAGTGATTATAGAGCTTATTTGTCTGCTTGCGCTCGGGTTTATCTCTGCGGTATTGGCATATCTTCTCGGCATAGGGGGCGGGGCGCTTATCGTTCCTGTTCTGGTGGTCTTTTTCGGATATCCTGTTCACGAGGCAGTGGCTGTTTCGTTGGTTGTCGTTGTTGCGTCCAGCATAAGCATAACATCAGTTAATCTCTTGAAAAATATGGTGAATATCAAACTGGCTCTGTTTCTTGAGTCTGCGGCTATTCTGGGCGCTGTCGGAGGCGGTCTTGCCAGTGTTAATATAAGCGAACAGGTTCTTTCTGCTGTCTTTGCAGGAATAATGGCGATTACAGCGTATATAATGTGGAAAAAGGCAGAAGTTGATGTCTCCAGTGTAGACATCCCGTTAGATATGGGGGAATTCGACAGAGATTTTATGGATGCCGGCCGCGGGGAGCTTAGGTTTTATAAAGTGGAAAAACCTGAGCAGACTATGTTTATAGTATTCCTTGCGGGGATAACATCCGGGATGCTTGGACTTGGCGGTGGTGTTTTTAAAGTCCCGGCTATGAATGTTATCTCCAGAGTACCCATAAAAGCTGCAACCGCCACAAGCAATTTTATGATCTGTTTTACTGCCGCCGCCGGTTCTCTGCCGTATCTTATGAAAGGTTTTTTTCACCCTGCTGCTGCGGGGACGATGGTTTTGGGGGCATTTGCCGGGTCAAAGTTTGCAACGGGCAGACTGGCGAAAGTTGAGAGCAAGAGCATCAAGCTTCTGTTCATACTGTTTCTGCTCTTTGTTGCAGTTCAGATGGTGTATAAGGCGGTGACAGCATGACAGTTGAAAATGGTGTTGCGAAAATAATGCGTGCCGGTCTCGTTTCCAGTCTCGTTTTTATGGTACTTGGTGTGATATTCTCGTTTTTCGGGATTTATACGGACGGTATCGAACTTACGCTGAAGAATCTGCTGACAGACGGTGCCGGGCTGATGTATCTGGGCACCTTTTGTATGATAGGCACACCAATAGCTGTACTGGTATATCTTTCAGTTTATTTTTTATATAAAAAACCTGCGAAATACGCATTTTACTGCATGGCTATGCTGGTATTTCTTTTTATAGTAATTTTAACGAGGGTATGAAATGGAACAAACGGTAACATATGGTATCTCAAAACGCGCTTTTTATATCTCTCTTAACTGTCCTGTGGACGGGAATTTGTTTTGCGCAGAGATGATGGACGGTCTGTTCAGTGCCCTTACAGAGGCAGAAGGGGACAGAGAGGCGGATTTAGTAATAATCAGAAGCGGGCAGGACGGCGTGTTCTCCGGCGGACATAACATAAACAAGCTGAACGGGCTGGATCATGTGGAAGCGAAACATTATAACCTCCGTGGGCAGCGTATCATAAAGCTTATCCGCTCAATGAAGAAACCTGTTCTGGCTCTCGTGGATGGGGACTGTTTCGGACCTGCATTTGAGCTTATTCTTTCATGTGATATGGTTTTTGCCACAGAGCGGTCAAGGTTTGCATTTCCGGAAACAGAGCATGGGTTTATGCCAGGTTTCGGAGGTACACAGCTCGCCTCGAGAAAGATATACGAAACTTTTGTGAAATATCTTGTTTTTACAGGCGACAGCGTCTCTCCTGAAGAGCTTTTTGAAAAGGGGATAGTGACAAAAGTTTTTACAGACCACAGTGATATGGACATTAAAGCAAGTGAGTTTGCAGAGCTGATCTCAAAAAGAAGTTCGTTTGCTATAGGGCTTGCTAAAGAGACCATCAACAATACTGTTGATATGGATTTTGACAAAGGGCTTCTCCTTGAGCAGAATGCATTCACTTTTTCCTTCAGCACTCACGACAAGCACGAGGGGACTAAAGCTTTTGGTGAGAAACGCGAGCCGGAGTTCAAAGACAGATGGGAAGATTATAGGTTCTGATATGATAGATATAAAAGTTGAAGGGCTTACAGCCTATATTGATATGCGACCCGCTGAAGGGCAGTTTACTCTGCTTGATGTGCATACCCTTAAAGAGCTTATCAGCGCTGTTCGTAAAGTTCAGGACAGCCCTGCAAAGGTCATCCGTATATGCGGGCACAACAGATGTTTTGCTGTGGGGGCGGATATCAAAACCATGCACTCCTATTCAGGATTTGATGCCAAGTGGTTTTCGAGGCTGGGTAATACTTTTTTTGGGCTTTTGCGGACAGCTTCTCAGGTTGTGATAGCAGAGATTGATGGTTTTTGTATGGGGGGCGGTATGGACTTCGCCTCTGCCTGCGATTTCCGCATTGCTACAAAGGTAAGTAAGTTTGCTCACCCCGGAGCAAAGCTGGGCATTATCACCGGGTTTGGTGGGACACAGTCTGTGCCCCGGATGATAAAGAGCAGTGCAGCAGGTGAGTTTTTCCTCACTGGGGGCGTATTTGACGCAGAATATATGCACAGGGCAGGCTTTGTGACTTACATTGCAGAAAACAGAGATGATATGCACAAAATTGCAGAGAATCTCTGCGTGAAGATAAACAGAAAACAGCGCGGTCTTATAAGTAATTTCAAGAGCTCGCTGGATGTTTCAAAGGGGCTGATATGACTGATGGACAGCTTGCCGAATATAAGATTATTGTCGAAAAGCAGATAGAAGAGCTGAAAGAAACTATAGCATCAATGGCGGAATCTGTTAGGCCCATTGAGCCTGACACTGCGATCGGCAGACTCAGCCGTATGGAGGCTATTCAGGCAAAGAGCATCAGTGAATCAAACCTGCGCAATAAGAGGATGCGTCTGCAAAGGCTTGAGGCGGCACTGCTTCGTATTGCAAGGGGTTCTTTCGGCTTATGTTCTGTATGTGAAGAGGATATCCCTGAAAAGAGACTTAAGATTGCTCCTGAGAGCACAGTTTGCATGGATTGTATGAGGGAGCAGGGCTAACCTGCAAAATGTATCACCACAGGCAGAGTAAAGGCTGATATTGCTGTACTGAGAAGTATCGCCGCAGCCAGAAGGTCAGCTTCGCGTCCGAACTTCACTGCATACATAAGAGGTAGCAGAGCAGACGGACCTGACGCCTGAACAAGAGCCACAGAGTAAGGCAGCCCGTCAAAAGACATCATCATCAGAACACCCGCCATTATAAAAGGGGAAATCCCCAGCCTTATCAGGACAGAAGCCATTGCTGCCCCTATTATTTTTCTATTAAGCTTTATAGTTGTCATCTGAAGTCCGAGCACGAATATAAAGAACGGAAAGGTCGCCTGCCCTATAAAGCCTGTAAGCTTCATTATCGTCTCCGGAACAGGTATATGCAGAGATGTGATTATTATTGCCAGAACTGTAGCAGGAAACATAGGTATGCGTATGACATCTTTTAGTGCACCGCTTATAGTCGCCTCATTGCTGGAAAGATAGATTGCTACCGTTACAAGGGGCATGTTGAAAGCTACAAATGTCAGGATAGAAGGGCTCAACCCCGCGTCGCCGTATGTGAAGTGTATGAGCGGGACTCCGAAGTTTCCTATATTTATCATAGAGACGCTCAGCATAAAGAGAATGATGTTATTTCTGGAGAGCCTCAGCACTCTGCCCGCAAAATATCCCAGAAGCATAAGCAGTGTTGTCATTATCAGCATAAGAAACAGGTATCTGCTCATAATCATGATACTGACATTCTCCTTCACCAGTCCGTAAAAGACCACTGAAGGAGAAAAAATGTATAAAGATATATCAACAAGCTGCTTAATGTCCGGTTTGAAAACTCTGTAATATATGTTTGCGATGCCCAGAATTATAAAGATGGGCAAAACCGACTGAGTCAGTAAAATTAAAAATCCCATCAGCTAATTTAGTTAAATTGCATGGTAAAACGCAAGCAGTATTAATCAGAGCAGCAGATTGTTATTTTATCTCCTTCTCGTCCATGAACTGGATTATGAGAGAGATCTTTGACCCTGCCATTGTACCGCCGAGAGAAAATGCCACTGCACAGGCTTCGACTATCTCTGCCCTTGTTGCACCCTCGGCGATAGCATGGGTAACCTGCCCGAGCATACAGCCTTCACACCCTGCCACAGCAGCGCCCACCATACCCATAAGTCTTTTGTTCTTTGCGCTTATGATTCCCGGGGCGTAGGACTTTGTGTAGTGCTCCTGAAATATTTCATTTGTTTCGCCCACTTCACCCAGATAATCCCAGAAACCTTTCCTCGTTGTTTCATATTTTTCTATTATGCTCATGTCTGCCTCCTTTTATATTTATAAAAGGATAGTCCCGAAATAGTCATAAGTCTAATTAATGGTTTTTGACATAGCTATGAGTTTTTGTTATGGTTGATTATGGATCTGTCAATCGAGCTTTTGAAAACATTTATTGTTGTAGTCGAGGAGATGAATTTCACCCGTGCAGCAGAGAGGCTTTACAAAACCCAGTCTGCTGTCAGTCTGCAAATGAAGCGCCTAAGTGAAGAGGTGGGTGAGCCTCTCTTCTGCCGTAAAGGGAAAACGCTTGCTCTTACAGAGAAAGGTGAGAAACTCCGGATGTATGCGGTTCGCATCCTGAAATCTCACGAAGAGGCGTGTATTGGTCTCTCAGGAAGCGGAGTTGCAGGGAACATAACTCTCGGCATCTCTGATGAGTATACACCTATAATTTTTACAAAAATATTAGCCGGTTTTGCTGAAAGGTATCCCAATGTCAGTGTAGGGGTTGTCTGTAAGCCCAGCCCCGAGCTTAAGAAACGTGTTGATGAAAATCTGCTTGATATTGCCATTCTTGCAGAGTATGAATCAAGTGGTCTGCTGCTGAGATATGAACCCATGATGTGGATGGCTTCCAGAACATATGCTTATGACGGCGGAGTTGTGCAGCTGGCGGTATATCCTGACTACTGCATTGCAAGGAACACCGGAATTGAGTACCTTGCAAAGGCTGGCGTCCCCTACCGTATAGCTTACGAGACAGAGAGCTCAAGGCTTCTGCGAAGCGCTGTTAAGTCAGGCATGGCTGTTTCCCCTGTGCTCAGCAGGGTATACAGAGATGATCATTACAGACAGCTGGGCTCAGAAGAGGGTTTTCCGGAGCTTCCGCATATCCCCGTTACTCTGCACAGGAGTAAAGATAGGAACGATGAGGTCGCAGAATACCTGCTTGAACATATAAAGAAAGTTTTCAGAGAGATCTGATCGGAGAGATAAATGAACGAGATAGAGAGAAAATTCATTGCAGACAAAACAAAGATGCCTGTGCCCAGTTCCAGTGTGGATATACGTCAGGGGTATGTTGCCCTCGATGAAAACGGCAGTGAAGTCCGCCTTCGTGAAAAGGGGGGGATGTATTATCTAACAGTAAAGTCCGGCGGAGATCTCGAGCGGATGGAATCTGAGATACAGATATCAGAAGAAGAATTCGAAAAGCTGTGGATATTTACTGAAGGGCGCAGAGTTGAAAAGATCAGATATAAAATACCCCTCGAAGGTGGGCTTGTGTGTGAGCTTGACATTTTTTCCGGTGCTTTGAAAGGGCTTGTGACGGCAGAGGTGGAGTTTAAGGATTTAAGCACCGCGGAGAGCTTTGTCCCGCCTGTATGGTTTGGTGAAGAAGTGACTAGAGACAGCAGATATAAGAATAAAAATCTCGCTGTGAAGGGGTTGTAAATGACTTTCAGTGCAGTACCCGAGTATTTCTACAGGCAGTCAGGCGCTATCCCCTACAGGGTCAAAAATGGAGAACTTCAGGTTCTTCTTATTACCAGCAGAAAGAGTAGGAAATGGATAATCCCCAAAGGTGTTGTGGAACCATATATGACACCGCAGGAATCCGCAGCTCAGGAAGCATACGAAGAGGCGGGTGTTTTCGGCAGAGTGTGGGACGAGCCTGTAGGGGTTTACGAGGTTGAAAAATGGGGCGGGCTGTGCACTGTGACTGTTTTCCCTATGCTGGTGACTAAAGTTTATGAAGACTGGATGGAAGGAAACTTCCGCAAACGTAAGTGGTTTAAAGCTGAAAAGGCAATTGACGCAGCCGGAAAGCAAAAGCTGAGAGCTCTGATAAAGAAATTCGTAAAAGAGTTCAGTGTTAAAATATAGGGAACATCATTCTTGTGTTTAGCCGAGTAGAGAAAGCCATAGCACAGAGCATGGTTCTATCCCATGTGGCTGTCGAGCTGAAATCTGTCGTGGGTAAGTGAATTAAAGTATAACAGATCAAAGTCCTTCTCTTTTGTACTTAAAAAGCCTTTCAGTTCGTGAAGAGTGTTGAATTGCCTGTCAAACATGTACTGTTCGAGCTCTTCGAGGCAGGTACGGATTATCTCCGGTCCGTTTTTGTAAATACTGGAAACCATTTGTACAGCACCCGCGCCTGCGATTATGTGCTGGATGATCTCTCTTGATGTGTGTATTCCCGTATTGCCGCATATTTCAATATCAACCTGTTCGGAAACAAGATGCACCCACCGCAGAACCTTAAATGTCTCTTCAGGTGAACTGTAGTAGCTCGCAGGTTCGCACTCAAAAGTATTTGTGTTTATGCCAAGTTCAAAAAGTCTTGAGAATAGTGTGACCCCTTTTGCCCCTTCTTCTTTCAGCATTTTAACAAGGTATGGAATCGAGCAGCAGTAAGGGGAAAGTTTGACAGAGAAAGGCAGGTCTGTGGTGTTTTTGACCGTATGTATTATCTGGAGCGTATCTTTATATATATCAGCAGGGGACTTTGCGCCGTGCAGAGAGAGCATGTTGATGTTCAGCTCAAGTGCGTCAGCTCCGGCGTTGGCGATTCTCTCCGGATACGTTTTCCACCATGCAGCTTTTTCGCAGCAGATGCTTGCTATTACGGGGATGTCAGTTGCCAGCTTTGCATCACGGATCAGCTGCAGGTATTCGGATATACCGTAAAGCATGCCTGCATCGCTCATGTCGTAGTAGTAGGCTTCGGGGTGGTAGTTGCAGCACTGAGCGGAGTCTTTCAGGTTTCGCACTTCCTGTTCAAAGAGTGACTTGAGCACCACTGCCGCTGCACCGTTGTCTGCCAAGGCTTTTATCTTCTCCGGAGTGTCTGTGAGAGTACTGCTCCCTACGATGACGGGATTTTTAAGTGTCAGCCCCATAAAGCTGGTTCGGATATCAGACATGGCAGTCCCCCTTACTCTGTGTTCTGCGAGTGTTGAAACATATTAGCTCCATTAGAAAATATAATACATAACAAAACAATACTGTGCAATGCAAAAATAGCCTGAGTTGACACAGTGTTTTATTATTGCTTGAACTTCTTTCCCGTTTTGTTAATAATAAAACATGTGTTCTGGTTGTTAATCGTTTTGTATAAGTAGTTTATATGCGGGCATGTGCTGGTGTGCTTCATAATATTGATGAATTAACTTAACTGTTATTTTCAATAAGGTTTATTCATAGTTACAAGATTAATGTTTAATTACAAAACGTATTGATCGTGAGTTCATTATATATATTAATAACAAAGACAATTATAGTGTTTTTATATCCTTCTGTGTAGCAGACGGTTTCTTATTTTTGCTGTGACTATTGGATAACTTAATCAGATCAATGTATATAAATAATGTATGATCGGTAATAAAAAAAAGCCGTAAAGAAAGGAATGTGAAATGGTGTATTTCGTAAATCAGTATCAGAGCTAAACCAGCCTTAGATAAAGCTTTAGGAGCGATTAACTGCAAAAGTTCACAGCTTCGACTGTCCAAGAGCAAAACCACTTACTTTAGGCATAGAATTTTATGAATAGGCAGTCTCACTGGATATTTTTTCTCCGTCATGCTATATTTTATGTATGAAATATCATGACAGAGAAATATTTGTTTTTGGTGAGGTGCTCTTTGACATATTCGATGGTGAGCGCAAACTCGGCGGAGCACCGTTCAACGTAGCTTATAATCTTCATATGCAAGGTCTTTTACCAAGGTTCATCTCCCGGGTGGGTGCAGATGAGCTGGGCAGTGATATCTTAAACTTTCTTAAAAGAAACGAAATGGCAGCAAACCTTGTGGGGGTGGACGACAGCCTTGACACAGGGCAGGTAATCGTTTCACTGAATGAAGGCGAGCCATCCTACGACATACGCAGGGATGTTGCCTATGATCACATCGAATGTGACGGGGTAGATTTCGCGGATACCTTTGTATATTACGGAACCCTTGCCAGCAGAAGCGAAAAGTCCCGCAACACCCTTTTTAACATCCTTAACTCAAAAGGTGTCAGGACATTTTATGATGTTAACCTTCGCAATGATAACTGGAGCATAGGGCTTGTTCGAGAACTGGCACATTATGCCGACAGTATAAAGCTGAATATCGATGAATTGAATATTGTCGCCGGTGCTGTCTGCCCCAACGAAACCACAGAGGGGAAGTGCAGAGGACTGATGAAAGCGTTTGACATCAGCGAAGTTTATGTAACCTGCGGTTCAGAAGGTGCTCTTCTCGTTGACAGAAATGGCATGATACTCAGTGAAGAATATCCTGTGAAGCACCTGAAAGATACTGTGGGAGCCGGCGATGCGTTCAGCTCTGTAATAATAAAGGCTATACTGAGCGGACAGGACAGGCTGACAGCTTTAAATACTGCGGCATATTATGCAGCACGTATATGTTCACTGCATGGTGCATTGACGGAAAATAAAGAATTTTATTCAGGTATAAAGGAGGATATAGATGCTGTCTTCAAAAAATGATGGGCTTTATGTAATGCTGATAAGTGTGCACGGGCTTATCAGGTGGGAAGAACCGGAGCTTGGGCGTGATTCCGACACGGGCGGGCAGGTCAAATATGTTCTGGAGCTGCTGGATAATCTTGCCAAGCATGAAAAAGTTGAAAGGGCAGAGCTGATCACCAGGCAGGTTTTTGACAGAAAGGTCAGTGCTGACTACTCTGTAAAGGTCGAAAAGACTGATTCAGGCGGGATACTCTCACGTATTCCTTTCGGACCGAACAGATATCTAAGAAAAGAAAGGCTCTGGCCGTATCTGGACACCCTTGTCGAAAATATATTGAGGCACATAAAGAAAATCGGACGTGTTCCGGACGTTATACATGCGCACTATGCCGATGCCGGATATGTCGGCTCGCAGCTTTCGCATTATATAGGAGTCCCTCTGATCTTTACAGGGCACTCGCTGGGGAATGACAAGATACGAACACTCCTTGAAAAAGGGATGACATACGAGGAAGCGGAAAAGCTCTATAATATCACACGCAGAATAAAAGCGGAGGAGACGGCGCTTCGTTTTGCAAAAGCGGTGATAACCAGCACACGACACGAAGCAAAAACACAGTATGCAGACTATCGCAATTACAGACCGAAAAAGATACATGTTATGCCTCCCGGCGTTTATCTGGATAAGTTCTTTAAATACAAAGGTAATATAAAAAAGCTAAGTGTTTATGAGAAAGTGACCCGTTTTCTGGATAAGCCTGAAAAGCCACTTATCTTGTCACTCTCCCGGGCTGATGATAAAAAGAATATAACAACTTTGCTAGATGCATACGGGCAGAATGATGAGCTTCAGAAGGCTGCTAATATGCTTGTCGTTGCAGGGAACAGAGAAGACATAAACACTATGCCTGCGGGTGCGAAGAAAGTGCTGACAGACATGCTGGTGAAGATTGATAAATATAACCTGTACGGCAAAATCGCATACCCGAAAACACACCACTCGGAACAGGTAGTGGAGTTTTATCAGCTTGCGCAGGGGCTGAAGGGTGTTTTTGTTAACCCTGCACTGGTAGAACCTTTCGGGCTGACGATTTTAGAGGCGACAGCTTCAGGTCTTCCTGTTGTGGCGA
Organism: Denitrovibrio acetiphilus DSM 12809; assembly: GCF_000025725.1. Lineage (GTDB taxonomy): Bacteria > Chrysiogenota > Deferribacteres > Deferribacterales > Geovibrionaceae > Denitrovibrio > Denitrovibrio acetiphilus. The sequence continues at coordinate 3,141,826 of NC_013943.1, forward strand.
CTAACGACGGAGGTCCGACGGAGATACTGAAGAACTGCAAAAACGGACTGCTGGTTGACCCGACGGATTCGGATGCGATGGGGCAGGCTATTTTAACCGCTGTGACAGACTCCAAGCTGAACAAACAGTGGGCGGCGTCAGGCGTTGCAAATATCAACAAGTTCTACACATGGAAAGGTCATGTGGGGAAATACATAAAACTTGTTGAAAGGATCAAGAACAAAGACAGAAAAGGATATTATACTATGAAGAGTGCAAGCAGGATCACCGGAGTGAACAGGCTTCTGGTTACCGACATTGACAATACACTTCTCGGCTCTGAAGAGGCACTGGAACGTTTCAAAGAATTTTATAGCGAAAACAGCGGAAAGTTTGTTTTCTGTGTCGCCACAGGGCGGCATCTTAACAGTGCTAAGGAGGTTCTGAAAGAGAACGGTGTGCCTACGCCGGATATATTTATAACCTCTGTGGGGAGTGAGATTTATTATACCAGCGAACTGAAACGGGACAGCCTGTGGTCTGACCACATCGGTGTTGACTGGAAACCGAATGAGATAAAAAAACTGATGAAGGATATTGTGGGTGTTACCCCCCAGCCTGTGAACGGTATGAGGGATTTCAAGATTTCTTATTTCTATGACGAGCAGAAATTTATGGGGACAAGAAGACTCACCCGTATTTTTCAGGATGCAGATATAAAAGCGAAAATAATTATTTCCCATAACCAGTATCTCGACATTCTGCCTGTCCGTGCATCTAAGGGGCTGGCGGTTAAGGCTGTTGCCTTCCGGTGGGACATACCGTTTGAGAATATCCTTGTGGCGGGAGATTCAGGAAATGACACAGATATGCTGAACGGCTCCATATCAGGAGTTGTTGTTGGTAATTACAGCGAGGAGCTTGAAAAGCTCAAAGGGCGGGAAAATGTCTTCTTCAGCGAGGAAGAGTATGCAGACGGAATACTTGACGGAGTAAAACACTATGAATTTATCAAATAAAGAACTTGAAGGATTGGATGAGATCATATCAGACCATAGAGAAGATTTTTGTCCTTTTCTTGGCAGGATAGAGGAGGAGGACAAGCAGTTCTTTCTCAGCTCAGAAATGAAGGAGATGTATGCAGGGGATACAGTGCCGGATTTTATCGCATCACTTCAGGAAGCGGTGAAGATGCCGGGGCAGATATATTTCGCTACAAGAGCTTCAATAGGCGAATGGGCGTTTGTTACAGTTTTTACTGATACCCTTGATTATATGGAAGTTTCTCCAACGGAATATCAGGAGGCGAAAGAGAAGACTGTTCTGGGCGAGAATGCTGCATGGATGCCCAGCGTTGACCTGAAGCCGTTTAACAGGGATTTTCCAAAGCCTTCCAGTGCAGATTTTATCGGTAAAGGGGTTGAGTTCCTGAACAGGCATCAGTCCAGCCGTATTTTTATGAACCCTGAAAAGGGGCTTAAGCAGCTTTTGGATTTCCTCCGTGTGCACAAATATGACGGCAGACAGTTAATGCTCAACAATCGTATAGACAGTGTGGATAAGTTGAAAAAAGCGCTGAAAAAGGCGCAGGCTCTCCTTAAGAATAAAAGTGATGAAACAGAGTGGGAAGAGGTTGAGTCTGATATGGCGCACCTCGGGTTTGAGCCCGGATGGGGTAAGAAGCTTGGCTATGTAAAAGAGTTTCTGGCTCTTCTGTCGGATATACTCGCTGCCCCCGAGCCTGTTGTGCTGGAGAAGTTTCTCGACAGGATACCTATGATCTTTTCGCTGGTTGTTCTTTCCCCTCATGGTTTTTTTGGTCAGGCAGGTGTGTTCGGCAAACCAGATACAGGCGGACAGGTCGTTTATATCCTTGATCAGGTCAAGGCTCTGGAGCATGAGCTGAAAAGTAGACTTGATGAAAAGGGGCTGGACATTACTCCGAAAATACTCGTAGTGACAAGGCTTATCCCAGAAGCTGAGGGTACAAACTGTGATATGGAAGAAGAGCTTATAAGAGGCACAGATAATTGCCACATTGTGCGTGTTCCTTTCAGGGATGAGAGTGGAGAAGTGGTTCGTCAGTGGATATCCAGATTTCGTATATGGCCTTACCTTGAGCGGTTTTCGACGGAGGCACAGAATATTATTCTTTCAAAGCTTCAGGGGAACCCCGACCTTATCATAGGCAACTACTCTGACGGAAACCTTGTTGCTTCCCTTATCGCACAAAGGCTTGGGGTTACGCAGTGCACAATCGCCCATGCTCTGGAGAAAACGAAATATCTTTATTCTGATCTATACTGGCAGGATAATAACGATAAATACCATTTTGCATGTCAATACACCGCTGACCTTATAAGTATGAATTATTCTGACTTTATAATTACCTCAACATATCAGGAGATAGCCGGAACAAACGACAGCGTCGGTCAGTATGAAAGTTATATGAACTACACACTGCCCGGACTTTACAGAGTGGTGAACGGGATAGATGTTTTTGATCCGAAATTTAATGTGGTCTCCCCCGGCGCTGCTCCGGATATATTTTTCAGCTACAAAAGTAAGGACAGATTTCCCGAGCATATTGAAGAGATAGAATCAATTCTTTTCGAAGATAATCTGGAAGGGAGCAGAGGCAGCCTTGCCGACCCTGATAAACCGCTGATATTTACTATGGCACGCCTTGATAAGATCAAAAACCTGACAGGGCTTGTGCGCTGGTTCGGCGAGAATGAAGAACTTAGAAAAACAGCCAACCTGCTTGTTATCGGCGGCTTTGTGGATGAATCCCTGAGCAGTGACGATGAAGAACGTGAGCAGATACGCATTATGCATAGTGTCATTGACGAGCTTGGTCTTGATGGGAGCGTCCGCTGGGTGGGAGCACACCTCGGCAAAAGGATGACTGGTGAGTTTTATCGCTATGTTGCAGACAGAAAAGGTGTTTTTGTCCAGCCTGCTCTTTTTGAGGCATTCGGACTTACTATCATAGAGGCTATGAGTTCCGGTTTGCCAGTATTCGCAACGGTTTACGGTGGACCGTCAGAGATAATCGAAGACGGTAAATCAGGCTTTACACTTGACCCGAATAAAGGTGATGAGTGTGCCGAAAAGCTCCTTGAGTTCATACAGAAATGTCAGTCTGACCCCGGGCACTGGATAAAGATATCAGATAATGCCCTTAAGAGGGTTGAGGAACGTTATAACTGGCCGCTGTATGCTAAGCGGCTGATGACTTTCGCAAGGGTTTACGGCTTCTGGAAGTTTGTCACAAACCTTGAGCGTGAAGAGACAGTCAGGTATCTTGAGATGCTCTACGGTATGGTTTATCGAAGGCTTGCCGACCCGAAAGAGTATTAATCTGTAAGCATACGGTACTGAAGAGATTCGAGAAGGTGCTTTGGCTGGATGTCTGCGGCATCTTCCAGATCTGCAATAGTTCTGGAGGTCTTCAGCAGTTTGGAATAGGCACGGGCAGACAGAGAATATTTTTTCGCTGCTGTTTCTATGATCTTTTGCCCCTGTGCGTCAAGTTTGCAGTGTTTTTTCAGCTCCTTTTCAGTTAGTCTGCTGTTGAAAACACCTGAACGGGCATTTTGGATTTCGTGTGCCTTTTTTACCCGCTCTCTTATATTTTCTGATGATTCGCCGTCAGACATACTTGAAAGGTCTTTGATATCAACAGAGTGGACTTCCACGTGAAGATCAATCCTGTCCATCAGGGGGCCGGAGAGTCTTGACCGGTATTTTTGTATTTGTGACTGGGTGCATGTGCACTCTTTATTTTTATCGCCTAGGTATCCGCAGGGGCATGGGTTCGCTGCCGCTGCCAGCATAAATTTTGCAGGGTAGGTAACAGTCCTTGCAGCTCTTGCTATGGTCACTTCGCCGTCTTCAAGAGGCTGACGCAGTGTTTCAAGCACTCCCCTGCTGAATTCCAGGAATTCATCGAGAAAGAGCACGCCGTTGGTGGCAAGGCTGACCTGCCCAGGTGTTGCTTTGGATGTACCGCCTATGAGGGCGACGTTGCTGCTCGTGTGGTGTGGTGCGAAAAAAGGGCGAGTGCTTTTCAGGTCTTTAGAGTTTCTTACAAGACCCGCCACGGAATGAATCTTTGTGGTTTCGATTGCTTCATCAAGTGACATGTCTGGCATTATGCCGGGCAGTCTGCGGGCAATCATCGTTTTTCCGCTTCCCGGTGCACCAATCATGAGCAGGTTGTGCATGCCCGCTGCTGCTATCTCCGCACAGCGTCTTGCCACAAGCTGACCTTTAACTTCTGCGAAATTTTCTTTGTAAAAGCTATTTTTCTTGAAAAGTTCTTTAATATCAACTTTATGAGGAGTGTAGCTGTCTGGTTCATTTATAAAATGCAGGACATTGTCCAGCGTTTCAAAAGGGTAGACCTCTATGCCGCTGACTATTGCGGCTTCATCAGCATTTTGTTTGGGCACTGCTATCTTTTTGAAACCGGCACCTTTAGCGCATAATGTTATAGACAGTATGCCGTTGACACCGCGCAGGCGTCCGTCCAGAGAAAGTTCGCCTGCGAATAGCACATCCTGAGCAGATCCAGTGAGGCATCCACCGGAAAGGGCAAGCCCCACGGCAACGGGCAGATCAAAATATGTTCCGTCCTTTTTAAAGTCGGCAGGGGCTAGGTTGATCGTTATAGGTTTTGCAAAGACGTTTATATTAATATTTTTCAAAGCGGCACGCACTCTGTCACGGCTCTCCCTGACGGCGGCATCAGCCAGTCCGACCATGCTGAAAGAGGGGAGCCCCATAGAGCCGATATCTGTTTCAACCTCTACCAACTCCGCATCAATACCATTTACATGTGCGCTGAAAACTTTGGAAAACATTTATATGTCCAGTGTGTTTTTTTTGATTATAGATTAATGGGAATGATTTGTAAATCAGCCCTTTTCAGTTTGTTTATTTGTGTGAAGAATATTTATGATAAATGTAAAAAAAACTATTGCAGAAAAATCTATGAGCGCAATATTAGATATAAGGCTGCGGAAGAGAGAAGGAAGATTCTAAAGATTTCAGAGAACGAGAATTTGAGCCGCAGCAGGAGACGAGTCCAATGGGTTTTGAAGAAGAATCGGAATTGTTTCAGTGAAAAGCCCTTCAGTAAAGTTACTGTGGGGCTTTTCCATTTTATGCGGTCGAAGACAGAACACCACGCATTTCTGCGTGTATTAATAAGATAATAATAACTTTAGAGCTTATAAGTCATTGTGAGGAATGCAATGGCTAAGTAATCTCAGGATTAACTAACGAGTCCAGAAACTGCCACAGCCCTGCGGGCTTCGCAGTGACATATTTTGCATATGTTCTAGCTGTAACAACGAATTTGTAAATTCGTGTGTTAAGCATGTGCGAAGCAATAAAACCACGGGCTTACCAGTGGGAATCTATGTGGTCGAAGACAGAACACCACGCATTTCTGCGTGTATTAATGAGATAATAATAACTTTAGAGCTTATAAGTCATTGCGAGAAATGTAATGACGAAGCAATCTCAGGATTAACTAACGAGTCCAGAGACTGCCACAGCCCTGCGGGCTTCGCAGTGACATATTTTGAATATGTTCTAGCTGTGACAACGAAGTTGTAACTTCGTACGCTAAGCATGTGCGAAGCAATAGAACCAAGGATTTCCCTGGGGAATCTATGACCTATTGCGGATGGGTGCAGAGAGTAAGCTTTATGTAAAAAATGACGCCGTCCCCGGTGTTTTCAAACCACATCTTCCCCCCCATATTTTCTATTATCTGTTTCGACATATAAAGACCAATCCCAACCCCTTTACTTTCTGATTTCGTGCTGAAATATGGTTCAAAAATTCTCGGTGCGACATTTTCGGGTATCCCTCCTCCGTTGTCCCTGATAGATATGAGCGTTTCAGTGTCGTTGTGGTTGTTGATGTTTACCTCTATCAGCTTATCTTTTGTATTGTCTATTTCGTCCATAGCATCCATTGCGTTTTTAATAATGTTAAGTATTACATGTTTAAACTCGTTAGGGTATCCGTGAACACAATAGCTTGTGCAGCAGTCGAATGGATCCGTGTCTTTTTTTATGAGTCCATCAAGATCTTTCCCCATGCAGCCAAGGTGCAGTCTTATGCTGTGGTTTCTGAGCTGAGGAAACATCATTGTGGCTACATCATTTATTGTTTTGCATACCTTAAAGCATTCAGAGCTCTTGTCAGGTTTGAAAAAGTTACTGAAGTCATTAATGGTGTCAGACATCTGCATAATGATTTCCATTGCTCCATGGGTGTCGTTGCGGAGGACATCTTCTGTGAGAGAGTTTGTTTCATATGCGTCTTCAATGTCCTGTATGATGAGCCCTACAGCGTTCAGAGGCTGTCTCCACTGGTGTGCAATAGCACCTATCATATCCCCCATGGATGCAAGCTTAGACTGCTGCATAAGGAGTCTTTCGTTTTCCAGCCGACGCGTTGTTTCTGCTGTAATTTCATTTTCGAGGTCTTTGTTAGCGTGCTGGAGAGCTTCTTTAGCTTTTGTAAGTTCTTTGTTGAGTGCGAGAAGCTTTTTGTTATATTTAGATGTTAAAATGAATTTTCCTGCAATTACTGCTATTACGAGAAGGAAGCCGATGACTATTTTAATGATGAATCTATAATCGTGGCTTTTTTGATAATTTATTGATATCCACTTGTTCAGTATTCTGTGTCTTTCTTCTTTGCCGATGCTGCTCAGAGCTTTTTCCATTATGCCTAGAAGCAGAGGGTCATCTTTTATAACGCCTATCTTAAGTTCGAAGCCGAATTTTGCATCACCTGTAATTTTAAGGTTCAGAAGTCCCATCTGGCGGATATTATAAGACATTTCAAGCAATGATCCGGTAGTTGCAAAAGCCTTCCCTCTGCTGACCATCCTAAGTGCTTCCTTGATATTTGGTGCATATATACGGTTTATGTCCGGATGTTCGGAACGGATTATTTCATCCACCATATACCCTTCGACGATGACAAGTGTTTTTCCGCGCAGGTCACCCATGCCGTTTATAAATTTGTCCCTCTCTCTGGTCACAAAGACAGAAGGGGAGCTTATGTATGACTTGGTAAAATTAAGGTACTTGTCCCTCTCGGGAGTTTTGTTTAGTATTGACAACAGGTCACACTTTCCGGCTTTTGCATTTGCAATAGTTTCCGACCATGTTGATGTGTGTAAAATGTTGTATTTCAGTCCTGTCAGGTGGCTGATGATTTTATGGTAATCCGCAGCTATGCCTATATAGTCGCCGTTATCTTCAAATTTTTCGTATGGCATCCAGTTAGGATCAGTACACAGAATCAATTCTTTTTTCTTTTTAATATATTCGATTTCTTCTGTGGTTAGCTGTACTTCACTGTTCGGCATGTCTATATGCAGATAAATGTCATGATCAGTTTCGTTTGAGTATGATGAAGAGTAAAAAACGAATACAACAACAAGAGTAAAGATTATTCTGCAAATTATCATAGAGTGATTATAGCTCTTATTTTATTTCTTCGCATTAAAATCAGAAATACTGTGCAAAATATTCACTATGATCTGTAATAATTACACAGTCTATTATTACAGAACTTCAGTCATGGTGTTGGTAATAAAAGGTATTTGCGTCAAAGTCTTTTTTGGCACAGGTTGTGCATATGTATAAGCATAACGAAATAGAAAACGGAGGAAAGTATAATGAAAAGAACAGCAGCAATTATCGCAATAGTGGCTCTTACAGCAGTATCAGCAATGGCTTATCAAGGTGGATTCAGAGGACAGGGCGGCGGTTCATATGGCGGTCACGGATACGGAATGATGGGCGGCGGTTTCGGCGGCATGGGTGCAGGAGCACCGTGTTACGGTCTGAATGGTCAGCCGGCTAATCCTGTAGACGATGCAGGGGCTAAAACTATTGTTCAGGATTATCTTGATGCGAACCTCAAAGGTTTTACAATAGCTGATATAGTTAAGTTTGAAACACCAAGAGGCGGCATGTACACAGTTGAAGTAAAAGACAATAACGGGAACCTTTTTGTTTTTCGTGTAAATCCTTTTGGAAGACTTATGGGACCAATCCCAGCTAAAACAGTCAAGTAACAGACATCAATCCCCCCTGATGTAACATTTAAGCCGGAGATTTCTCCGGCTTTTTTTGTTGAAATATGCTATACAGGTTTTGAGGAGTTAACTATGCATGGCTTACACTATCCGGCTGGCGGACTTACAGGGCTTATGATATTGATTGTCCTTATAATAGTTGCTTACAGGATTATTAAAGGGAACCCTTCAGAGAAGCCAGACAAAACCGCCAGAGAGATTCTTGACGAACGCTACGCCAGAGGCGAAATAGATGCGCAGCAGTATAAAGAACAAAAGAAAAATATTTCAGAATAAATTCTGCCTGACGGTCATAGTTTTGTCTATGATCAGCCTGAACATCGCTTATGCAGAATCATTAAAGGTTTGTTACGAGGCATCCCTGCTGTTTAAAGTAGGTGAGTCGTGTATTGAGTATCAGTTGTCTGAAGGTGACATACTTAAGCTGGAAAGCAAACAGCACACGACCGGGATTGTAGATGCCGCAAGCCACCTTGAGCAGAGGGTTACTGCGGACATAGCTCTAAACCCGCTGGTCAGCAGATATCTGTACTTTTACGAAAAAAATAAACGCAAGAGCATGACACACCATTATATGTTTCAGGAAAGGCTGATCTATTCCGGCAACAGTTTTCGTTACAAAGACCACAGATACAAAAACGCCAGAAAAACTTTTGACAAAGAAGGCGTTTTAGACCCTGCCGCTGCTGTTATGTATTTTCAGCTGAATATGAACGCAGGCGAAGGAAGCCTTAAGACATTTTTCGAAGGGAAATACATCGACATTACTTACAGTGAGGAAGGTCATGAAGAGATAACGTTTAATGGTGAGAAATACGGATGTTCGGTCATAGATTTTGTAGTGCCTGTTTCGACCTCAAGCCTTGTCACCCCCACTGGGGTATGGCGCATTTATATTGATGACGAAACCGGAATCATCATGAGGCTGGAGCTTAAGTTTCCTCTCGGGAGTGCGAAGCTCAAACCTGTTTCGATAACAGGTGACATGGAAATCCTTAAAAAGTATATCGCCCGACCATCAAAGACCGGGCTTATAAATGTAGTAGAATCCACCGTTCGGGATTAATTCTGACCTGAGAACAGCTGCTTTGGTGAAAAGCTGGCTTAGCAGTGACTCGTCTTTATCATACAGCTCTTTAACTTCGAGATCCTGTATGCCCAGCTCATTTTTCATATCCACAACGGCTTCTTCTCTGGTGCCTATTTTGTCTATAAGTTTTAACTCAACAGCCTGACGTCCGCTGAATACACGTCCGTCTGCAAGGTCTCTTAATTTGTCTTCGCTGATGCTGCGTCTTTTAAGTACGTCACGGAGGAATTGTTCATAAAATTCACTTATCATTGCCTGCATATATTCTTTTTCAGAGTATGAAAGGTCTCTTGTAGGTGAGGGTACATCTTTAAGCTTTCCGCTTTTGAAAACGACACTTTTGATACCTATCTTGCTCATAAGCTCTTCAACATTTGAATACTGCATTATAACGCCGATGCTGCCTGTAGTGGTGCTTTCAAGAGCATAAACCTCGTCCGCTGCAACAGCTATATAATATCCGCCGGACGCTGCGACTGATTCCATGACTGCATACACGGGCTTTTTCATCTTCATTATACGGTTATAGATAACCTGCGTTGGTGCAATCACTCCCCCAGGGGAGTTTATCTCAAGGATAATTCCTTTTACTTTTTCGTTTGCATCCAGTTTTTTCAGCTTTTTGTCCAGGTCTTTTGTGTCAATAATGACACCTTCAAGGCGGAGGACAGCTATGCTGTTAGACATTATAACGTCTTCGCCCTCTCCGGACATAACGACAATTATGCGGAGAACCACTGCGATTACAACAACTACTATTATTGCTTTAGAAAGAAATTTAAGGATTTTTTTCATATTATCTCACCATATATAAATAAACGCTGTACACCATGTAGAGTACCACTAATGAGTACGAATGGAAAGCAACGCCAAAGATTCTGATGCGGAAGTTTCGCTCTCTGATTCCTATTATCGGTATAAGAATAGCTATTGTGGCGAAAATTGCGGCGACAATGTGCCCTTTTGCCACATAATTAAATATCGGTCCTTTGACATATATAATATCTGCAACTGGTATGATTGCCATGTTGAAGAGGTTGGAACCGAAAAGGTTCCCCATAGCCATGTTTACTGAGCCGACTCTGATTGCCCCATAACATGCGGCGACCTCCGGCAGAGATGTTACTACCGCCAGAAAGAATGACCCGACAAAGCTGTCACCCAGCCCCGTCTGGAAAGCGATGGCATCTGCCGTTTTGCTCATCAGTAGCCCAGCAAATACTATGGCAAGAGCCGCGATGCCCATTCTCCACGAGACACCTGCAAGAGTCATGTCCGTATCATCGTCATCATCGTCATCTTTTTCAAGCACCTTATAGGAGATATAGGATGAATAAAGAAAGAGTACGATGATGATAAGTGTTACAACAGATATCGGTCCGATATATATTTTGATGTAAAAACCGAGCACAGAAAGAACTGTGACTAAACATGCATATAAAGCTGTCAGGATGTTTGATTCACTGATTCCATCATAAACGTCAGTTTTGCGGAACACTGCATCCAGAAGAAATATAGTAAACATGTTAAACATGTTGGATCCGTAAACGTTGCCAAATGCAAGGTTTGGCGAGTCTACCAATGTCAGCGCGCCGATTGTGGAGATAAGCTCCGGCAAAGAGGTGAATAAAGCCAGAAGCGTTATGCCTATGAAGCTTCTGCCAAGACCAGTAACGGCGGCCAGAGCATCACCATACTCTGATAGTTTTACTCCGGCGCCGACTACAATCGCTGCAGATAGCGTAAAAAGGATATAATCCAATTAACTATCCCTATAAAGATGTGCTAATGCACAATTATTCTACGTCCAGTTTGCCTTTAAGGATGTTTCCGAGGCTGAATGTACTGTCATCAGACTGAGCGAGTTTTTTGAGGTATTCTTTAACCTCACGTTTCTCGGAGTCCTGCATGTATCTTCTGATCGAGAGGAGGATTTTCTTCTCTCTCGCATCATTGCGGAAAACAACAGCTTTGATAGTATCGCCTACAGCGAATTTATCTGTTGGGTCAACTTTTTCAACATCAAGTTCGTTATCAGGTATGAAACCGATGAGATCTCTTGGGAGTTCGACTTCAAGACCTTCTTTGGAGACAGCGAGTACTTTGACTTCTACAACTTTTCCGTTCGGCAGAAGTTTCCCTATCTCTCTCCATGGGTTTGTTTCAAGCTGTTTAACGCCGAGGCTGATTCTCTCTTTTTCTGCATCGATCTTGAGAACTTTTGCTTCAATTTCGTCCCCTTCTTTGTAAAGTTCGTCAAGGTTTTCAGGTTCGTCTGTCCAGCTTATGTCTTTCTTACGAATGAGACCGTCCAGAAATTCGCCGAAGTCAACGAAAATACCGAAATCTGTGATTGATTTGATAGTACCTTTGATGGCAGAGCCTTCAGGGTGTTTGGTTTTCAGTGTTACCCATGGGTTTTCCTGAATTGACTTAAGGGAGACAATAAGTTTTTTCTTTTCATCGTCGATACCGATGATTTTACCTTCGACAGCGTCCTTAGGTTCGATAGCGATGCGTGCGTTTTTAAGCCATGAAATTTCTTCCAGAGGGATAAAGCCGTCTATACCTTGCTCGATCTCCATTACAAAGCCTTTGTTTTTTCTGGCTACAACAGTACCTGCGACAGTTCCGCCTTCAGGATATTTGTCGTATGCGGAATCCCATGGGTCTTCCTGCATTTGTTTGAGTCCGACTTCGAGTTTTTCTTCTTCGAAATCGATGTTGAGGATTTTAACTTCGAGTTCGTCGCCCTCTTCGATGTATTGGTTAGGGTGTTTCACAACGCCCCATGCTATATTGTTTTTGCGGAGAAAGCCGTCAACAGCACCAAAGTTCATGAATGCACCGTAATGTTTGATGGTTTTGACGGAACCTTTGAGGATTTGCCCCTCTTCTATCTGACTGAAGAATTCTTTCTTCTCTTTTTCTATGGACTGGATCATCTGAAGCTTTCTGGAAGCAAGAAATGACCTCTGTTTTTTATTTGCTTTAAGAACTTTGACTTCATAAATGTTGCCCACATATTCTTGCGGCTCCATAGTGCTGTTTTTGAAGTCTATGTGGTTTTCAGGGATGAAACACTCGATTTCTCCGCACTTACCTGTGAAGCCTTTGTCCACAACAGAAGTAACTTTGATCTCTACCGGTGTTTCCTCTTCAAGCGCTTTTTCCACTTCGATCCAGTCTGCTTCTTTTTCGATAGCTTTTCTGGATAGCTTAACATAACCGCCGCCGCCTGCTATGCCGAGGAAGAGAACATCTACTTCGTCACCGACTTTGATAGTTATTTCGCCATCTTTCATGAATTCTGCGCTGGGCACAACACCTTCTGTTTTGAAGCCGATGTTAACGAGTACATCGTTTTCATTTATTTGTGCCACTGTTCCCTGCACGATAGAGTTTTTCTCCGGCTGCTGGAAAGACTCCTCAAGCATAGCCTCGAAATCTTCCATCTGCATGTTGTCTCCATCGTTGTTGTTAATACTACTCATACTGACCTCTTTTAAAAATTCTATAACTTCTTCTACCAGATAACCGGGGGTACTGGCTCCAGCTGTGATGCCAACCTTCCGGCAACCGTCGAATATTTCTTTTTTCAGTTCTTCTTTCGTTTCTATATGATGTGTGTTAGCACATATATTTTTACATATTTCATACAGACGGGTTGTGTTTCCACTGTTTCTCCCGCCGATTACAACCATGATATCAACTTTTTTAGCTAAATCAATAGCAGAAGCCTGTCTTAGGCTGGTGGCATTACAGATTGTATTTTTAATAATAAGCTTGTCACACTTAGTTTTAAGTATTTCTGCTATTTTGTCAAATGATTCCGAGTTTTGAGTTGTCTGAGCCACAAGAGCATAGCAGTTTTCGTCGGGCAGAACGCTTGCCTCCCCGACATCAGAGACGATAACATATCTGGAATCAATAAAGCTGACAATGCTTTTCACTTCCGGATGATTCTTCTCACCGTAGACAACAACGACAGCACCTTCGTTACCAAGTTTTTTTGCACTGTTCTGAGCTTTTTTTACAAAAGGGCAGGTGGCATCCACGACATTGACTTTACGGCTGGCAAGAGTGGCGTAGGTTTCTTTTGTAACACCGTGGGATCTGACCACGACTGTATTGTCTTCGTTGACCTCTTCAGGGTTATAGCACACTCCGATACCGTTTTCGGCAAATTTACTTACTATCTGCGGATTATGGATGATGGGCCCCAGGGTATAGACTCCGGTAAACTGTTTAGACGTGTCTTCAACGAGACTGACTGCTCTTTCCACTCCGAAACAGAACCCGGCGTGGTCAGCTATGAAAATTTCCACTATTGCTCCTGCCATAAAAATATGGGCAACCGAATTGTTTTAGAAGAGATTATGTGACATAATTTCCACCGCCCCTCTTCAGGCAGGACTATTCACCTGCGTTCAGGCATAAAGTTTCCGCAGAGCATAAAACAGCACTGCTGTAACTTAAAGCAATCAGAACCTGAGCGGTTAGAACAAATCAGTTAGTTGTCTTAGCGGCTATTATTGATATAACTTCTTCTATTGTCAAGTGGGTTGTGTCGATTTCAATGGCATCGTCAGCTTTTTTGAGGGGTGCGTGCTCTCTTTCGGAGTCCTTGCGGTCTCTTTCGTCTATTTCACGCACAAGTTCATTTATGCTCATTTCGATACCTTGCGCTTCATAATCTTTCATCCTGCGTTTTGCACGTTCGAGAGAAGAAGCAGAGAGGTAAAATTTATAATCAGCATTGGGAAAGACGCAGGTTCCTATGTCTCTGCCGTCCATAATAACGGAATCTGTTTCTGACATTTGCCGGAGCTGGTTTGTGACGGCTTCTCTTATCTCCGGCATGGCGGCGACGCTGCTTACAGCTTCCGCAACCTGCGGTGTACGGATCTTTCCGCTTACATTTTCTGTTTTGTCATTTATGGTGAGGTTAAGGGAGCCGTCTTTGCTGAACGCCATTTTCGCATTGCGCACAGTTCGGATCAGCTCTTCATCTGACATCTTATGTGTCAGTTTTATGTATGCACAGGTTCTGTAGAGAGCACCGGAATCAAGGAAAGTAATGCCGAGTCTTTTGGCTACTTCTTTGCTGACTGTGCTTTTTCCGCTTCCTGCGGGGCCGTCCACTGCGATTATCATTTACTGCTCCAGGCTTTCAAATGTTTCTATGAAGGTCGGGAATGATACATCCACACACTGCATATCGTCAACAGTGATGTTCCCGCCAAATCTTTTCGCAAGCATGATTGCTATCATAGCCATTCTGTGGTCATCGAAAGCCTTAAGCTCTGCTTTGTCATTTACTGATTTGATAGGGTAAACTTTCATGCCGTCTTCGTATTCTTCAACCTCTGCGCCAAGCTGGCGAAGGTTGTATAATGTTGCCTCTATCCTGTCTGACTCCTTAACGCGGAGTTCTTTTGCATTTCTTATCGTAACCGGAGAGTTAGCGAACAGTCCGAGCGTTGCCACCATAGGCAGTTCGTCTATCATATTTGCGACTATGTCGCCGTCTATGGTGCATCCTTCAAAGGACTGGGATTTGATGCAGATATCGCCGAGTTTCTCTGCCCCGCCACGTTCACTGTCTATTTCGTATTTTACACCCATTTGTGTGAGAACATTCAGCATCCCGCTCCTTGTAGGGTTAAGACCGACATTTTCAAGTATCAGCTCAGAGTTGTCGAACATTAAAGTTCCACCTAGGAAAAAAGCAGCGGATGAAAAATCTCCAGGAACGACGACATCAATGCTGCGAAGGTCAGCAGCCCCTTCAACAGATATCTTAAGACCATCAACAGTAAGATTTGCACCGAGTGCAGAGAGCATTATTTCTGTATGGTTTCTGGTGACAGCCTTCTCCGTATATGTTGTAACCCCTTCTGTCTGCACACCAGCAAGCAGGATTGCACTTTTTACCTGTGCACTTTTTGTTGAGGCTGTAAGTTCAACAGGGTTTGTTACAGACGGGAGGATAGTGAGGGGGAGTTTGCTCCCGTTGTCTCTGGCCGCAAATTTCGCACCCATCTCTGTCAGGGGGAGTATGACCCTGTCCATGGGGCGTTTACGCATAGAGTTGTCTCCGGTGAGCACGTAATATTTATTAGTAGGGGCGAAAACACCAGTGAGGAGTCTCGCTGAGGTACCGGAGTTCATACAGTCGATAACATCTGACGGTTCTTTGAAATTCTGATATCCGTCTGATGTAATTACGAAACCATTAACAGTCTCTTCGAACTGAACTCCGACAGCCCGCATGGCAGCCATTGTTGCTTTCGTGTCTGCTGAAAGAAGCGGATCTATGACGCGCCCACGCCCTTTTGCCATGGAGAGGAGCATGAACGATCTGTGACTGATGGATTTATCAGAAGGGACTCTGACAGTCCCCTTTATGCTTTTAACTTTTTTAAATTTCTTCATGAAAGTCTTCTCCTGAGTTCTGCTGCATGCTCTATCATCTGGTACATTGCTTTTTCGTCCGAGTTCTGTATGGCATTTTTCCAGCGTTCCATCTCTGCAATGTAGCTGTCTATGAGATCGATCATGTTTTTGTCGTTTTCAAGAAAGATGTCTGTCCACATCCTCGGGTCGCTTGCGGCTATCCGTGAGAAATCCTTAAAACCAGCGCCGGTATAGTTGAGAGCGTCTATGTCTACAGCGGAGACTGTCTGAACCATAGCGAAGGCTGTTATGTGAGGCAGATGGCTCACCAGACCAAATGTTCTGTCGTGTTGTTCCGGTTCCATTATGGTTACTTTCATTCCGGCAGCTTCATGAAGTTCCCGCAGAGCCTGCGTGTCGAACTCCGGTGAAAGAGGTGTTAATATGTGGTATGCACCTTTGAAAAGTCCGGCTTCTGCGTTAGTAAAACCAGACACCTCTTTGCCTGCGATCGGGTGACCTCCGCAGAAGGTTATTCCCGCCTGTTTTGCTGCACCTGCGACATCAGCTTTGGTGCTGCTGGCATCGGTAACGGGCTTTGTGAACTTTCTTCTGCCAAGTTCTGTTATAAACTCACATGCCGACCTAACAGGCAGGCATATGTATAGCAGGTCGAAATCCAGAGACAAGAGCTCGTCTATATCGTCTGTGGCATATTCGAAAAGCCCGGTTTTAACAGCCTTTGCGAGAGTGTCAGTATTCAGGTCATATGCAGAGAGCTTGACGCCTCTTTCGGCGAAAGAGAGGGCGAGTGAACCGCCTATCAGTCCCAGCCCTGCAAATGCTATATGTTTGAACATCATTTGTTCAGAGTCTTACCTATGGTTTGTGCGATAATGTCTATACGCTTCATAAGGATGTCGAAATCATCAGGAAGTATGGACTGATCACCGTCACTCATAGCCTCTTCGGGGCAGTTGTGTACTTCTACGATAATACCGTCAGCGCCAGCGGCAACAGCCGCCTGTGACATCGGCAGAATACAGTCTCTGCGTCCTGTGCCGTGGCTTGGGTCTGCAACTACTGGGAGGTGGGTCAGGCTTTTCAGAACAGGTATGGCGGACAGGTCGAGAGTGTTTCTTGTCTCTGTCTCGAATGTTCTGATACCCCTTTCACAAAGTATAATTTCGTTATTTCCGCCTGCTGCCACATACTCAGCAGCCATAAGCAGTTCTTTCATTGTGGCGCAGAGTCCGCGTTTCAGCATGACAGGTTTTCTGAGTTCGCCAAGATCACGCAGAAGTCTGAAGTTCTGCATGTTTCTTGCACCTATCTGTATAATGTCGGTGTATTTACATATAAGGTCTATGTCTCTCGGATCCATAAGCTCAGTTATGACGAGCATTCCGTGAGCATCAGCAGCCTCACGCAGATATTTAAGCCCTTCTTCTCCGAGTCCCTGAAAGGCGTATGGAGATGTTCTAGGTTTGAAAGCTCCGCCGCGGAGTATCTTTGCTCCCGCTTTGCTGGCACGCCCTGCTATTTCAAATAACATGTCCCGACCTTCAACAGAGCACGGACCAGCCATTACTACAACGTTACCACCGCCCAGTTTGATGCCTTTGACATCTATTACTGTGTCTTCCTTGCGGAAGTCTTTACTCACGAGCTTATAAGGTTTGACGATAGGGACGACCTTTTCCACGCCGGGGAAAGATGATAGTGGCTTGTCTCGCAGAGTTGATTCGTCACCGATAGCGCCCATGATAGTTGTTTCCACACCCTCAGACAGGTGTACTTTAAAACCATAGCTCTCCAGTTTTTTCTGGACGTTTGCGATATTTTCTTTCTCTGTACCTTTTTTAAATACAATAATCATTTAGTGATCCTTAAATTGCCCGCCTGAAAAAGCAGGATTCTGATGCCCTTAGAGGACTTCTTTCAGTTTTTCAATAAATATTGCGTTCTCTTCCATTGTTCCGATTGAAACACGGATCCACTCAGCGAGTCCTGAGCCGAAGAAACGTACAATTACTCCCTGTTTAAGAAGGTTGTCAAATACCTTTTCGCCGTTGCCGACATTAACAAGGATGAAATTTGCCTGAGTAGGCACATACTTAAGACCGAGCTTTTCGAATTCGCTGTAGAGGAATTCTTTTCCTCTCTGGTTTTCTGCAAGAACAGCTTTCAGGTGAGTTTGGTCTTTTATAGCAGCTTCGGCAGCGACCTGCGCAGCCATATTAGTATTAAAAGGCTGGCGAACACGGTTCATCATGTCGATAGCCTCTTCACAGGCTATTACAAACCCTGCACGCAGAGCTGCCAGCCCGTATGCTTTGGAGAATGTTCTCATGAGGAACATGTTTTTATATTTGTCCAGCATCTTCAGAGTGTCAGGGAAATCAGGTGCATCGGCGTATTCGATATATGCCTCATCCATGACAACTATTACATCCTCAGGAACTTTCTGCATAAATGCCTCAAGCTCTTCCGCAGTGAAATATTCGCCTGTGGGGTTGTTAGGATTAGCGAGGAATACCATGCGTGTTTTATCAGTTATGGCGTTAGCCAGAGCCTCAAAGTCGCATTTGAATGCATCATTAACAGGAACCCATTTGCAGGATTTACCCGCTGCCTGGGATATTATCCCATAGACAGAGAAAGATGGCGAAGGGCTGAGAACACATTCGTCTTCTGCTAGAAATGTGCGTATAGCAAGTTCTATTATTTCGTTAGAGCCTGTGCCGAAAAGGAGTCTGTCGCCGGATATGCCGTAGTGCTCGGAAACAGCTTTACGAAGATAAAATGCGTCACCCAGAGGGTATCTGGATATCTCCGGCATAAATTCGTTAAGCGCTGCGATAACCTTTGGCGAACAGCCGAGAGGGTTTTCGTTGGATGCGAGTTTTACAGAGTTCGTAACTCCCAGTTCACGTTCCAGCTCTTTTACCGGTTTACCTGGTTTGTAAGGTGTCAACGCTGAAATACTTTGACCTGCGAGTTTAGAGTAATCTATCATTTTTCCCCCTTAGGATATGAACCGAGAACTTTAACAAATGCAGTATGCTCTATCAGTTCGTTCAGGGCTTCTGCAATCGGTTCGTCGTCTTTATGTCCGTCCAGATCAACGAAAAACACGTATTCCCACGCTTTTTGACGTGATGGACGGGATTCTATTTTAGTCATATTAATATTTTTTCTGGCAAATATAGAAAGAACTTCGTAAAGAGAGCCGGCTTTATGGGCGGCAGCAAATACTATAGATGTTTTGTCGTTGCCGGTGGGAAGAGGTTCAAAGTCTCCTATAATAAGGAAACGTGTGTAATTGCTGGAGTTGTCCTCTATGCTTCTTTCCACAAAGCGCAGCGAGTATTTAAGCACTGCCATTTCGCTTGCGATAGCTGCCGTAGAATCGTCACGGGATGCCATCTCTGCTGCTTTTGCAGTGGATTCAACCTCTTGGACAGGGATGTTCGGGCAGTTTTCTGCAAGCCATTTCCGACACTGACCAATGGCCTGAATATGGGAGTATATGTGTTTGATATCCCCAATGTCGCCGGATCTGTTCATCAGGTTATGTGTGACTTCAAGGAATATCTCACCGCTTATTTTTAGGTGGCTGGTTACAAAGGTGTCCAGCGTGTGGTTTACCACCCCTTCCAGCGAGTTCTCCACAGGGACTATCCCAAACCCCATGCGACCCCTTTCCACATTATCGAAAACTTCTGGAATAGTACGCACAGGCACAAGCTCTGCGGAAAGTCCGAATTGTTTCAACGCTGCTAGGTTTGTGAAGGTTCCCTCAGGACCGAGGTAGCCGACCTTTTGCACTTCCTCAAGAGAGAGGGAGGCGGATATTATTTCGCGAAAGACAGCCTTAAGTGCATCATTTGGGAAGGGACCGCTATTTATGCTTGTAAGTCTTTCGAATATCTTTTTCTCTCTGGATGGCACATAAAGAGGAGCACCTTCGGCTTTTTTTATTTCGCCGATGGACATAGCCTCTTTTGCACGCTTGTTGAGGAGTTCCAGTATCTCTTTGTCGATGGTATCGATATTTATTCTGTGAGTATCTAGTTCTTTCATGAACGATAAGATATCAAAGAAATCACCCACTGGCAAGCAGTACAGTTGCTCTCCAGCGAAAAAAGTTTAATGTCACATCGATTCGATAATTATATTAGATTTAGTTTATGTCTATAACTAAAGGTGCAGTTTATTAGGGTGAGATTCTATCCGTAATAAGGCATAAGCAGCTTTTGTCAGAGGTGTTGTTTTATGCATTACAGAAAAAAATTATCCACTGCATGTTGACATTATTTAAGAAGATAATTATAATCCTATTATCAGGCTGAGGTTGGTTTTATGAGAGACAAAGCACTGGCAATGCTCAAGAGAAAGATTTATCTGGCAGACATATGCGATGAGCTCACCTGCGAAGAAGAGGCTGAGCTTGCAGAGCTGGACAAAGATTTTGAAAATATAAAATCCGCCCTTAACGAAGACGACAAGAATTGGCTCTATGATGGATTTGCAGTCTGGTATGACAAATTTATGGACATGGAAACAAAGATGTTCATAAAACCGAGAGGAGGCTGATATGAAAGAGAAAGCTCTTGAAATGCGAAAGGAAATACTCCCCATGAAAGATGTTTATGAACAGCTTACACTTGACGAAAGAGAAGAGCTTGCGCTGAAACAGGAAGAGCACGACAAGCTTTATGCCCGGCTCTCCGATGCTGATAAAAGCTGGTATGAAGACAACTTTGCAGCTTGGTATACAAGGTATCTTGAGGTAGAAACCAAGATATTCATTAAACCCTGCGAAGGCTAAACATAAAACACAGACGGCTTGATCTGTTTCAGGCAGGTGAGAGCTTGACGACAGTTGTGCATCTCCGTGAGACTTGAAATGCCGTTTAATAATAAACTTTTTTTAGGTAAAGCCCTGCGGCGTGTGCTGTGGGGCCCGCTTTTGACCGGTCTCTCCCTTCGATGGCCTCTTTTATGTACTCATCTCCGTAACCCTTACGCAAAGCTTCCACCACTGTTCCGGCTATTATTCTTACCATGTTGTGCAGAAACCCGTTACCGTTTATCTCTATGCAGATAACCTTGTCTTCCCTGTAGCATCTTATGTTGTTGATTCTTCTGACATTGTTCTCACGCAGGCTCGTTTGTACGCAGAATGAAGTGAAGTCGTGTTCGCCTTCGAAATATTTCAGCAGTTCACACATCCTTTTATAGTTAAGCTCGTCTTTAACCCACCATGTCCGCCCCGCAAGCATTGCAGAACGCACCCTCGAAGGAAAAATCCTGTACAGGTAAGTTTTGCTGACAGCGTTAAGCTGGGCGTGAAAATCTTCAGGGACGTCTTCAACAGAACTGATAGAAATATCTTCCGGCAGCATACTGTTAAGTCCCATGTGGACATTTTCAGGGGGGATATATCTTTCGGTTCTGAAGTTTGCGACCTGTCCCAGTGCGTGCACACCGGAATCTGTTCTGCCGGAGCCTATCACTGTAACTTTGGTTTTATACATTTTGCTCAGTGCCTTATGGAGTTCTTCCTGTACGGTGCGTCCGTTCGGCTGAACCTGCCATCCGGCAAAGTCTGTGCCGACGTATTCTACTATTAGCTTTTTATTATACAGCATAGACTATCACGCAAGCGACAGATAAAAGCGCTGCCAGCCCTTCGGCGGTTCTGATGCGGGGGAGTGGGGGAGTGTCGTATTTGCCGGCAAGTACATCATCGGCAACAACAGCAGATTGATGTGTGACCCCTTCTGCCACGGGTTTTATGTATAGTTCAGGTTTCAGCAGGGCTTTGAACGGCATGTTTCTGTACTCAGGCATATTTTTAATGTGTCTGGCTGTGTCTCGTGACTGGGCAATGAAGACAGGTATGAATTCCATAGCAACCATGAGGACAGTTTTCAGGTTAATGGCATGTTTCCCCCGAAAAGGGTACATTATTACCGCCACCAGTGTTTTCGGGTCTGTTGTCAGAGTCAGGAGTATTGAGAACATAATTATCAGTGCAAACCTGTAAGTGAGACTGATAGAAAGTTCCACCCCGCCGCCAAAAATAAGGTTTATGAGAAAAGTTGATATAAGTATAAGCGCAAAAGGTTTAACTTTCTTTATAATCTGCTTTGTATCAGCTTTAGTCAGGGCAGCAATCCCAAAAAATAAAAAAGTAAAAAACAAATAAGAGATGAAATCGGCGGAGACCGCAGCTCCCTGTATTACAGCCAGGAAGATAACCAGTCTGACAGCGGGATGTATCTGTTGTATATAATGCCCCGCAGGGGCGTATCCGCCGCCGTCCATATCAGGCTTACGCCTCTTTATTGTTTTCTTCGCTCTCTGTGAGTTTTTTCTTATCTTCTTCCGGTGTGATGTCTACTGCTTCTTCTGCGTCTTTTGCCGCTTTTTTAAAGTTCTTGATAGCTTTGCCCATTCCCTCGCCAATCTGCGGGAGTTTGCCTGCACCGAAGAGTACAACAGCTATAAGAAGAATAATGATGATTTCCTGTGATCCAAGACCAAACATGGTAACCTCCGTAAGCTATCCTGAGACAGCTTGATTTACTACTTAAATATATGCAAATCCAGAATTATTCAATAAGAATTTCTTTAAGGATTTTTACGTCTGCTAAAATACCATGCAGCAAAGAGAAAAACAGCCAGCCAGCCGTATCCTCCGGTTGCAAAAAGTGTTAAGCCTTTATGAGTTGTGACATTACAGTCAAGGCTGTTTTTTACTCCGAGAGGGATCATCCCGTTTATTTTTCCGGAAGGGTCAATACATGCGGAAATTCCTGATTGAGCCGCTCTGAGAAGAGGCTTGCGAAATTCCACAGCACGCATAACATCAGCCGCAAGGTGCTGATATGGTCCGGTAGTATCTCCGAACCAGCTGTCATTAGTGACCACTGTTATAATATCCGCACCCAGCATCACCTGGTCACGCACCAGATGGCTGTACATGCTTTCGTAGCATATCATAGGAGCCGCTGTGAATTTGTCAGCAACAAAGACAGTCGGCTCACTGCCGGGAGTGAAATCTTCCGCTCCCTGAAAAAAGTAAAAGTCAATTGGCTTGAAAAGTGTTTTCAGAGGAAAATACTCCCCGAAAGGTACAAGGTGAAGTTTGTCGTATACGCTCACATTGTTTTTATCGAAGAAGAACACGCTGTTTTTGTATGAGCGTTTTTCATCCTTTTCTGTGAATCTCATACCGCCTGCTATTACAGGGGTTTGCTCCCCTGCTATGTCGAGCATCTGATATCCTGCGAAGCTTTCGTTGAGGAAAGCAGGATAAACAGTTTCCGGCAGTAAGATCATGTCAAGCTTTTCCGTCTGCGGCTGCCTCAGCAGACCGTTTACGACAGCCATATGATCATATTTCTTTTCGGGGATCCACTTTTCCGCCTGAGAGTATGCGGGCTGTATAACCCTGACTTTCAGGTTGCTGCCTGCATAATCTCTATTTTGCACAGTATATCCATATATAAGTGAAGCCAAAGTAAAGATTATGGCAAATATTACAGATTGCCTGTTTTTATCTGTTACTGCTGATGCAAGTGATACATTCATATAGGAAATTATTAATGATACACCGAAAGCTCCGGTTATTTCTGCAATTTGTATGGCGGGGAGGAAAGAGTATTGGGTATGTGAAAGGTTAAGCATGGGAAAGCCGGTAAAGATCGTTGACTTTGCCACTTCCAGCGCAACGATTACACAGGCAAGCAGGAGGTTAGCCCCCCGTTTTTTTATGTACAGCCAACCAAAAACACCCCAGAACAGCCCCAGCAGTGCAGAAAAAAGCACTGCAACAACCCAGCCCACAAGAAGTGGGGCATTGCCGAATTCCGACACTGCATTGACAACCCAGTGTATGTTCATAATGAAATACGCTGTGCCGAACAGCCACGCAGTAAGAAAGCCTCTTTTAGAATACGTTATAGCCAGAAGCATAGGGATCAGAGCAAAGTATGCTACATACCAGATATCATGACCGGGTGATGCTGCCGTTAGAAGTACAGATGATAATAGTGCGCCAATGCACACGATAAAAATATTTTTCATACAGGGATAATATTATAAGGCGGGAAGATAGTAAAGGCTTATGGGCGGCACTTAATGCCGAACCTTCTGCAGAATTTTCCAAATACATTACCGGACATTACAGAACCGTTAAGAACTTCAACATTGATCTTGTCTGCCATACCTCTGCCGAGGGCGAGAGTTGTCCCCTCACATGACACAGAAAGCTGACCTGTACCGTCATTTTTCAGAACTTCAAAGCGTGCTCCGTGAAAGAGACCTATCTCTTTAAGACGGCGTACAAAACGGCATGACTCGTGGTCTTCGCAGTTCATGACAAAATTTTTGACAATACCCCTGCTGCCTGGTTCGAGCATTGAGAGAGGCATTACGTTTTCTTTAACTGCAGCAGGCGCTTCACAGCATATATTGTGCATATGTTTACCATCCATTTAAGCTAGTATATGCTTATTGATAAACAGTATCAATATCAAAAGTGACTTTTTTCTAAAAAAAATGAACATAGCCGGGGTCAGATTGTATATAACTGGTAATGTTGCTCATATTTCTTGAAGTGTTTTTGATATATATGTATACTATAATATGGTGACAAAATTATTCTGGAAAAACGAAAAGTTAAAAGCTATTATCAACCAGCCTTTACAGTTCGTTTCGGGAGCATTAACGTGAAAGAGAAAGATACACAAAAAATATTTACCGAATATCTTGCCAAGCAGAACCTGCGTATGACATCACAAAGAGAACTTATTCTCAAAACATTGTGCAGGCAAAAAAAACATGTCACAGCGGAACAGCTTTATGAGCAGCTGAAGAAAACCGATAAAAGCATCGGGCACGCCACTGTGTATCGTACTCTGAAACTGCTTACAGAAGCGGGCATTGCGAGAGAACTGAATTTTGGTGAAGGCTCAATTCGTTACGAACCAGATACTGATAATACCCACCATGATCATCTGGTGTGCGTTCAGTGTGGTGAAAATGTGGAATTTTTTGATGAAGATATAGAAAAGCTTCAGCAGGCTGTTGCAGAAAAATATGGTTATGAGCTTATGGACCACTCCATGAATCTCTACGGAACCTGTTCTAAATGCAGGGGTAAAGCTGATTAGTTCATCAGGCTGGTAACCGGAACTATCTCCACTCCCATCTCTTCTATCTGCCTGAAACTGTTTTCCAGAACAGATATCGTATCCTTTCTGAGGTGACCTATTGCGATGGCGCTTCCGTTTGCCAAAGCTTTTTTGGCTGCCTGCATCAGCACATCATGCACATGATTCCTTTTAGCCGACTTTGTAACCAGACCCGGCTCTTCATTATCAAGGAAAATATCATTTCTTCCGCATTTCAGGGTTGTTTCTTTACACACGTCATATGCGACAGTCGCCCGTGATGTATGACTGTCCAGAAACCCAGGAGTATACTTACTGATCTCTTTCAGCGCCTGTTCCATCTTTTCCCTGCTCTCTGTAAAGGCTGACCCTGTGTGATTGTTTGCGCCATCCAGTTTTATCGGAAAGTAGTCAAAGTTTGCCTTTGTGACGGCAGCGATGACTGTCTCCGGCATGTTAAGGAACAACGCTCCTTTGCCCGGATCAAACTTAGGGTATGAGCGGGGCTGCATAGGGAAGTGCAGAAATACGGGCTTGCCTGCTTTTCGGGCGAGGAGAGCAGTCTCTTTCCCATAGGGGGTAAACGGGATTACAGCAAAAGTCGCCGGATATTGCAGAGCCGCTAGCTGTTTAGCCAGTGACATGCTGTATCCGCAGTCGTCTATTACAACAGCGAGCTTTGCTTTGAATGTCTTTTTAGCAGGAGGGATCACCGGCTCAGGTTTTGAAGGTGCTGCGGGTTTTCGTTTCTGTACGGTCGTTACAGGTCTAGGGTAGCTGAAAGATATATTATAAATCCCGTGGCTGTCCTCTGCTGTGAGAATGTTTTTACCATCCACTGTTATCTTGTTTTTACTTAGATATTTCTTAAGATATTCTGTCAGTTTTTCCGCTGATCTTGAAGAGGGTGCTTCAATTTTGATATCGTTTCCGGAGACAGTAAGTTTGTCATTTTTAATGGAGTGCTCAAACATGAAGAGCTTTACTGTGTCCATGACTGTCTTTGTCTCAACTTCTTTTACTACAGTACGTGTGACCGTTTCTTTCTGAACTATCGGTTTTGGAGCAGGGGGGGGGGGCCCGCCGGAGAATCTGAGTACGATAAAAGCCGCCAGCAGGAGCAAGGGGATCAGCGCCAGCAGAGTGGTAAGGGGGAGCTTTCTGTCGGGCTGTTTCCTTTTATAATTTCTGCGTGTATTTTTTTTGGCTGCCGGTTTTCTGGCAGTTGTTTTCTTTGCCGCAGGTTTTCTTGATGTTGTTTTTCTTGTTGAATTAGTTTTTCTAGGGGGCATTTTACCAGGATATCATTTTTGTATTTTCAGCCATAAGGTACTTAAAGGTGATAGCGGGGTCTGCCTGTTCGCACCCTGCAATGATGTCTGTAGGCTGAATCTGGAAAATTTTCAGGCAGTCTTTGCCGGCATAAATCTGTCCGCCGTCTTTAAGGAACTCCCTTATAGCGTCTAATGAGTTTGTTTCTGTCCCCGGGATCGTGAATCCGCCTGAAGACCTCTGGACAACCTTTACGCCCTGAGCTGAGAGATATATGACAGATTGTTCGGCATGATCAAGTGATCTCTTGGCAAACCTTATAGCCTTGCCTGCTTTGTATGGGTCGTCGGAGCTAAGGTGGACAACAATAGTTTGGTCTGTCATGATTTGTTCTCCTGAGTCGTTTCTATCATTGTATACAATAGGCGGGTTTAAAAAAAGTCTTTTATGCTTTGAAGTTTCTCAAAATGACCTAGGCGGCGCTGAAATATTCCTGTGAGATGAGCTGGTGGGCTACCTGTGTGATCTGTTTCCGGTCTGATTTTGATGAATCCATCGGAGCAAAGAAAGTTATTTTGGTTTTGACTTCGGTTACTTTGAGAAAATTCCAGAGGTGAGGGGCAAAGCTCATGTCTCCGTACCAGCACACTTTGTCGCAGTTTTCTGATGAAAATGGAAAACTGTCAATTTCGTCGTAGCGTATACATGCGGGGACCACGTCAACTTTTGCTGCTGATGCCGCAGCGAGAAGTGAAGAGCGGAAGGGGAGTATCTGCGAACCGTCCGTTGATGTCCCCTCAGGGAAGAGAACAACATTAAAACCCTCTTTAACAAGTTCAGCCATATTGCCGACTTCCAGCTTCACCAGCTTTGGGTTTCTGCGTTCTACAAAGAATGTGCCGCCAAGTTTGGCGAGGAAACCGAGAAATGGCGTCTGCTGTATTTCCACAGAAGAAACAAAGACGGAAGGTCTGATCGAAGCGTATATTATTATATCAAGATAAGACATGTGGTTTGAGATGATGATTCTGCCTGCCGGTTCTAGAAATTCATCTCCAAGCGAGGTGATATTTATGCCGAAAACCTTTAACCCGAGCCTGCTCATTTTGGTAACAAACCACGCCCCTACCCGCCTTTTATTCACATCAGAGACAGCGTAAAAGCGCAGTATAAGTGCACCGGCTATAAAGACCATAAAAAGGAAAACAGTTGATGTCAGCTTGATAAATCTCAGCATCATTCACCTATGAATTTTCTTATAAACCCCTTGTCCATCTTTTCCCTGTCTATCAGAGTCAGGTAGTCGTAGCATCTGAAAGCTTTGTCCTGGGCAGGGATACCGCATACTGTTCCGCCTGCTTTCAGATAAGAGAGAAGGAGAGGGGGGACAAGATTGACAGCCGCTTCACGAAAAGGGGCAAACCGGTCTTCGGATGTTTTTTCAAGAACTGATGTCAGTCTGTTGTCGGCGAATTTTCTTTTGGGCTGGATCTGACTGTGGTCTTTGTCCATGTGAGGCTTAAGCCAGTGGTGTATGAGCGCAACCTGAAAAGTATCTTCTGCATGTATTGAGGAACACCCGAACATATATCTGGAGTCTGTCGCCTTCATGTATGCTCCTAGCCCCTTCCACAGTGCTGATATTGTAGCTCCGTTGCGAAATTCCGGATGCACGCATGCTCTGCCGAGCTCAATCTTATGCCCTGTGAGTTCCTTGATACTCTTCATCTTGAATTCTTTGCCGGAGTAAAATTTGTCATTAAATCTGGTGCAGTTGAGTCTGTATGTCCCGACAGGTTTACCTGTTTTTTTATCTATTATAGCAAGGTGATCAAATAATATATCAAACTTGTCGACATCTATTCCAGCAACTCCGTCATCAGTAATTTCACCCACATATTCGCTGTAGAAAACCTCGTAGCGGAGTTTGAGTACATCCATGAGCTCGGCACCGTTTTCAACTGTCTTGATGATATAACGGCTGTTTTCAACAAAAATATTGATATGGGGACGATACGTTCTGATTCTGAAACGATATGTTTTTGAAATATTGCTGAGAGCTTTTGCCGCTCTTTTAACCTTTTTCGGAACCAGTTTCTTTCTGACTGCTGCCATATTTACCTCGTAATAAATGTTCCTTTATAAAATATAAGGGGCGGATGTCAGGCAACAGTCGGGATTTTGTTAAATAAATTTCAGATAAACATGAGACAGAAGGGTTATATGACAATAGTTTGACAGTTTTAAGAAGTAACGATAACAAGGCGGTCTTATAGATAGAGGAGATAAAAAATATTATGAACAAGTGAAACAAACAAAACAAGCGAGGTAGCAAGATGGCTCAAGCAGACATGCACTGCCACTCAAAGTTTTCCAAACATCCATCGGAATGGTTCCTTCAGAGGATAGGGGCTGCGGAGTCCTATACGGAGCCGGACTTTATATACAACACAGCCAAAAGCAGAGGAATGGATTTCGTCACTATCACTGATCATAATAATATGGAAGCTTCATGGTATCTCACACAGAAATATCCTCATGACACATTTACAGGGACAGAGTTTACCGTATACTTCCCGGAGGATGGGTGCAAAGTACATATCCTGTGCTACGGACACACGCCGGAGCAGTTTGCAGAGCTTCAAAGGCTGAGACGTAACATTTATGATTTCCGTGACTATATAAAGGCAAACGGACTTGCCCACTCAGTGGCACACGCAACATTCAGCGTAAACGGAAGACTTCAGATCCATCATCTTGAAAAACTTATGCTGCTGTTTGACGTTTTTGAAGGGATAAACGGGGGACGTGGCAAACTGCACAATACAACATGGGTGCGCACACTGGAAAACCTCACTCCGCTCACACTGGAAAATTTATACAGCAGATACCGAATCGAGCCGTTCAGTGATAATCCATGGGTAAAAGGCTTTACGGCGGGCTCAGACGACCATGCCGGGCTTTTCCTCGGTAAAACTTATACTCTCACCCGAGCGGACAGCCCGCAGGAATATCTTGAGCGGATAAAGAATAAAGAGTGCCGGCACGCAGGGCGTTATTCCGATTTTCACTCCCTCGCATTCACTGTTTATAAGATAGCCTATGATTTTTCCCGCACGAAGAAGAGTGTCCATTTTGCCGGAGGACTTTTCAGCAAGATAACAAAATATATATTTGAACAGGAAAAACCGGGGCTGATCGAGCGAATAAAGATGAAAGGGTTCAAAATGAAGAGCAGCAGCCGCGGGAATAAGATAAATATGATGCTGGCTGATCTGATTGACGAGATGAGTTCGGAAACATTTGACCATATAGAGCACAAGCTGAACCTTGTCTATCGTAAGTCATCAGACATAGCAGACGAGTATTTCCGTATGATGGCATCGAATCTGGCTAAAGATATAGATAGTATCAGCATGGACGATCTTTATCGCAGTGTAACTACCGCCCTGCCGGGGATGTTCGTTTCCATACCGTTTTTCAGCTCGTTTAATCAGATTTATAAAGACAGGGCACTCCTTAACGAACTGGATGATAAGTACAGCTATTCGTCCAGACCGAGGCGGAAACGCATTCTGTGGTTTACCGATACGATAAATGACCTTAACGGAGTGTCTGTGACTCTCCGCACAATAGGGAAGCTGGCGGAAAGCAAAGGGTACGACCTTAAGCTTGTTTCGTCCCTTCTGCCGGAAGAGCTTGACCACAGAGTCCCTCCAAACCTGATGAACCTTAAGCCTGTCACTTCGTTCAAGCTTCCTTATTATGAAAAGCTGTCTGTGAAAATACCGTCAGTTATCGCTGCACTGGAAGATATATATGACTTTGAGCCGGATGAGGTCTACATCTCTACCCCGGGGCCTGTCGGGCTTGTGGGGCTTCTTGCCAGCAGACTGCTCTCTGTCAAGAGCACAGGTATATACCATACAGACTTTACCGGAGAGGTTAAAGAGATCGCAGGCAACGACTCCCTGACTAACCTTGTGGAATGGTATACGAGGTGGTTTTTCGATTCTGTTACAGAGCTCAAAACTACATCTGAGCAGTATATCAGCTATCTTGAGAACAGAGGCATCAGCAGAAGTAAAATGAGTGTGTTCCGCAGGGGGATAGACGCAGAACTTTTCAGGCCGGTTGCCGGAAAAGACGGGAGAGCTTTTACTTTATGCTATGGCGGGCGTGTTTCGAGGGACAAGAATTTTGACTTCCTTATGCGGCTTTTTGATGAGATGGAGCAGAAACATGACATTAATCTCATCATTGCAGGGCACGGTCCTTACAGCGAAGTTGTTGAGGAGTGGGCAAAAGACCGCAGCAATATAGATGTTCGCGGCGAGCTTGATCACAGCAGAATGCCTGATGTTTATGGTGAGTCGGATATGTTCATCTTCCCCAGCAACACGGATACTTTCGGTATGGTTGTGCTTGAGTCGCAGGCCTGTGGTCTCCCTGCGATAGTGTCTAACATGGGCGGACCGAAAGAGATCATAAGAGACAAGGTCACAGGCTTTGTGGCTAAGGCGGATGATTTTCAGGACTGGTCTGAAAAGCTGGAATACATGATAAACCTGTACAATACGGACAGAGAGACCTTCGCCGGATTTAAAAACAATGCCCGTGAGCGTGTGCTTGCCAACTTTAACTGGGATATAGTGCTTGAGGATCTTTTTACAGAAAGGGCAGATCCCGAAGATACCGAACTGCCCGTCAGCCCGAAAATGGCGGTGTGATTATATGGGACTGGCATTTATCAAAGAAGCCGTGGTGAACCTTCCTTCTGTCATGCGGGGGCGGACACCTGGCCAGCTTATCATACAGACTACTGATTTCTGCAATGCAACCTGTCCGCAGTGCGGGATGCGTAAGCAGGAGGATTTTAAAAGGACAAGGCTTGATGTTGATGGGATGAAGCGCATGATCGACAGAGCCTCAAAGAACGGTGTCAAGGCGCTTTCGTTCACCGGAGGGGAGCCGTTTCTTTTTCAGGATGATCTTTTTGCATGTATAAAATATGGACACAGAAAGGGTATCCCTTATATACGCACAGGCACAAACGGATTTATATTTCGAAACAGCGGCAAACCAGGCTTTGTGGATAAAATGCGTAAATTCGCAAAAGAGCTGAAAAAGAGCGGTCTTTATACATTCTGGATAAGCCTCGATACGTGGGACATTATGGAACATGAGAAGAATAGAGGGCTGGATGGTGTTATCGACGGTATCCGTACGGCGTTGCTTGTTTTTCGTGAAGAGGGGGTATATCCATCTGCAAATCTGGGGATCAACAGAACTATTGTGAAAGGTAAGATGAGCGTTACGTCCCACAGCTCCGATACAGAAAAAAAAGCATTTTATGATGCTTATGTCGAAGGTTTCCGGCGTTTTTATGAGTTTGCGATCGGGCTTGGTTTCACTATTGCAAACGCCTGTTATCCTATGAGTATGCAGGGGGACGCAGTTTATAAGGCGGAATCAGTTGACGATATTGTGAGTTATAATGACACAGAGAAGCACTACCTTTTCAAAGCGATGTATGACACCCTCCCCGAATACCGGGGGCGCATCCGTATCTTTACCCCCAGAAGCTCGCTTATTATGCTGGTGAGGCACTACGGTGGTGAGAAAGATGCCGGATTCGCCTGTTACGGCGGTATAGATTACTTTTTTGTGGAGAGCTCCACCGGACACGCCTTCCCCTGCGGTTTCCGTGCGGCGTGCGATATGGGGGCGTATGAAGACCTTGATAGCAGAAAGATTAAACACAAGCCTGAATGCAGGCTTTGTGACTGGGAATGTTTTCGTGACCCTTCTAATCAGACAGGACCGCTGGCAGAGTTCTTTCGCAATCCATTCAGAGTTATCCGTATGTTCCTTGGTGACAGGGAGTTTATGAAAGAGTGGTGGAAAGACCTTTTATACTATTTTGCGTGCGGAATGTTCAATTTTACCCATGAAGCAGACTATGGCAAGATGCTGTATTTTCAGAAGAAAAATCATGCCGGCAAAAAAAAAGTCATTTCAGGTGAGCCTTCAGCGGCGGTGTCCGGACATTAACTGCTGATGAAATTTGATGTTGTGTGCATTATTGAAGTGCAGTAAAGTAGCACATATTGATTTCAGCAGGAGACAGCACTTTGTTCAGCGAAGAAAAGATTGTAACAGTTGAAAACCTCAATTTTTCTTACGGACAGGTAAATGTCCTCAGGGACGTTAATCTGTCCATACACAGGAGAGAATTTCTTGCTGTGATAGGTCCTAACGGCGGGGGGAAGAGCACCCTTGTTAAAATACTTCTGGGTATACTTAAACCTGACAGCGGCAATGTCTCAGTTTTCGGTAAGAAACCGGGGCACAGCAGAAACATAGGCTATGTCCCGCAGGATGTTTCAGCCGGGCGGGGATTTCCTGTTACTGTTCGTGAGGTGGCAATGATGGGGCGTGCCCTCGCTAAGAAAGGTACGTCGAAATCCGAGGACAGGGCGATAGTTGACAGGATTCTTGATGATATGTCTTTGCTGTCTGCTGCGGAGAAGCGTATGGATGATCTTTCAGGCGGTCAGCGTCAGCGTGCATTGATGGCGAGAGCCCTTGCCATAGAGCCTGAGATAATCTTTCTGGATGAGCCTGCGTCTAATGTTGATATGAAAGGGCAGACAAAAATATTTGATCTGCTTGGCGAACTGAATAAAAATATGACAGTTGTGGTAATCAGCCACGATCTTACAATAATCCCTAAATACGCAACATCCGTGGCATGTGTGAGCGGCAGTGTGCATAAGCACGATGAGGCAGAGCTTACAGAAGACATGATATACGAGTCTTATGGCGCCGTGGAAGGCTGTCCTGTGGAGCTTGTGGCGCATGGTCACCCGCACAGGGTGCTTAAGGAGCATAAGCACTGATGATGGATATACTCTCATACGGATTTATGCAGAATGCGGTTATGGCGAGTGTTCTCGCCTCTGTGGCTTGTGGCGTAATCGGATCCCTTGTTGTTGTTAACAGAATAGTATTTATTTCCGGCGGTATAGCACACACAGCATACGGCGGGATAGGACTGGCATTTTTTCTGGGGATATCACCTCTGCTGGGTGCCGGAATATTTGCTGTTGCCTCCGCTGTGGTTATGGCTTTGATAACTATGCATGCCAAGCATCGTGCGGATACTGTCATCGGTGCTATGTGGGCATTTGGTATGGCAGTGGGGATAATACTGCTTGATTTAACCCCTGGGTATAATGTTGATCTTATGAGTTATCTCTTCGGCAGTATTTTATCTGTTCCGAAGGCGGATCTTTTATATATGGCTGTTCTCGACTGTGTTATATTAGTCTATGTTATCAGTTTTTACAGGCAGATACATGCGGTGAGCTTTGACAGTGAGTTTGCCTCCAGTATGGGGGTGCGGTCGGAGCTGATATATATTTCAATGCTGATCATGTCTGCTCTGGCTGTTGTGCTGCTTATACGTGTGGTGGGGCTGATACTTATTATTTCTATGCTGACAATTCCCCCTTATATGGCAGAGCGGCGTTCGTCCTCGCTTAAGGGGATGATGGTTTACTCCACAGTGTATTCGCTGATATTCTCTCTGGCAGGACTTCTGCTTTCATACACGTTTAACCTTACATCCGGCGCAAGTATTATATCTGTTTCCGCTGTATGTTTTTTCGCAAGTGTGCTGTATGATAAAATTAAAACTTATAAATAAATGAAGGCTTTAATAAACCTTTATTGATTTTTAGCTATTTATTTATTAATCTGAGGACTCTATGGGAAAAATAATAGCAATAGCGAACCAGAAGGGTGGTGTAGGCAAAACCACAACGGCTATCAATCTAAGCTCTGCACTCGGATTTGCCGATGCAAAAGTGCTGGTTGTGGATATGGATCCACAGGGGAACGCCACAAGCGGGCTTGGTGTTGTGCTTTCCGATGAAAGTGCGTCTATTTATGATGTACTTATAGGACGTGCCGAGACTAAATCTACCATACGCCCTACGAAGATCGAAAATCTTGACATTATACCCGGTAATATTAATCTGTCCGCAGCCGAGGTTGAGCTTGTCACCGAGATGTCCCGTGAGACCAAACTTAAGAAGGCTCTTGCCTGTGTCAGGGACGAATATAATTTTATAATGATAGACTGTCCGCCTTCGCTCGGGCTACTTACTATAAACTCTTTGACCGCCGCCGACTCCGTTTTGATTCCGCTCCAGTGCGAATATTACGCTATGGAGGGGCTCGGGCAGCTCCTGAATACCATTCGCCTTATCAGAGAAAGTCTGAACGAGGATCTCGAGCTGGAGGGGATACTCCTCACTATGTTTGATCCGCGTAACAACCTCTCGAAAGAGGTTCAGAAACAGGTTGAGGAATATCTGCACGACAGTATTTTTAATACAATAATTCCCCGAAATGTCCGTTTGAGCGAAGCTCCCAGCTTTGGTCAGTCCATCATAGAATATGATATTAAATCCAAAGGCGCTGCGAGCTATATTGAGCTTGCAAAAGAGATGCTTGCGAGGCTTCCATGAAAAAAAATCCATTGGGTAAAGGGCTGGAAAGTCTTATCCCTAAAGCAGAATCTACTCGTACAATTATAAACGAGATAGATATTGCAGATATTAAACCGAACCCTGAGCAGCCCAGAAAGGTCTTTGATGAAGAGGCTCTTTCTGAACTAACGGATTCCATAAGAAGGAATGGGGTGATACAGCCTCTTGTCCTTGCTGCGGGTGAGGAAGAGGGCGAATACATTATTATCGCCGGTGAAAGACGATGGCGTGCCGCAGGGCTTGCAGGACTTCGCAGGGTTCCTGCTGTAGTTCGTGTCCTAACCCACGAGACAGAGAAGCTTGAGCTTGCACTGATAGAAAATATTCAGCGTGAGGATCTGGGGCCTCTGGAGCTTGCCAGAGCATATAAGAATCTGATGGATACACATGATTACCGTCAGGAAGATGTGGCTGATGTTGTGGGGAAAAGCCGCTCTGCTGTTGCGAACACTATAAGGCTGCTGGGACTGCCTGAAAAAGTTATCATGGCTCTCGAAGAGGGGCTGATAAGCGAAGGGCACGCAAGGGCTCTTATCGGACTGGACGAAAAGAAGGCGGTTGAAATTCTTTTTAAAATAATAGACAATAGCCTCTCTGTCCGTGATGTCGAAAAGCTCGTTTCAAAAAAAGAACGTGAGCAGATCATGCATAAGGAAGAGGACGAGAATATCTTCGTTATGAGTCTGAAAGCAGAGATGGAAGAGTTTTTCCGTACAAAAATAGAGATTAAACCCGGTAAAAAGGGCGGTACGATAAATATCAGATACTCCAGCGATGACGATCTGGACAGAATCATAAAAACAATCAGAGGGGAATAGATGAAGGGTAAAGATAACAACAGCATAGACGCTTTCCTCGGGAAGAATACCAGCTTTAACGGTACTCTTATTTTTGATGGGCTTGTCAGAATAGATGGGAACTTCGAAGGGAATATAAAAACACCAGACACCCTTGTTATTGCCGGTTCAGGTAATGTTAAGGCAGAGATTGAAGCAGGAGATGTGAAGATTTCCGGCAGATTCGATGGTGTCATCAGTGCAAAAGAAAAGGTCGAGCTTTATAAGCCTGCCTATGTTACAGGGACAATCAATACTCCGATTTTCAAAGTGGAAGAAGGTGTTGTTTTTAACGGTAACTGCTCCATGGGCGGTAACAGTGCGAAGACAATTGTAACAGGCAAAGAAGAGGAGTGATACTGATATGAGAAAGCCATACATCTACGGCAACTGGAAGATGAATCTGGATATGCATGGATCCAGCGATCTTATAAGTTCTATATTGTCAGTTAAAATAGATTATACAAAAGTAGATGTTGGTGTTGCGCCTGACTTCAGTTCTCTGTATAAAGTGAGCCAGACCATCAAACAGATGGGATATCCTATTTCGGTCGCTGCGCAGAATATTTCCGCAGAAGAAAAGGGTGCGTTTACAGGAGATGTAAGTGCTGCTATGGTGTTTGCCGCTGGAGCAGATAGTACGATACTCGGGCACTCTGAGAGGCGGATGATATTTGCAGAGGGGGACGAGCTTATTAACCAAAAAGTTAAAACAGCTCTTCGCAATAACCTTGATGTTATCCTCTGTGTAGGCGAAACACTTGATGAACGGGAGAGCGGCGTTGCTGCGGATCGCGTTGTCTATCAGGTGGGAATGGGGCTTAAGGATATTGGCATGGACAGAATAAACCGTGTTACCCTCGCCTATGAACCGGTCTGGGCTATCGGTACTGGTAAGACCGCAACCCCTGCTGATGCCGAAGATATCCACGGGAAAATCCGTACGCAGCTTTCTAAGATGTACGGGCCTGTTGTCGCTGAAAAGATCAGAATACTATACGGAGGCAGCGTGAAACCGGATAATGTTTCGGCTCTCATGATGCGCGAAAATATAGATGGCGCCCTTGTTGGCGGAGCCAGCCTTGATGCAACTTCATTTGCAAAGCTGGTAAATTTTAACGGATAAACGGAGATTTTGAATGTATACGATAATTCTTGCACTGCACCTTTTTGTGTGCTTCCTTCTCATTCTGGCAGTTCTTTTACAGGCTGGTAAAGGGTCATCCCTTGGTGCTGCTTTCGGCGGCGGACAGGGGGATGTTTTCGGACCGGGAGCACCTGTCAATATTATGAACAGGATCACAACTGTGGTTGCAATACTTTTCATGGTGACCTCACTGCTCCTTGCGGTACTTTCTACACAGAAAACGACTAATAGCGTTGTTGATCAGTTTAATGTCCCTGCACAGCAGACAGTACCTGCACCAGTTGAAATACCTGCTGCGCCTGCGGAGTCAAAGTGATAAATAGACTTCTCATTTTCATGCTTATGTTTGCTGTCGTTGCTTGTGGCAACAATGCAGACAAAGGAGCGGAAGGTGCCAAGGCTGATTCAAAAATAAAATCAGAAAAGGTGTCTGGCGACAATCCTGTCAACGGAGACGCCTTTATTTCGTCCAGCCTCGGTGACGCCACCGGGCTGATATATAACATTACATCAGATTCCGCTTCCCATGATATCGCATCTAAGATATACAACGGGCTTGTGGAATATGACAAAGACATTAATATCGTAGGGGATCTTGCTGAAAGCTGGGATATAACAGACGAAGGCAAAACGATAGTCTTTCATCTGCGGAAAGATGTACGCTGGCATGATGGCGAGCCTTTCACTGCGGACGATGTCGAGTTTACCTATAAGTTTATGATAGATGATAAGACACCGACATCATACGATGCGGATTTCCGTCTGGTCAAAAGCTTTGAGGTATTAGACAAGTATACTGTCAGAATTGAGTACGGCGAAGCTTATGCTCCTGCTCTGATAAGCTGGAGTATGCCGGTTCTTCCGAAGCATCTGCTCGAAGGTGTTGATGTTACAAAGTCCCCCCTTCTCAGAGAACCTGTCGGAACAGGTCCATATAAGTTTAAAGAGTGGAAAGCCGGAGAATCCATTACGCTTGAAGCTAATGAAGACTATTTCAAAGGACGCCCTTACCTTGACCGTTTTGTTATGCGTGTTATCCCTGACAGCGCCACAACGTTTCTGGAACTTTTAGACGGTGCAATAGACATGACAGGTCTTACACCTCTTCAATGGACCAGGCAGACCGATGCTAATAAACAATTTACAGAACAATACGATAAGTATGATTATCTGAGTTTCGGGTATACATATGTTGCGTATAATGAACTGAAAAAACCTTTTGATGATAAGCGAGTGCGGCAGGCTCTGACTTATGCCACACCAAAAGCGGATATTATTAAAGGTATTCTCTTTGATCTGGGTATCCCTGCCCACGGCCCCTACAAGCCCGGTACTATCTGGTACAATGATAATGTTAAAAAATATGACTATAACCCTGAAAAAGCACTGGAACTGTTAGCCGAAGCTGGTTACACAGACAGCGACAGTGACGGTTTTCTGGATAAAGATGGTAAAAGATTTGAGTTCGAACTGATAACAAATCAGGGTAACTCTGTCCGCACTAAAATATGCGAAACCCTTCAGCAGAGCTGGGAAAAAATAGGGATAAAGGTTAGCATCAGAGTTCTCGAGTGGGCAACATTTATCAATGAATATGTTGATAAACAGAAGTTTGACGCACTTGTTCTCGGATGGAATATAACAAATGACCCCGACCTCTACGATGTCTGGTATTCGGGCAACTGCGGGGCGCGTAAACTGAATTTCATCTGCTATAAAAATGAAGAGCTGG
Organism: Denitrovibrio acetiphilus DSM 12809; assembly: GCF_000025725.1. GTDB lineage: Bacteria > Chrysiogenota > Deferribacteres > Deferribacterales > Geovibrionaceae > Denitrovibrio > Denitrovibrio acetiphilus. Next base: position 3,180,164 of record NC_013943.1, read on the forward strand.
ACAGGCTTCTTATCGAAGGGCGCAAAGTCTTCGACCCTGAAAAGCGTAAAGAGTATTACCATAAAGCGCAGGAGATACTTGCAGAAGATCAGCCGTATACTTTTCTTTATGTACCGTATTCTCTTGTAGCAATTTCCAAACGCTTTGAGAACGTATATACAGCACCTGCCGGACTGACACATAATCAGGACAAATGGTGGGTGAAAAAGGGAAATCAGAAATATCATTTTGAAAGGTAAGCTATGCTTGCTTTTATACTGAGAAGAATTGCGGGAATGATACCACTGCTGATAGGTATCACAATTATATGTTTTGCTGTGATACATCTGGCACCGGGAGATCCGGCGCAATTCCTTTCGTCCATGAACCCAAAATTTTCTGAATCAGCCTATGAGAAATTTGAAAAGATGTACGGACTGGACAAGCCTCTGCCAGTGAGATATCTAGACTGGGTTAAGCGTGTTGCTGTACTTGATTTCGGCGAGTCTTTTGCCCCTGACGGCAGGTCGGTAATGGATAAGGTAGGCGAACGGATGCCAGTTACTATCTATCTAAACATTGCAGGGCTGGTTCTCATCTTTATCGTGGCTCTCCCGCTGGGAGTGCTTTCTGCGTACTGGCATAACACATTCTTTGATAAGTCTGTAACTGTCTTTGTATTTGCAGGGTTTGCCGTGCCAACATTCTGGCTGGCTCTCATCTGTATGTACTACTTTGGCGTAGTAAAAGGATGGCTTCCTATATCCGGACTGAAATCATATAACTATGAGCAATTTTCGACGATGGGAAAGGTATGGGATGTCCTTCATCATGCTTTTCTTCCTGTTGTTTTATCTGTTTTCGGCGGTCTTGCAGGGCTTTCCCGTTTCGCACGCAACTCTATGATGGAGGTGCTTGGCGAGGAATATATTATTAGTGCACGCGCCAGAGGCATTACAGAAGGTAAAGTTATCTTCAAACACGCACTAAAAAATGCCATGCTGCCGGTTGTTACTATACTGGGGCTTTCAATACCAGGACTTATAGGCGGAAGTGTTATATTCGAATCTATCTTCAGTATTCCAGGCATGGGGCAACTGTTTTATCAGTCTGTTATGTCCAGAGACTATCCTGTTGTTATGGGGGTTCTGGTGCTTGGTGCAGTATTGACCCTTATAGGCAATCTTGTCGCAGACATAAGCTACGGCATGGTAGACCCGAGGATCAGATATGGTAAGAAGTAAAATTTTTAGTAAGGTTAACGGAAATATCCTATTTTATTCAGGTATGGTTATAGTCGTTATCTTCTTTCTGGTGGCGATATTTGCACCTTACATCGCAACATACGACCCTACTCACATAGACTTTGACTCAGTTTTTCTGCCCCCCTCAGCAGAGCACTACTTCGGGACAGATGACTTGGGGCGTGATGTCTATAGCCGTGTGGTTTACGGGAGCCGTATATCTTTGTTCGTCGGCTTTGTAGCTGTAGGGATATCCCTTGCTATCGGTGTTTTGCTTGGTCTGGTTGCAGGGTACTTTGGCGGTTTTGCTGATGCAATTATCATGCGGTTCGTTGATATAATGCTCTGTTTTCCGGCTTTTTTTCTGATTCTTGCTGTTATCGCTTTTCTGAGCCCATCCATGTTTAACGTTATGGCCATCATAGGTCTGACTGGCTGGATGGGTGTTACGAGGCTTGTTCGTGCTGAGGTGCTAAGTGTTAAGACAAGGGATTACATCGTCTCAGCCCGTGTGCAGGGGCTTCCTGTATGGCTGATAATGAGCAAGCACATCCTGCCGAACGTCATAACTCCAATATTTGTCACTGCAACTCTGGGTGTTGCCGGTGCAATTCTCACAGAATCATCACTGAGTTTTCTTGGGCTTGGCGTTCAGCCGCCAACACCTTCATGGGGTAATATACTCACCGCCGGTAAAGATAATATCATGTTTGCATGGTGGCTTTCATTTTTCCCCGGTATTGCGATATTTATAACTGTATTGGGTTATAACCTGCTTGGAGAAGGTCTTCGGGACATTCTTGACCCGAAACACTAAGTCTACAGCGGCGGCAGTATAGTTAGTATGTCGCTAGGTTCCATATCTATATGCAGACATCTTGCAAGTGCATCTTCTAATGAAAGGTTATACCCGGCTCTTATGTCGGAAATGGTATTTGCGAGGAACAGAGCCTCAATGCAGGGGCGCATTTCGTCTGTTGCCAGCTCAGGCTCATGATGATAAAGAGCTGCTTCGACAGAGTATTGATTAAAGTTCCAACAGCTAAGAAAGTAGGCTCCGATCTCAGAATGCTTAAGGGATATATTTCCTGTCTCCAGCTCGCAGGTGTAGTAGTCTGTGTTGGGGTTATCATTGCGGTATTCAGTGATGCTGTTAAACTCCATAGGGAAAAATACAAGCTGAACAAGTTTTCCGATGTCATGAATAATGCCTATAGAGCTGTTTAGTGTGGTAATATGGCATGTGCCTGATTTTTTCGCTATTGCATGCATGTAGTAATTTGTTTCAATCGAGTGCCGTACAATGGATTCAAGCTCTCTGTTCTGAGCGGAGTTCAGCTGAAGATTAGCAGAAAGCGAGTGCAGCAGTACGATGTCTTTAACGGGATTCATTCCCATATATATAATTGCTTTTTCGATAGATGTTCCGCAAAAACTTCCGAAAAAAGCAGAGTTTGCCACCTGAAGAACTTTGGCAGTAAGGGTTATGTCTTTTGCTATTATTGTTGCGATGTCCGGCAGTGGCTTTTCATCATTAATTGCCTCCATGAGCTCTTCATATACAGACATATCAATAGGAAACTCGTTTGACCCAGGAAGTATCTCTAGTATTTTCTGATTAGTCATGTCTGCACGAATTCTCGCAATATCTAAAAGTTTCTTTTTTAGAAGCTCTGGCTTTGTAGAATCGTCAATGTAGGCGCAGGCTGTCCCTTTAATGATTGATTTGATAATTATTTCTTCATTTGCCTGATGTCCGAAAATAATACGCGTGTTTTGTTTACTGCGCTCCAGAATAGCTTGCAGAAAAGATATTCCGCTGGATTCCTCCAGATCAAACTCCGTAATTATGATATCTATCGACTGCTTTTCGAGAATGTCGAAAGCGTGCTGTTCGTTGCTGCATATATAAGTATCAAAGGGTAAGGACGCTACTGTGTCCTTCAGCATCTGACAGGATGCATTCTTCCGGCACATCAGGATAACGGATGGAATGTTTTGGTTCATACTCTACCTTCCCTCTCATTAAATATAATGAGTGGGTTGTGTTTATGAAAGGGATTATGACCCAAAATTTCTTATTTTGGAATAAGTTTTATAATAAGCCTGCCCGAGAGAAATGCACGAATCGTTAGGAGGGACAGCTTTGTGTCTATGAATGTTTAGTCTGCTAACTTTTGTAAGTTCTTTTGTTAGAAATAGATTTTGGAAAACGCCTCCGGAGAGGACGACATCGCCAACCTCTTCTATGTTGCAGATATTTTTTATGCAGAAAATGATATGTTTGACAAAATTACTGTGTATGTCTGCTGCAATAATTTGCGGGTTTTCATTTGCCTGAACACTGTTTAAAGTGTATTCAAATACATTGCGATAGAAATCATCAGAGTCAGTGTCTGTGACTTTGTGGTATTTTCTGTCAGCTGAGTGTGCAAGACCTTCCATCTTCATTGCTGAGTGTGCCTCAAAGAGGTTTTTTGTGACACCTGTAACGGCAGCACCGAGGCTTTCAAACAGCCTTCCTGCGCTGGTTGTGGGTATACAGTTAATATTTTTTTCTATCATGCTCACGGTTAGCTTTATATCTTTTTCAGGTATGAAGAGTTTTTTGGTAAGGGTTTCCATATATCTTTCGAGAATGCCGAAGTGGTGAAGATAAGAAATCAGCATTCTGCCAGGATTTTTAGCACCGCCATCCATCCCCGGCTGCATAACTTTCGGCAGGTGCTGGGGTCTGGATATTTTCCTGTTTTTCATAAGGAGAAATTCGCCCCCCCATATTGTGCCGTCAGTCCCCAAACCTGTTCCGTCCAGCACAACACCTAATACGTTGTCTTTCAGACCGTTTTCAGCCATACACGCCATCATGTGGGATATATGGTGCTGAACACGCTGTACCGGAAGACCAAGACTCTCAGCAAAACCCGTACTGTGATAGTTTGGGTGCATGTCACAAACGACGCTGTCCGGTTCAAGACCGTACAGCATTTTCATCTTATCTATAGTCTCTTCAAAGAATTCGCATGTGTCAGGGTTGTCCAGATCCCCGATGTATTGGCTTACAAATGCGTAATTGTCTTTAGCTATGGTTATGGTGTTTTTAAGGTGCGCCCCAAGGGCGAGCACACAGCCGTTCACCGCAGACGGGAGCATGACGGGGTAGGGTGCAAAACCTCTGGCACGGCGCATAACGTAGGGCATGCCGTCCACAACAGATACAAGAGAATCGTCAACACGGTTGTGGATAGGTCTTGTGTGGTGCAGAAAGTGAGAGGTAAACTCTGACAGAGCTTTTTCAGCTTCCCGTTCGTCCTTGGCAATAGGTTCATCTTTGCGATTACCGCTGGTGGCTATAAGGAAGTCAGACTTACATGTTTTCATAAGGACTCTATGCAGCGGTGTGTATGGCGCGATACAGCCTACATTAGGAGACATCGGGTTTGCAAAAGCGCTTACAGGCAAGTCAGGTACTTTCATTATGACTATCGGCGCCTGCGGGGAGCAGAAAAGCTTAAGGGACGGAGCATCGTCGCAGTATTTCTGTATAGTTTCATAGCTGCACATAACAGCTAGGGGTTTGTCCGGTCTCTTTTTCAGGTTTCGGAGGGTCTTTACAGGAATGTCCTGAGTAGCGTCACATATAAGATGATATCCGCCAAGTCCTTTTACTGCTATTATGCCTCCGCTGTCTATGATCTCTGCTGCATGGTCGATTGCATCCTGCCCTGCATTTTTGCCTAAGTAAACCATAGGGCCGCAGACAGGACAGGCATTAGGCTGTGCATGAAAGCGTCTGTCGGCAGGATCGTCGTATTCCTTCTGGCAGCTAGGGCACATGCGGAATTTAGACATGGTAGTATCAGGTCTGTCGTAGGGCATTTTCTTTATGATAGAATATCTTGGTCCGCAGTTTGTGCAGTTAGTAAAAGGGTAGTTATATCTTCTGTCTGCGGGGTCGTCCATCTCTTTAGCGCATTCATCGCATAAAGCAGTATCCGGCGGGACGAGGGTTATGCCGGAAGTTATTTTAGAGGGTTCGATAGAGAACATTTCAAATTCTCTGAACGGAATGCATTCTATAGTTACTTCTATAATGTGGGCGAGAGGAGGGCATTTAGTCTGGATATCAGAAGCAAAATCCTCTATCTGCTGTTTTTCGCCGTTAACTTCTATTTCCACGCCGGAGGAGCTGTTGGTCACAAAGCCTTTCAACCCGTGAGTACCTGCCAGACGGAATATAAAGGGGCGAAATCCGACCCCCTGCACGATACCTTTTACTTTAATGTTGAAAGTTTTCATCTTCTCCAGAATGTCGGTGTAAAGAGCACCAGTATAGTATAGATTTCCAGCCTGCCTATTATCATAGCGGCACTTAGTGTCCATTTTACATAGTCAGGATAAAAAGCGTAGTTGTCTGCGGGACCGACCATACCAAACCCGGGACCGATATTTCCCACTGTTGCCAGTGAAGTTGTAAATGATGTAAGAACATCGACTCCGCTTGTTGCTACTATCATTGTAACAACCAGAAGAAGAAAAATGTACAGAAAGAAAAAACCGCTGACTGCATAAACAATATCTTTCTTCACTGTTTGTCCGCTGAGTCGTATCAGGAATACTCCTCTGGGGTGAACCAGATACTTCATCTCATTTATTCCCTGCTTTAAGAGGGTGACAAGCCGGATCACTTTTATCCCTCCCCCTGTCGAACCGGAGCATCCACCCACGAACATAAGCATAAAAAGTATTATCTGCGCAAGGTACGGCCACTGTTCGTAGTTCGCTGTTGCGAAGCCTGTTGTTGTTATGAACGTTGCCACCTGAAATGCCGCAAAACGAAGGCTGTCGGCGAGGCTGGTGTAAACTGTTCCGTTGAGAGAAAAGGTTATTATTATTGTAGTCAAAGCTATAATGGCAAGGTAAGCCTTAAGCTCAGAGTCCTTTGTGACACTTTTGAATCTGCCGGTCAGAAGTCGGAAGTGAAGGGTGAAGTTTACGCCGGCAAGGATCATGAATATAGTAATGACCCAGTCAATGTAAGCCGAATCAAAATGGCTTACGCTTATGTTCTTAGTGGAGAAACCGCCGGTGGCAACTGTACCGAATGTGTGTGTAAGTGCATCAAAAAGATTCATTCCGCCGAGCATCAGCAGGACTGTTTCCGCAGCGGTAAAACCAACATAAATATACCAGAGGTATTTTGCTGTTTCAGCGATACGGGGGGTTATTTTGTCTACGGTGGGGCCGGGTGCTTCCGCTTTTATGAGCTGCATTCCGCCTATCCCCAGCAGAGGGAGGATTGCCACTGCCAGAACGACGATCCCCATCCCCCCCAGCCAGTGGGTGAGTGAACGCCAGAAGAGGATTGATAAAGGAAGTCCCTCTATGTTTGTCAGGATGCTTGCTCCTGTGGTGGAAAAACCGGATATCGTCTCAAAAAAAGCATCTGTATATGACGGTATCGCACCGGAGATGTAAAAGGGGAGTGAACCGCCTATGGATGCTGCCAGCCAGCTTAGAGCCACGAGCAGAAATCCGTCTTTGGTGCTGATATTGTCCGGTATTGTATTTTTGTAAAAAAGCATGAAGAAACCGCCTATTCCCACGAGGAGGGATATAGATACAGCGAAGCTGATAAGAGCCTCTGTCTCTCCGTAATACATTGCAACACCTGCACAGACCAGATGAAAGAAAGCTATCACAAGCTGAAGGATTGCTATGGTTTTTATAATAAGTTTATAGTGCATGCCTATCGACCGGAGAAAAATTTCTGTAATGAATCTGCCGTGTCTTTGATGCAGAAAGTTATGACAGAATCTCCAGACTCCAGAGCAAAATTGCCGTCGGGGATTATGTTCTGTCCGCCCCGTATAACGGCAAGGATGAGACTGCCGGACGGAAGCTTAATATCTTTCAGGGCTTTGCCGCTGACAGGTGCTTCACGTTGTACGCTGAATTCTGATACTTCTGCTTTTCCGTCAAAAATCTTATAGACACTTTTTATATTGCCTCGTCTGATGTGTTTTAGGATAGCGTTTACAGAGCTGAGCTTCGGGCTAACTGTGGAGTCGATGCCGAGGTCGTCGGCGATGTTCAGATAGTTTGATTTGTTGACAAGAGCCACGGATCTTTTAATCCCTTTAGATTTTCCGTATATCGCAGCGAGTATATTCAGCTCTTCGTTCTTAGTAGTAGTGACTATAGCGTCCGCTTTGTGGAGGTTCTCCTCTTCGAAAAGGCTTTCATCGGAGATGTCTCCGTTAAGAACCATAATGTCCGGATAGTCTGAGGCGAGCTTTTTGCATTTTTCGTAGTCTTTGTCTACTATTTTAACGTTTTTACCCATTTTTATAAGAAACTCTGTTACGTATCTGCCGATTTTGCCGCCGCCGAGAACAACCACTGTGTGCAGGTTGCGGAGTTTTGTTCCGGTTTTTTTGAGTATCTGGAGAAACGTGTTTTTGGCAGCGATAATATAGATATGATCTTTATCCTGAACTACGGAATCACCCGTGGGTACAATCACTTCTGTTTCCCTCATGATGCCGGCTATGATAAAGTCCTCTTTAATCTCTGTTTTAATCTGTTTCAGGGATTTTCCGTTGAAAAATGAGTCCTCGTCCACAAATATGTCTCTGAGCTGAATGTCGGAATTTCCGAAAAGGAATATGTCGCTTGTGGCACCGTGCTGAACAGTGGACGCAATGCTCTTGGCAGCTTCTATCTCAGGGTTTACGATGTAGTCGATACCGCTGTATTTCTGACCTACGAGGCGTGTTTTGCTGTATTCCATGTTCCGTACACGTGCAATTTTCACAGGAACGTCATACTCGCTCGCTACTATGAAGCAAGTGATCATATTGACTTCGTCATAGTCAGTGGCGCTGATAAAACCATCAGCTTTCTGTATGCCCGCCTGTTTCAGAATCTCAAGGTTTGATGCCTCTCCGGTAATAACGAGACAATCAAGATGTGATGATGCAAACTTCGCTCTGTCGGCGTCCTTTTCAATGAGAACAACGTCTTTGCCCTCTTTAATAAGGTGGTCTGCAATGTGGAAGCCGACCTCGCCGGCACCTGCGACAACTATTTTCATGTCTGGAATCTACTACATTAATGTTGATAACTCAATATAATTGTTTTATCCTTTGCCACATGTTAAATAATGCATTTATTGAAAAATACAGTCAAATAGTTGGTGAGCAAACAGAAAGATTTTTTTCTGCTCTTGAGGGAGCTCGGAGTAAATACATTCGTGTGGCATCTTCCAGATGTGCGGATTATCTGTCTGAGCTTGCAGAGATGGGGGTAGAGCTTTCTGAGGCGGAAGGACTGCCGAAAGTTTATAAAGTCGAGAGCGGCGAAGATAAGCTGACCGGAAGCATCGGTTTTCAGACCGGAGGGTTTTATATCATGAACCCATCTTCTGTGTTTGCCGCTGATACTTTATGCAGGCTTATGCCTGACTATCCATATATACTGGATGTTGCTTCCGCTCCCGGCGGGAAGACATGTGCCATAGCAGATTTGCTCGGGAACAGATGTGCAATCATTGCAAACGAGCCGTCTGGCAAGAGGATGAAGTCGCTTCAGTTTAATATAGAAAAATATGGCGCCTATTCTGTCAGAACCATAGGCAAGGACGGGCGAAATCTGCATAAAACATTTGACAGATTCTTTGACGGTATTCTGCTTGATGCTCCATGCAGCAACGAAAATAAGATAGGAAGAAATAAGACTGTCAATTCGGAGTGGTGCCAAGAACTTGTTGAAAGGATGGCAAAACTTCAGAAAGAGATCGCTTCGTCTGCTTTTGAAACTCTGAAAGAAGGCGGGGTTATGGTGTATTCCACATGTACCTTTTCCGTGGAGGAGAACGAAGAGGTCATCCGGCATATACTGGACAATTTTGACTGCGAGCTTGTCGATATAAACAGAGGAGAACACACAGGCGGGCTCTCAGGGGACGGCAGTATAGACCCTTATGTTGTGCGCTACATGCCCCATACCGATATTTATGATGGTTTTTTTATATCTGCTGTCAGAAGAAAAGGGGATGACGGCGAAGGGGAGGCATATACCAGAACAAAAACGGACAAAAGTGTCAGCAGCTTTTTTGACACATTTCCGGAGTATGTTGAAGTGTATGAAAAGGGCAGTTCACTTTATCTCACAACCCAGATGGAGAGGAGCATTAATTTCTCTAAAAACGGGATTCTGCTTGCAAAGCGTCAGGGGGAGCTCAGCTCTCAGGCTTTCTGGCAGCTTGCGGATATGCTTAAGGATGGGCTTTCAAGCCAAATTTCCTTAGAGTCTGCACAGAGATACCTGAAAGGATTTGACATAGAAAAAGTTCAAGACTATCATGGACCTGCACTTTATTATAACACCATTCCAGTTGGCATGACTAAACCCGTTGGCGACATGCTGAAGAATAAACTGGATCGATATTTTTTATACGGAAAAAACATAGAGTGGTAAAAAATGAGATATCTGATTAATATTATTGCGCTTATTTTGATTATGACAAGTGTGTCATTCGCGCAGAGTTTCATTAATGTTTCTGCCGAACCGGAGGACAGTTTTAATGCTGTTCTTGTTGAAAAGAACGGCAAATGGCTGCATGTATTAAAGGTTGCAGAGGGGAGAGTCGAGGTTCTAGACAGCTTTCAGGTGCTGACTGGGCGTGTCGATGGAGATAAGCGTGTTCAGGGGGATGAAAAAACTCCGGAAGGCGTATACTTTGTTACAGGTTTCCTCTCGCCGGAAAAGCTTCGTGCTATGTACGGCGAAGTTGGCAAACAATACGGCACAGGGGCATACCCCCTGTCATATCCTAACCTTAAAGACAGGCTTCAGGGGAAGACCGGAGGGGGGATATGGCTTCACGGTATCGACCCTTCAAGAAATGTACCGGTTACTAAAGGCTGTGTGGCTTTCGACAATGAGAAGCTGACGAAGATGGCTGACTATATTAAAGTCGGTACACCGGTTATTGTTACTGAGGAAGGTCTTAAGGGGACTCTTGATGATCTCAGGGCTCATTTCGAAAGTGCGAAGAAGCTTGTCACAGACTATATGGAAGCATGGGGAAACAGCGATTTCGATGCTTTCAGTGCCGCTTACAACCCGAACTTTAAAGATACCGCAGGCAGGAGCCTTGAAAACTATCTGAAGTACAAAAAAAACTTGATGGATTTATTCCCGTACAGAAAAGTATCTGCTGACGGGTTTCGCATATACACCAACAGCGATTCAGAAACCGTTGCAGAGTTCACACAGTTTTACTGTGCTCCGAACGTTGTCAGCTATGGCAGGAAACGGTTTTATTATGAGCAGGACGGTGAAAGTCTCAAAATATCAGCGGAAGAGTTTATGCCAATTAGCTCTGAAAGCTACGTGCGTGAGAAGGTTCATGAGTTTCTTCTCAGCTGGAAAAAGTCATGGGAGTCTTTGAGCATAGACGACTATATGGCGAATTATTCTGATGCATTTTCCACAAGAGGTATGAATAACGCCGGCTGGCGAGAAGACAAGTCTGGGAAATTTGCCGGTCTCGAAAACGTAAAAGTAGTAATTGATAATATCTCCTTTAAAGCTTATTCACCTGTCAGCTACGCCATCGAGTTTCGCCAGAAGTACAGTGGTGATGCATACAGTGACACAGGTATCAAAACCCTCAGAGTGAAAGGGTGTCCCGGAGATTTCAAAATAACATCTGAGATATGGAGAGCTGAATGAGGTGGTACCTTGTTTTAATAACAATACTTGTTTCTGTTAATCTGAGCTTTGCTGTGGAGCGTCCATCCACACAGCATGAGGTCCACTTCAAAGGGACTGACTATGAACTGAATATCTACAGGATAAACGGGCGGAATGACGGCAAAACTATGTTCATCGTCGGAGGCATCCAGGGGGATGAGCCCGGAGGCTTTCTTTCTGCTGACCTTTATTCTGATCTGCGCCTTGAAAAAGGTAATCTAATCGTTATCCCCAGAGCGAATTTCAAGTCTATCATCCTTTATGACAGAGGACCTGACGGCGACATGAACAGACGCTTTCAGAAGAATCCTAAAGAAGAAGATATGGATAAAGTGGTGGAGATCATCAAGCAGCTTATGAGCGAGTCTGATGTTTTTCTTAACCTTCATGACGGGTGGGGATACCATACGCCTACTTATATTGATAAATGGCGAAATCCCTATAGGTTCGGGCAGTCTGTTATCACTGATGCGGATGTTTATCAATGTGCTGATGGCACCGAGCTAGACTTGAGAACCCATGCGGATAAAGTTCTTGAAGAGACTAATAAAAAGATTGGCGACGAACAGTATCATATGCATTACTTTAATACAAAAACCCAGAACACAGGCACAAAGTTTGCAGAAATGCGTAAAACTGCGACTTATTATGCCCTGCGGACATACTGCTTACCTGCATATGCTATAGAATCTTCAAAAAATCTTCCGACTACAGAGATGAAAATTCTTCATCATAACTATGCTGTGAATGAGTTTATGAAACTTTATGATATAGTGCCGGAAGCTCCTACTATTTTTTTGAAAAAGCCTAAAATGGACTATGCTGTCATAAATGTGAATGATGAACCGAAAATTGTCGAAGAGGGTTCCAGCATCCTTATCAGAGAAGGTGATGTTTGCGAAGTTACTCACATTGAAGGGAACTATGACCGAGGGGTGTCCTGTGATATACTCGGTTACGGCGACCTTAATGACTATCGCAAAAAAGTCGAAATGAAAGGGGACTCTGTTATTGTCTTCCGGAAAGATAACAATAAAATGGGGACAATAAAGATAAAAGTTAAAAAGAATAATGGAACCGGACACTATTTTGTCTTTATTGTTAAGCACAACGGAGTTAAAAAGGCTCTGCTTTCAGGAGATACACTCAAAACAAAAGTTGGTGATGAAATTGAGTTTCTCTCTGCATTTTCTGATGTTTCATGCGGGAATGAATATCCAATTAATCTGAAAGGATATGTCCCGCCTAGTATTAGTTATAATAATGGAGACGACAGGGGGTTTAACATAAAGCTAAACCCGAATGATTTTATGCGTAAATACTCAGCAGATAAGGCAGGAATGGCTTATCCGGTGGTTGTTAACCATAAAGGAGCAGAGATGGGCAGCTTTATGCTTAAGATGGTGGAGTAAGCTATGAACAGACTGCATGCTGTTGTGTACGGGCGTGTGCAGGGTGTCGGCTATCGTGCTGTAGTACAGAAACGTGCTGCAACGCTTGGTGTTTGCGGATATGTCAGGAATATGCCTGACGGAACTGTTGAGATTGTTGCCGAAGGGACGGAGCAGGTTCTTATTGATCTGATAGATATCGCTAACGAAGGCTCAGGCTGGTGCAGTGTGGAGAAGATAGATGTTGCGTACTCTGCGGCTGAAGGGAATCTTGAGGATTTCAGTATAGCTTACTGACATAATCTCAAAAGATACTTGTCAAAAAGTTTTCAAAGTTGTATATAGTGTTAACAGCCCTGGGGGTGTTGCCTTAGATAGGGCGGCTGAGATATACCCCAAGACCTGATCCGGATAATGCCGGCGTAGGGAAGGGGAATTATGTAGATCATGCATATTCATATAAACCCAACCCTGCTGGATTTCCAGTGGGGTTTTTTTGTGCCGTAAATTTTGCACAGGGGGCTATATGGGCTATATCGTACATTAATAGAGTGTAGCGATATGCCTCAAGGTGCCGGATTTTGTTGACTGGCGTGTTTGTAATGACATTGCAGGCGAGAGGCACGAGCCGCAAAAGCGGTATCGTAAAGGATATTAAATAGAGTGTAGTGATATGCCTCAAGGTGCCGGATTTTGTTGACCGGTGTGTTTGTAATGACATTGCAGGGGAGAGGCGCGAGCCGCAAAAGCGGTATCGTAAAGGATATTAAATAGAGTGTAGTGATATGCCTCAAGGTGCACACCTTGGGAAAGGAGAGATATATGACACAGTTAGAAGCGGCTAAGAAGGGGACGATAACTCCGGAGATGGAGAAGGTTGCAAAGGATGAGCAGATTGATGTACAGGAGCTGAGACAGCTTATCGCAGAAGGTAAAGTTGTTATCCCTAAGAACATTAACAGAAATTTTGATGTCCGTGCCATCGGCAAAAAGATGAAAACAAAGGTTAATGCAAACATCGGAACATCCGGCGACTGCCCTTTTATTGATATAGAACTTCAGAAACTTGACGCAGCTCTCAGAGCTGGGGCAGACAGCGTTATGGATCTTTCCACCGGAGGCGACCTCAACGATGTGCGCAGGAAGATAGAAGAAAAATGTACTGTTATGCTCGGAACAGTGCCCATTTATGCTGTGGCTGCCGAGCTTGCTATGAAAGACCTCACCACTGATAATATCGACGAGGAAGTTTTGCTCCGCAACATAGAAAAGCAGTGCAGTGAAGGGGTGGATTATATCACTGTTCACTGCGGCATTACAAAAGAATCTGTCGCAAGGATGGACAATAGCGAAAGAACATGCGGCATCGTGTCAAGGGGCGGGTCTATACTCGCTAACTGGATACGTAAGAACGGGCGTGAGAATCCGCTTTTTGAGTATTATGACGATCTGCTTAAAATAGCTTATAAATATGATGTAACTCTGAGTCTTGGCGATGGTTTCCGTCCCGGTGCGATAGCGGATGCGACCGACAGACCTCAGATAGACGAGCTTATGATACTTGGCGAGCTTGGCAAGCGTGCCCGTGATAAAAATGTGCAGGTTATGATAGAAGGCCCCGGACATGTTCCGCTGAGCCAGATAAAGACCAATATGCAGCTTCAGAAAAGGCTGTGTGATGACGCACCGTTTTATATTCTCGGTCCGCTGGCTACAGATATTGCGCCTGGCTATGACCACATCACAAGTGCCATCGGTGGAGCTGTTGCCGGTGCTGCCGGTGCTGACTTTCTCTGCTATGTTACACCTGCAGAACACCTTTGTCTGCCGGATGTTGATGACGTTTACGAAGGTGTCATAGCTTCCCGTATCGCCGGACATATCGCAGATATAGAAAAAGGAGTGGCCGGGGCATGGGAGCGCAATGTGCAGATGGGCATTGCAAGGAAAGAGCTGAACTGGGAAAAACAGTTTGAGCTTTCTATTGATCCTGAGACAGCAAGGAAAAAGTTCCGGCATAATAAAGAGTTTGATTCGTGCACCATGTGCGGGAAGCTCTGTGCTGTGAAGATAGACGAAGGTAAAAATAAATAAATGATAGCTGAATACCTTAAACTGTACCTAATCCTTGAAACCAGTATGTTGAAAATGCCTCTGGAACAGTTTATTCCGGCTGTGATAAACGGAGGAGTAACATCCATACAGCTTCGAGATAAGGGGGCGACCTCCGCAGAGATGTATGCAACGGGGAAAAAGGTTATGGAGCTGATAAACGGACGTGATGTTCTGTTTGTTGTTAACGATAGGCTGGACATAGCTCTTATGCTTGGTGCAAAGGCTGTTCATCTGGGTGTTAAGGATATCCCTGTTTCTAATGTGCGGGCAAAGTATCCCGAGCTGATTCTAGGGTATTCCTGTAATGATATGGACGATGTGCGGGCGGCAGGCGTGGCGGACTATATAGGCTCCGGACCGGCGTTCCCCACCAGCACAAAGGCTGACCTGCGGGGGCTTATAGGTCCTTCCGGAATAAAGGAGCTCGTTGCTGCTGCGGGGAAACCCTCTGTGGCTATAGGCGGGATAACCGGAGAGAATGTTGATCAGCTCAGCAATTCCGGGGTAAGCGGTGTAGCTGTTTCGTCAGCCATATGTGCCGCGGAAGATCCATACATGGCTGCCAAAATGCTTAGAGATAAACTGGAAAAATTTTGAAAAAAAATAAAGAATTCTCTCTTATAGAGAGACTGTCTTCAATGCTGAATAACGGCGGTGTCACACTAGGGGTAGGAGATGATGCCGCCTTGTTCGGCGAGACACTTGTTGCAAAAGACATAATGGTAGAAGGGGTGCACTTTACAAAGGGAGCGCCTTTCCTGCATATTATGCGTAAAATAGTCACCGCTAATGTCAGCGATATTGCGGCAATGGGCGGAACAGCAGAGTATGGACTTCTGGGAATTGCCATTCCTGAAGGTTATGATGTTAACGCTGAAGATATCGTCAAGCCATTCGAAATGTACGGCGTAAAGCTGATAGGCGGTGATACTACTTCTTCTCAGGATTCCCTTTTCGTGTCAGTTACGATCATCGGCAGGAAAAATCAGCATGTGCTTCAGCGAAGCGGAGCTAACGCCGGAGATGTTATTTATCTGTCTCGTCCTGTTGGGCGTGTCCGTGAGCTTCTGGAGCAGGAGCTTGCCGGTGGAGACACTTACAACCACTATCTGATAAAAGCTGAAACAGAGCTCGGAGACCTTCTGGGGCGCACAGGGTTGGCGACATCGTGCATTGATGTCAGTGACGGCGTTGGGCGTGATGCATCTCATATTGCAGACAAAAGCGGCGTTTGTATGGTGATAGAAGAGAGTAGGTTTCCTGTTGAGCATTTACATGTGAAAGGTGACGCAGTTATGTTTGCTTTGGGCTCAGGAGAGGAATTCGCGCTTCTTTTCACTGTCGCCGAAAAAGATATAAGCGAGCTGGAGATGCTCGCACCTTCTGCTGTGCGTGTGGGCTATGTTGAAACCGGAAGTGGTGTTTATCTTGAGCGTGAACAGGGGAGAGTTGATATTTCAGAAAAAGGCTATGAGCACACTTATTAGGATGGGTAGTCTATTTTAACTGTGTGCAGACCACAGGTACATTTTTCTCTTGATACTATTGCAGATTTCCTGCCTGTACGGAATCGTATCAGAGGGAGTGCTTCCAGAGTGAGGGTAGTTATTACAAGTTCCCCCTCTTCGCCATCGGGCAGTATTTTGCCTTCATCATCAATTATTTCTACTATATAATGATCATCCCATAGATGCATCCCGTCATGTTCTTTACAGTCGGACGCCATGCCGTGCAGAAATATGCCAAATCCGGCAGTCATGTAAATGTCCATTCCTGATTCTTTTTCCAGATGTTTTCTTGTTCCGTTACTCAGTGGTTTACCGCAAAAGATTCCTGATTTCAAAGACGTTTCTGTCAGTTCCAGAGAATTCTCTCTGCAATATTCGATAAAGGCTGTTATGTCTTTAGTTGTTCCCATCAGACAGTTTGCGTCAGCGTCGTTTATCAGCTGGTACAGTTTTCTGTGGCTGAGTTTGCCGGCGTGTATAAGGAAGTGTCTGAGCTTTTCACAGGCGTCCGCAAAAGACGGGTATTCGTCATGCCCGCTTATCAGGAGGAGGGTGTCTTCGTCTGTCACTTCTGCTATGCTGAGAGTGCGGGCTGTCATCTCTGCTATATGAGTAATGTCATTGTCAGTAAAGAAGTTCATAACCGGTTCTTTATTTATTTGCTGGATTCTTCCTGTAATCAGACCTTTTGTGTCGGCGCAGCTATAGGCAAAGGGGTACCCCTGAGCCAGCAGTTCGTTTGTCATGAAGGGGAGGCTGGAGAGTGCCTCGTATGAGGTTATGCGCTCATCAGGTAAAATCCGGCTGTAGAATAAGTTATTATTTCTTATATGATGCAGGATCTTACCAAGTTTAAGGATTTGTATATCGGTGAGTTTCAGCATAGTTATAAACCGCCCTTTATTGTTATAATATAAGGCAATAGTCGGTCACATACAATCTTAAGTTTGCTTTATAAGTTAAATAGAGTTTATGTATAAGTTTACAAATTTAATATCAGTAAAACATAAAATAATACAGTATTTTAGTTAGAATTAAGAAAAATTAATATTTAATAAATAGAACTATATTATAATTTAATATCAATTATGTTTCATTCAGATCGTGTAGTGATACTTAATATCAGTAAAATAATATATATTATTAATGTTATATGTGTAATTTAACCATTAGAGAACATTGTTTTGCAATGAATATATATAATTTCAGTATTATTGGAATATGTAAATTCTTATTGAACAAAATGTTATTGTCATATATATACTCTTTTAAGAATGATGATGTGTTTTATTATGATTAACAACACGTCGGCGCTTTTATTATCTGCGCAAATGCAGGTACGGAGGATTATCTATGGCTAATAAAGCAGAAGCAGCTGCAAATGTGACAACACTTGATCACGCAGCAAAAGTAGCAGAAACAGTAATAGCTGACTCAACAGCTAATCCCGCTCCTCTCGGTCTTATGGGGTTTGGGCTCACAACAATACTTCTTAATCTTCACAACATCGGTTTGTTCGGTATCGGTAGTGCGATACTCGCTATGGGTATCTTTTACGGTGGTATAGCGCAGATCATAGTTGGGATCATGGAGTGGAAAAAGAAAAATACTTTCGGTACAGTTGCATTTACTTCCTACGGTCTTTTCTGGCTGACGCTGGTTGCGATAATAGCACTGCCGAAATTCGGGATATTTGATGCTCCCACAACAACAGCGATGACAGCTTACCTCTTTCTCTGGGGTCTTTTTACGCTGGTGCTTTTTGTGGGTACTCTTAAAATGCATAGAGGAATTCAGATGGTATTTTTCCTTCTGACAATCCTTTTCATACTTCTTGCCGTGGGCGATATGTTTCACAGCGTTGCTATCAAGAGATTTGCTGGTTTCGAAGGCGTTCTCTGCGGTCTTTCAGCAATGTATGTTGGGGCTGCTGAGATACTGAATGAAGTTTACGGCAGAAAAGTTCTCCCTCTTGGCGAATAATTAAGGTGTCATGTATATGCGGCGGCAGTTACGGGCCGCCGTTTATGCATATCCACGGAGGTTCCTGTGGACTATACAAAGATTGAGACCGGAGAGATTTGTTTTGCCGGATGGACAGTGAGCATCACCAGAGGCAGGGGGAGCATCGCAGACGGCAGCGGCAGCGTGGTTGCAAGGTTCAATGTCAATGAAGATGGACATGTTACTCTTACAGAAGGAGAACATAAGTTTGCTGACATGGCATTGATCGCAGTGCGCAGTTATGTCCGGTATGGCGCACCGCAAATCATTTAAAAATTCAATAATATTTGTCAAAAATCTGACATTTATCGCAAATTCTATCAAAAAAATACTCTTATATTGAGATAAATAGCTAATTCTGCTAAATTCTTTAGTAGGAGAAGGCGCAATGTTATATCTTATCCGTCACGGACACGCTGAAGACAGATCTGTCTGGCATGATTCGGATCTGAAGAGACCGCTTGTCAACAGGGGTGTTACGCGTGCCCGAAAGGCTTTCAGCCGTTTTATTAAGCTGTATCCCTCCCCAGATATTATATTTTGCTCAGAAGCTCTGAGGGCATTGCAGACAGCTGAAATACTGCATAAGCTCTGTGGCGCAGAAATTGTTGTGACCAGAGAGCTGAATCCGGGTGCGTCCCCGATGGATTATCAAAAAATATTAGATGATCTCGCTGATGATATTTGTACGGCTGTGGTTGGTCACGAGCCGGATATGTCAGAGTTTATGTCGCACTATCTCACCGGAGGTAATTTAAACATTGTATTCAAGAAAGGGTCTATCGCTCATATAGAAGATAAACAGTTGATAAATCTTATTCAGCAAAAGGTGCTAATATAACATGACAGATAATTATTTAATCACAGACGAAAAGCCGGATTCCGTCGAAGGATTCACTTTTCAGTATAAGTATCTCGGAGCAGAGCAGATGATGCTTAAGGACAGCTACGACTACCTGCTTTTAAACAAGGGATTCTGTCTGCTGACAAAGGTTGACGGAAGCGGACTTTTGTTTTCTGCCGGTAGTCTTGCTCAGTATGATTCATGTGATGATGCAGAGCTCGTTAAAAGGGTTGACGGGATCGTTTCGCCGAGAGTTTTACTGCCGAAGCATGAATTCAATGTCAGCAGATTTAGCGTGTCTATGCTGGATGAGCTGGAAAAAACCATAGCTAAAGGTATTACCTATATTATCGAGACAGGCGGGAAAGCTGTTTGTGCCATGGGGCTTTCGCCTCTTCGTGGGTACGGTAAAGAGACAGCAAAGGGATTGCGGAAGATTGAAGGAAATGAGGGCGGCTTTGGTGATGCTGTTAAGCTGCTTGTGGATAAAACAGGCGATGAGCTGATATTCTACAGTGCTAAACCAGTTTTAAAGCTTAACCCTGAGACCCCTATATATAAAGTTATGGGCGAGATTTATACTCACCTTATAGATGTTATGTCCAAGAATACAGACGGTATTATAAATGATGTGGACATAGAGTTTCTGCACGATTTCCGCGTATCAGTAAGGCGTATTAGGTCTGCCCTGTCCCTTGTCCGTGGAGTGTTTGACAAGGATATGGAAAAAGAGTTTCGCGTGCGCTTTAAAAATCTGGGTGGTCTCACAGGGGTTGCCAGAGATATGGATGTCTATCTGGACAGGATTGAAGATTATGAAAGGATGCTCCCCGGCTGGCTGAAAGGGGGAATGGCGGAACTGGCTGATTACTTTAAGAAGACCAGAGAGGCGGAATACCGGAAGCTGTCGGATTATCTGCTTTCCGGTGAGTTTGAAAAACTATGCACCGACTGGATAAATGTTGTTTCTGATGATAAGTATGCTGCTTCTAAGGGGAAGAAGCCTGTATTGCCGCTAGCTAAAAAGGCTATCCGGCAGGCGTTTAATGAGATAGAGAAACAAGCTGATGGTATGAGCACAGAAACCCATTCGGACGCTGTGCATGAGATACGCATCAGCTTCAAAAAGATAAGGTATCTGCTGGAATTTTACTCCTCGCTGTTTGATAAAGAAAAAACTGCGCCGATGCTGAAGGATATGAAAGCTCTTCAGGATTCGCTTGGGGATCATAACGACTATTATGTTCAGCAGCTGGCTCTGGAAGAACTCGTTGAAAATGGCAAATGGAGCCCGCAGACAGCTTCTGCCTGTGGCTTTCTTTCTGCTGTGCTGGCAGAGAGGCAGATGGCAGAGCGTGAGAAAGCTTTGCGGCTCATCATTCAGTTTATGAGGTATAAACCCTTATTCGGAGAATTGTTCAAATGAAAGTAGTATCAGTATTTAATATCAAAGGTGGAGTGGGCAAAACGGCAGCGTCTGTTAATCTGGCATATTTTGCCGGGCTGGCAGGTTGTAAAACTCTTGTGTGGGATCTTGATCCTCAGGCAGCATGTACCTATTATTTCAGGGTTAAGCCGAAGATAAAGAAAGACATTGGCAAGGCTCTGACAAAAGGGAACAGTCTGGACAAAAGCATTAAGGCGACAGACTTCGATAATGTTGATATACTCCCTTCGGATTTCTCGTATCGGAACCTTGATATTGTGCTTGGGGAGCAGAAGAAGCCTAAGCGCGTCATTCAGGCAGCCCTTAAAAGAGCTTTTGAAGGTTATGACCTTTTGCTGGTGGACAGTCCGCCGGGGATAGGTCTTTTGTCGGAGAATATTATACGTGCATCTGATGTTATGCTTATGCCGCTGATACCGACTGTGCTTTCTGTTCGGACTTGCGGGATGCTTATGGAGCACCTACGCTCCGAGCGGATACGCGGTACGGAAGTCTGTGCTTTTTTCTCAATGATGGACAGGCGCAAAAAGATGCACAGAGACATAGCTGACTCATTCAGCGAGAAGGGTGTGAGAGCACTCGACTCATGGATTCCGTACAGCGCCGATGTTGAAAAGATGGGATTGCACCGTTCGCCAGTGGCGGAATTTGCTCCTAAATCATCAGCGGCGAGGTCTTTTGCTGGATTATGGGAAGAAGTTAATAGTATTATTAAATAAAAAGGACACTAAATGGGTGCTGGAGACTATCTGAATATAGCTGTTGTAGACATCGGGAGTAACTCTCTGCGTATGCAGATATCCGAGGTTAAAGGCAAAAGCTACAGAATACTTGAGGATTATAAAGAGATGCTCCGGCTCGGTGATACGATATATACCGTGGGGTATTTTACTCCGGAGGCGATAGACAGGATCGTTGAGACACTGAAAGGCGTTAAAAAACTTGCTGAGAGCCGTGGGTGTGAGACCATACGCGCCATAGCCACAGCTGCGTTTCGTGAGGCAGACAACATGGGTGAGGTTCTTATTCATGTTGAGGATGCCACAGGGATAAAGATAGAAGTTATTTCGGGGGAAGAGGAAGCCAGGCTGGCGTATCTTGCTGCCACAGCTAATTTTGAACTTGCCGGGCGGAAGGCTGTCGTAGCTGATATAGGCGGCGGGAGCACTGAGTATACTGTAATAGAAGATGGTAAAATGGTCAGATCCGTGAGCCTGCCACTCGGTTGCAATAGGCTTATGAGGGAATTTCTTCTGGATGACCCTCCGAAATCATCACAGATTCTCAGCATGAAAGAGCATATCAAGCGGAGTCAGCTTGAGGTCGGGCTTAGCAGAGATATTGATATGGTGATATGTACTGGCGGTTCTATGAATAATGTTGCTGTGGTCAAACATTACAAAGATAAACTGGTTCGTGCCAGCAATGTTAAATATGTCGAGCGTATATTTCTTAAAAAATTTATAAAAGATTTCAGTGAAAAATCTTACAGCCAGCGTATAAAAACAGAAGGGCTGGAAGAACAGCGGGGTGATCTCATTCTGCCGGCTGCAATACAGACAGATATGATTCTGAACGAGACTGGCGCAAGCGGTTTTTATACCCTTTCAGGTGGACTCAGGGCAGGGCTGACAATAGATACTATCAACAGAATGGGGATAGAGCTCCCTTTTCAGAATAATGCCGAGAACATACGATATTCCAGGCTGATAGAAGTTGGGAACAAATTTGAGTTTGATGAATCCGGCGCTGTGCAGGTTATGAAGCTTGCGAAAAAGCTTTATACGGGGCTTGCCTATGAGATGGGTCTTGGCGGGCGTGACTGGGTTCTTCTGGAGGCTGCTGCTGTGCTTCGTGATGTAGGGAAACATATAGCCTATTCTAAGCATCATAAGCATACTTATTATCTTATAAAGCACAGTGAGCTGGTGGGGTATTCTGTTAAAGAGGTTGAGCTTATAGCCAATATCGCAAGATACCACAGGAAAAGTTCTCCGAAACAGAGCCATGAGGATTACAATATGCTGAACGACACTGACAGGGAGCGCGTTATAAAGCTTGCTTCCATACTTCGCATCGCCATTGCTCTGGACAGGTCACATAAAGGTCAGATAAAAAATCTGAAAGTTGATGTCAGAGACAGTTCGGTTGTGATAGAGGCAGTGAGCAAGGGTGATATTTCAATGGAGATAAGGGATTTTGGACTTAAAAAAGAACTGATCTCGAAACTATTAAAAAAGACGGTAGAGCTTGTATGAAAAACGGTATTTTTGCAGCAATTAATATCGGAGCCAGCGCCTTCCGCATGCATATCAGCGAGTATGTAAACGGAGAGGAGCGCACTCTTGAATATCTTATAAAACCATTTCGCCTTGGTAAGGATACTTTCTCTAAGGGGTATATCGCCCTTGAAAATGTCTATCTTGCTACGGACATCCTGAGGAAATTCAGCCAGAAGCTTGATGAATACAATATACGCAAACATTACAAAGCTGTTTGTACCAGTGGTGTGCGTGAGGCTGTGAACAGAGCGTTTTTTATAGATCATGTCCGTCAGGAGACGGGGATAGATCTAGAGATTATCGAACCGGCAGATGAAATATACATCAAATATGTCGGTGTTAAAAATGACATAGCCGGATTCAGCCAATATGAAAAAGACGGGGTGCTGATCGCTAATATTTCAAGCGGCAATGTTGCCCTTGCCATACTGAAGGATGAGCAGAATATATACTCCGGAGCACTTCCTTACGGCAGTCTTCGACTCCGGCGGATATTCAGCGACATACCACGAATCAGCAGATACAAAGCTTATGAGCAGTATGTTATGAAGATGTTTCACTCTATGGAAGGCGGGATGTCAAAGGACACCAGACTGAAGCACTTTATCAGTGCGGGCAGTTCTCTGAATATTCTGCTGAGCATCTTCAGACCTGTTAAGAATGAACTCAAGAGATCCGACCTTGAAAAGCTCTATGAAAAGATTAAACAGATGCCGAGAGACACTATTATGACAAGCCTGAATATCAGGAAAGATGAGGCGTCTGTGCTGCTGCCGACCCTTGTTACATATCTGAAGCTTATGGACTATGCCGGGACTGATACTGTGAAGTTTACGAGGCAGTCGTTCCCTCATACTCTGAGCCTTTATTATTCCGGTAATATAAGAGACAGAGGGTTTGTGAATCGTGTGCGCAGCACTATCCTCGGTATAGGCAGAAGGTATAATATGGACGAGAAACATGCGGAGACAACTGTGCGTTTCTCGATGAAGCTGTTCGAAAAACTAAGACCTCTGCACTCCCTCGGACGAAGGGAGAAGCTTATGTTGGAGGCTGCGTCTATACTCAGTGATGTCGGCAATTATATAGGCTCCAGAAACCACAACAAGCATTCGTACTACCTTGTGCAGTCCATAGAAATCCCCGGGCTGGACAGGCAGTTTGTCAAGATTGTTTCTTATCTTGCCCTGATGCATAACGGTGATGTTGAGCACTGGTTTGAGAATAAGTATAATTATTTTCCTATGGAGAAAAGACTTCTTATCAAAAAGCTCGTGAGCATTCTGCGTGTTTCTGATGCTATGGATGCCTCGCATATGAACCTTATCACAGACTTTGATGTTGATATACTTCAGGGGAAAATTGTTATAAGGGCGAAATGTAAAAAGACACCATTTCTGGAAAAATTATCGTTCGAGGAGAAAGGACGTATTTTTATGGATACATTCGGTATCCCCATCGAGCTTGAAACAAGAATACTATACGATTAAAAATAAGCGGAAAAGGTAATATACATGAGTGAACAGACCCCTTTTATCAACAGGGAACTGAGCTGGCTTGAATTTAACAGAAGAGTCCTTATGGAAGCGGTTGATCCGGATGTTCCGCTCCTTGAAAAGCTGAAGTTTCTTGCTATATTTTCGTCTAATCTGGACGAGTTTTTTATGATACGTGTTGGCGGGCTTAAAGATCAGCATGATGCCGGATACCGGAAAACGGACATAGCCGGAATGACGCCGGCAGAACAACTGGAAAAGATCAGTGCAAAGGCTCATGAGTTGACCCATCTCCGGCAGGGGATTTTTGTTCAGGTGAAGTCTGACCTTGAAAAGAAGGGGATTGTGATAGCACCGGAAGTTGATCCTGAGCTGGATGAGATAACCGAGGCTATTTTTAACGAAGAGATTTATCCTGTTATATCGCCGGTGACGCTGTCTTCCGCTAACCCTATGCCTTTTATATATAATTTCCGCCTGTCAGTTTATGCCGTACTGAAGAAAGGTGGGGAGATTTATCACTCGATAATAATTCTGCCTGAAAGTATGCAGCGTATTTTTCGTGTGAAGCTCGAGAAAACTTATTATATCTTCGCTGAAGATGTTCTGAAGAGATATCTGCCCCTTGTTTTCCCTGACTATGAGATTGTTGACAGCTACTGTCTGCGTGTAACCCGTAACGCCGATTTGTCCCTTGAAGAGGAGGGCGCAGAAGACCTCCTTGTTTCAATCAAAAAGTACCTGAAAACAAGGCGTAAGGGCGGAATATGCCGGCTGGAAGTTGACGGAAGACTCCCTTCGGATATTCTGGATAAGATGGCGGAGCTCATGCAGTTTGAAAAAGATGATGTGTATGTGATTGATGACGTAATAGATATGACATCTCTTTTTGGGATTACTGCTGAAAAGCCTGAACTGTGTTATCCGCCTTTCAAGAGCAAACTGCCGGAAGGCTTTGATGAGAAAACGGATATTTTTGAATTTATAAAACAGAAAGACGTAATAATGTATCGTCCGTATCACGACTTCTCTTTTATCTCACGTCTGGTTGCGAAGGCAAGTACAGATTCGTCTGTGGTTTCAATAAAGATGACGATCTATAGAGCGAACAAAAACTCGACGATTATGGAAAACCTTATGAAAGCGGCTCGGAACGGTAAACACGTCAGTGTTGTGATAGAGCTTAAAGCAAGGTTTGATGAAGCTCGTAATGTCGATTGGGCAGCGATGCTGGAAGAGGCCGGCTGCATAGTGACATACGGCATAGTCGGTTTGAAGATACACTCTAAGAACCTGCTTATCGTCCGCAAAGAGAAGGGGAGGATCGTCCGGTATTCTCACATGTCCACAGGGAATTTTAATGAAATGACAGCAGGAATATATACTGATGTGGATTATGTGACCGCAGACGAAGAGGTGGGGCGTGACTCCGCCGCGCTTTTCAACTTTCTGATGGGGTATACAGAGATAGCGAACTGGAAGCATTTTTACTTGGCTCCCAGATCTATTAAGTCAAAACTGCTGGAGCTTATAGACGAAGAGATATCCCACGCGAAAGCGGGGAAGAAAGCACGCATAATAGTGAAAGTGAATTCCATAATGGAAAAGATGCTTGTGGACAAGATCATTGAGGCATCACAGGCGGGAGTGAATATTGACCTTATAGTGAGGGGGATATGTGCAATACAGCCGGGGCTGCAAGGTCTTACGGAGAATGTCACTGTCCGCAGTATCGTAGGTCGGTTTCTTGAGCATCCGCGAATAATGTATTTTTATGCAGACGGGCAGGAACGTATATTCTTTTCCACCGCAGACTGGATGGAAAGAAATATGGACAGACGTGTTGAGCTCCTTTTCGAAGTTTCTATACAGCACGGCAAGGATTTTCTGAAAGAGATTCTGGACGAAAATTTAAAAGATAATCAAAAAGCATGGGTTCAGAAAGGCGTGGAATATAAGAAAGTTAAAGCGAACAGCAATAAATTTAATCATCAGGAGTACAGAGCATATAATATTTGATGTTGACATTCAATATCGATAAGTTATATTGAGACTTAAGAAGTCTTGAAAAGAAAGTGAGGTGCTCCGATGACAAAGTTATGCGGCGGCAAAGCCGAAAAAAAACAGAAACGCTTCACATGCAGCAAATGCGGAGCGACCGCTAATAAAAAAGATAATTTATGCAGACCTGTTAAGTAGGTTTCAGGTTTGAACAGAAAGATTATATAAACGAATTAACCTCCACAAAAAGTAACAAGATTTATGCCCGCTGTGTTTACCCCGCACAGCGGGTTTTTTCTTTGCAGGGTAACTGGTTTATTCGCTCTTCTTCTTAAGTAGAAGTTGATTTATCCTCTGAATTAGTTCATATTTTTAAAACAAATCTAACTGGAAGGCTTAAATGCTGGCAAAAAGAATCATTCCCTGTCTGGACGTGAAAGACGGAAGGGTTGTTAAGGGAACAAATTTTGTAAATTTACGTGATGCCGGTGACCCTGTAGAGGTTGCGCAGATATATGACGAACAGGGGGCTGATGAGCTTACTTTTCTGGACATTACTGCAAGCTCGGATAACAGAGGCATCATACTGGACGTTGTGGCAAAGACAGCAGAGCGTGTTTTTATGCCCGTGACTGTCGGAGGCGGGGTTAGAGAGGTTTCTGATATCAGAAATCTGCTGAACTCCGGTGCAGACAAAGTATCCATAAATACTGCGGCTGTGCATAATCCTGACTTTGTTAAGGAATCTGCTCTGAAATTCGGCTCGCAGTGCACGGTGGTTGCGATAGACGCTAAAAGAAAGGCGGACGGTTCCGGCTGGGAAGTTTATACTCACGGCGGACGCAAACCCACAGGGCTTGACGCTGTTGAATGGGCGCTTAAAATGGAGAGCTTCGGTGCGGGGGAGATACTGCTTACCAGTATGGACTGTGACGGCACGAAAGACGGCTACGACAACGGACTTAATGCTGCGATATCAGAAGCGCTTATGATACCTGTGATAGCTTCCGGTGGTGTCGGCAGCCCCGAGCACATATATGACGGACTTACAAGAGGGAAAGCGGATGCGGCTCTTGCGGCAAGTATTTTCCATTTCAGGGAATATACTATCGGCGAGGTTAAGCAGTATCTGAAAGAGAGAAATGTCCCTGTACGGATATAGATTTAGAGGTTTAATAAATGAATGTTGAGATTATAGAGAAACTTGTTGAGGTTGTCAGGGAGCGTAAGGCGAATCCTTCAGATAATTCTTACACCTGCCAGCTTCTGAACGGCGGGTCAAACAAAATTATTAAAAAGCTGGGCGAAGAGAATGCAGAGCTTATTAAAGCTATACTGACTGAAGATGACAAGGATGTTGCCGGTGAAACAGCAGATTTGTTATATCATCTGATAGTAGCGCTGGAATTCAGGAACGTGCAGTTTGAAGATGTGCTTGGTGTGCTTCAGGAGCGTTTCGGCAAGTCCGGAATCCGAAAATAGGCTATGCTATTTAACTGTTGACATTCGGGTGCGTTGTAATTAAGATTGTTGCTCTTTGACTTCAAAAGGGAGAAGTGCGTGAAACTCTCATTTAAGGAACTGTCGCTAGAACCTGCGTCTTTTAACGGGGTATACAGCTTTGAAGACGGCGATTTTAAAGTTGGCGTTACAGGGTATCAGGCGGACTTCGTGCCGACAGATGCCGGACTTTATGTTGATATCCGGTTTGATTATGAGTTTACTGCGCCGTGCGACAGGTGCCTTGAGCCTGCAAAAGGGTTCGGCTCCGGCAGATCAGGCATACAGCTTTCCCTTCAGCCGGAGGAAGTAAAGGACGAAACAGAGCTCGGTGATGATGATATGGGAATCGTCTATATCGAAGGCGACGAAATCAACCTTGAGGAGCTTGTCAGGCAGGAAGTGATTTATGATCTCCCTGTGAGAATGGTGTGCGGTGATGACTGCAAGGGGCTTTGCCCTCAATGCGGTATAAACCTCAATATCAGTAAATGTAAATGTGATATTATAACTGATCCGAGATGGACAGTTTTGAAAGATATAAAGAAAGACTAGATTCAGAAAGTCTGCAACTGACTTGCTGAGCTATTAATAAGGAGTCTACTAAGATGGGTGTACCAAAGAATAAGACATCAAGACACAAAAAAGGCAGCAGAAGAAGCCACCACCACGCTACAACTATGGCATACAGCAAATGTTCAAACTGCGGTGAGCTTAAGCTTAACCACAGAGTATGTCCTGATTGTGGTCATTACAACAAAAAGCAGGTCATCGCTACTGACGAGCTTTAAGATATGAAGGTCGTCGTTGATGCAATGGGAGGGGACAACGCTCCCCGTGAGATCGTTAAAGGTGCAGTAGCTGCTGTTAAGCAATACGGCATGCAGGTCATATTGGTTGGCGACGAGCAGGAAATCAGGCGGGAGCTTGAATCCTGTGGCGGGGACAAGCTTAAGAAGATAGAAGTTGTCCATGCTGAAGAAAAAGTCGAGATGGATGATAGTCCTTCTCAGATACTTCGTACTAAAAGAAATTCCTCTATACATCAGGGTCTGCGTCTTGTTAAACAGGGTGACGGCGCTGCATTTTTCAGTGCCGGTAATACCGGTGCGGTCATGGCATGCGCAAAGATGATTCTGAAAACATTGCCGGGGATAGACAGACCGGCAATTGCTGCTGTTATGCCTACAGTTAAAGGCGCAACAGTAATGTGTGATGTAGGGGCAAATGTCGACTGCAAAATAGAAAACTATGTCCAGTTTGCTATCATGGCCAGTGCCTATGCGTCACTTATTATGCATAAGGAAAAGCCTTCTGTGGGACTTATGTCCGTTGGGGAAGAAGATGTTAAAGGTAACGATATTACCAAAAACGTTTTCAAATTTCTCTCGGAATTGGGCAAATCAGGTGTGATCGATTTTTACGGTAACGTTGAAGGTAAAGATGTGTTCAAAGGCACATCGGATGTTATCGTTGTGGACGGTTTTGCCGGCAATGTCGCTCTGAAAGTTTCAGAGTCTGCCGGCTGGTATGTTTCTCAAATGCTGAAAGAGGAGCTTCGCTCTTCGTTACTTACTAAAATCGGCGCCATACTGTTAATCCCTGCTCTTAAAAGAATAAAAAAACGTGCGGACCACTCGGAATATGGCGGAGCACCTCTGTTGGGTGTTAACGGAGTTTGCATCATAGGGCATGGGAGTGCAAACGAAACTGCTGTTAAATACAGTGTAAAAATGGCACATGATCTTGCTGTAAAACACCTGAACGGGCTTATTGCGGAGAGTATCGCAGAGTCTGTTAAAGTATTAAACGTTGACAAAGAAGACTCTTTCTGGAACAATATCGTCGAAAAATTTAAGAGGAAAACTATTTAAATTTTTAACCGATGCAAAACTCCTACAGGTGGGGCATATGAACATATTTTCCAGAATTATCGGAACCGGATCTTACTTCCCTGAAAAAATCATGACAAATAAAGATTTCGAAAAATTCCTTGATACAAGTGACGAATGGATCAAAACAAGGACAGGGATGAAGGAGCGCCGTGTTGCAGGTGCTGGGGAATATACAAGCGACATGGGAGCCAAGGCTGCACTTGCTGCTATAGAAATGGCGGGAATAAATCCGGAGGAGCTTGACGGCATTATTGTTGCCACTTTCACACCGGATACTACGATGCCATCCACTGCATGCCGTATTCAGCATAAGATCAAAGCAGGAAATGGTTTTGCTTTTGACCTTTCTGCTGCGTGCTCAGGTTTCTTATACGCGTGTAGTCTAGCAAATGGGCTTATCAAGTCCGGCTCTGCAAAAAAGATACTTATAGTCGGTGCTGAAAATCTTACCGCAAGCCTTGACTGGCGGGACAGGGGAACCTGTATCCTTTTCGGGGACGGAGCAGGAGCAGTTGTGCTTTCCGCTGATGCTGAACCGGGGATACATAGTGTACATACATATGCTGACGGTCAGTACGGCGAACTTCTTAAACAGGACAACATCGGAACTAAGTTTCTGCGTGACCTGAAAGATGAACCTATCGAAGACAATATGATAAAGATGAAAGGGAATGATATCTTCAAAATAGCTGTGCGTGCCATGGCTGACGCCGCAAAAGAAGCTGCCGATGCAGCAGGGTTTGCCCCTGAGGATATCGACTGGGTCATTCCGCATCAGGCGAATATGAGGATAATCGACGCTGTCGCTAAGAGACTGGGTGTTTCTATGGACAATGTTGTTATAAATATAGAGCAGTATGCTAACACGTCTGCTGCAACAATACCCACAGCTCTTGACCAATACGTCAGAGAGGGTAAGATAAAGAAAGGTGATAATGTTGTGTCTGCTGCTTTCGGCGGCGGACTGACATGGGGTTCTATGTCGTTTACATTCTAACAGGTGGACTTGCCCTTTTGCGGGGGCTTTTGCAGTGTTGAAACTGACGTCTTAAAAACCTTTGCCGGAACATTTTGCAGCTTCATGAGTGGAGTCTGCGTAATTCATATTTAATCTCTGGAGATTGAAATGGGTAAAACAGCAGTTGTCTTTCCTGGGCAGGGAGCTCAGTTTGTCGGAATGGGGAAAGACTTTTACGAAAAACACGAAAGTGTTAAGCAGATATTTGATAAAGCTGATGAAAGCCTTGGCTATGGTCTGACAGAAATTATGTTTGACGGGCCGGAGGATGACCTTAAACTTACATCTAACACTCAGCCGGCACTGCTCACTATGAGCATAGCTATTTGGGATATTCTGAAAAGCAGAGTCCATGCTGACTTTTTCGCAGGTCACTCACTAGGCGAGTATTCTGCTGTGGTTGCTGCCGGCGGACTCAGTTTCGAAGAGGGTGTTAAAGCCGTGCATAACAGAGGCAGGTTTATGCAGTCTGCTGTCCCTGTGGGCGTTGGTGCTATGGCTGCTGTCATGGGTGCTGCTGACGAAGATATTGTGGCTGTCTGTAAAGAGGTCAGCGGTGACAGGATTTGCGAACCTGCGAATTTTAACTGTCCGGGGCAGGTTGTGGTTGCAGGACATACTGAGGCGGTAGAAGAGTTTTGCGTGAAGATAAAAGAGAAGGGTGCAAAGAGAGCAATGCTGCTCCCTGTCAGTGCTCCTTTTCACTGTTCACTCATGAAACCAGCCAGACAGGATATGGCAGCTTATCTTAAAAACGAAACAATTATAAAGAATCTTTCAACACCTGTGTATAATAACGTCGACGCAAAGGTTGAACATACCGGAGAAGAGGTTTATGATGCTCTCTGCCGTCAGGTGGACGGTGCCGTTATGTGGACAGAGCTTATCAGAAATATGATAAATGATGGTGTTGACAGATTTATAGAGGTTGGAGCCGGAAAAGTTCTCTCCGGGCTGATTAAAAAAATAGACAAGACGGTTGCTATAGAAAATATTTCTACCGCTTCTGATCTTGAGAAAGGGGAATAAATATGCTTAAAGGAAGAATCGCTCTTGTTACCGGTGCTTCAAGCGGTATCGGAAAAGTAATAGCTATGAAACTTGCTGCACTTGGCGCAAAAGTTGCAGTTAATTATATCGACATTGCAAACATAAAAGATGACGCTGAATCTGTTGTGGCAGAGATAAAGGCTGCCGGCGGAGAGGCGGCCGCATTCGCTGCGGATGTTTCCAGCGAGGAATCCGTTAGCGCAATGATAAAAGAGATCAACGAATCTCTGGGGGCTGTTGATATTCTTGTAAATAATGCAGGGATCACTCAGGATACGCTTATTATGAGAATGAAAGTGGAGCAGTGGGAAAAAGTGCTTGATGTTAACCTTAAAGGTGCTTTTATCTGTACAAAATCAGTTCTGAAAGGCATGATGAAAAGCAGATATGGAAAGATAGTTAATATCGCTTCCGTTGTGGGCTTTTCCGGTAATGCAGGTCAGGCAAACTATTCTGCAAGTAAAGCAGGTCTTGTGGGGCTCACAAAAACGAGTGCTCAGGAACTTGCCGGCAGAGGGATAAGAGTAAATGCTGTCGCTCCCGGTTTTATAAAAACAGCAATGACTGAGGTTCTCCCTGAAAATGTGATAGAGGCTATGCAGGCAAAAATAGCTCTCGGCACACTAGGCGAGGCTGAAGATGTTGCAAATGCTGTAGTTTTTCTGGCAAGCCCGGAATCAGACTATATCACTGGTAATACTATTCATGTCAATGGCGGAATGTATATGTGATCATGCGATCAATTGACGAATTTGTAATTTTAATCTTGCATAAAAATTGAATTAATTATATCTCTCTAACGAGAAATCTAGGAGGACCATAAAATGGCAGATATCGCAGCTAAAGTAAAAGAAATAATTGTAGAGCAACTTAACGTGGATGCAGATGCAGTAGTTGAAGACGCATCTTTCATAGACGACCTTGATGCAGATTCTCTTGACACAGTAGAACTTATCATGGCTTTTGAAGAAGAGTTCGGTCTTGAGATTCCTGATGAGGAAGCTGAGAAAATTAAAACTGTCGGCGATGCTATTAAACACATCGAATCCGCAGCTGAATAATATCAGACTCTAGATCCTGGCGGGGGCTTCAGCCCCCCAACGGTTTTTTAAGAAGAATTATCAAGTCACTTCGGTTTAGCCCCTGGTGGCTTTTATATGTTTTAAGAACAGATAAAAACGTAAGTTTTTATCATTGTGGAGGAATTTGTGAAGAAAAGAGTAGTTGTAACAGGCTATGGTCTTATCACGCCTATCGGGATTGGTAACGAGGAGAACTGGAATTCTCTTGTGAACGGTATAACAGGTATCGACTATATCCCTGCCGATAGGCTTGATACAGAAAACCTGCCAGTAAAATTCGCCGGTATGATAAAAGATCTTGATGTATCTAAATACGTCGATCCGAAATCAGTCAAAAGGCATGAAAGATTTGTTACATACGCTATTGTGGCATCTCAGATGGCTCTTAATATGGCAGAGTTCGATGCGGAAAAGTTTGACCTGGACAGATGCGGTACATGTGTTGGTTCAGGTATTGGCGGTTTTCAGGCAATCGAAGAAACAACAAGAGCTTATGATGCAAAAGGTGTAAAAAAGATTTCTCCTTTCTTCATTCCTACTTCCATCATAAACATGGCAAGCGGTGGTGTTTCTATACAGTTTGGATTCAAAGGTCCGAACCTTTCTATTGTAACTGCATGCACAACAGGTACGCATTCTGTCGGTGAAGCAGCAAGGATAATCCAGCGCGGCGACGCAGATGTTATGCTTGCGGGCGGTACAGAAAGCTCGATAACAGCTCTTGCTATCGGCGGGTTCTCAAATATGAGAGCATTGTCAAAAAGAAATGATGATCCAAAAGCTGCGTCCAGACCTTTCGACAAAGACCGTGATGGCTTTGTCATGGGTGAAGGCTGCGGTATTATGCTTCTTGAATCTCTTGAGCACGCTCAGGCGCGGGGAGCAAAGATATACGGTGAATTTGCAGGCTACGGCTCTTCTGCTGACGCTTACCATATGACAGCTCCTGACGAAACCGGCGACGGGGCGAAAAGGTCTATGAGAGCGGCTATTAAAGATGCAGGCATAGAGCTTAGCGAGGTCGACTACATAAATGCACACGGGACATCCACACCTTTTAATGATAGAGGTGAATCTATTGCTATTTCAGAAGTTTTTGGTGAACATGCTGATAAACTTAAAATCAGTTCCACAAAATCTATGACAGGTCACCTGCTCGGTGCTGCTGGTAGTGTGGAAGGGATTTACTGCTGTATGGCAATAGAAAAGGGCATTGTTCCGCCAACTATAAACCTTGATAATCAAGACCCTGACTGCCCTCTGGACTATGTCCCGAATAAAGCTCAGAAGCTTGATGTAAAATATGCTTTAAGCAACTCTTTTGGTTTCGGCGGTACAAACGGGACACTTATATTTAAAAGATATGAGTAACAGCGTATCTAGCGTCGACATTGATTCTCTGGAAGGACGGTTAGGTTACCACTTTTCAGATAAGTCGATAGTGCTTGAGGCCCTTACCCACAGGTCATATGCCCACGAAAAGAAAAACAAGCAGAACTATGAAAGGCTGGAGTTCCTCGGTGATGCCGTACTCCAGCTTATTGTTACCGAGTATCTACTGGACAGGTATAAAGACTATGATGAAGGTTTGCTTTCGAAGCTTCGCGGCTATTTTGTCAGCGAGGGTTTTCTCAGCAGGATAGCCATAGAGCTGAAACTTGGTGAGCACATCCTTCTTGGTAAAGGTGAAAAAGCCTCCGGCGGTAAATATAAGGAATCTCTGCTGTGTGATATTTTCGAATCAGTTGTGGCGGCCATTTATCTGGACGGCGGTTACGGCTTTGCAAGAGATATCATTATAAGACATTTCGGCTCACGCATAGACGAGGACATATCTAACAGCTCTTTTGTGGATGCTAAGAGTGAATTGCAGAAGATTTCTCAGCGTAAATTCGGCACTCTGCCTGATTACACTGTTCTTGACGAGAAAGGTCCTGAGCACGATAAGATATTTGTTGTTCGTGTGGATGTTGAAACTCTTGTCAGCGAGCAGGGGATAGGCAAAACCAAAAAGAGCGCAGAAAAAGATGCAGCAAAGAACGCTCTTAGAAAACTTGGTAATGAAAAATAGGATACTCCCTGTTTTTATAACTTTCGCCGGGTGCACATCCAGATGCGTTTACTGCAACCAACACAGAATTACCGGAGTGCGTCCATCGAATGTAATAAGCTCTGCCAGACAGCAGATCAGCGAATGTTTGTCTATGGATGCGAAATGGACTGAACTTGCCTTTTACGGAGGAAGTTTTAGCTGCCTGCCTGATGGTATTCGTTCGGAACTGTATAAACTTGCAAAAGAAACCGGCATCAATACTTTAAGGTTTTCCACCTCTCCTGACTGTATAAATCAGAAAATATTAGACGAAAGTGTTCGAAATGGAGTAAAAACCATTGAGCTGGGAGTGCAGTCTCTGGACGATACTGTACTGAAAGCCAACAAAAGACCATACCTTGCATCAGAATGCGAAGCAGCATTTGCACATGTTAAGACTGCTGTTGAGCATGCAGGGATACAGCTTATGACCGGGCTTTATAAAGAAGATTTTAATTCTTTTGCAAAAACTGTAGACAGGGCAGTTATGATGCGGGCTGATTATGCACGGATATATCCTACTGTTGTAATAGAGGAAACAGAGCTTGCTGATCTGTGGCGCACAGGGGAATATGTGCCTTTGACTCTTGCTGACGCTGTTGCCCGCTGTGCTTATGGATTTATACTGTTGTCTGCATCAGGGTGTGACGTAATCAGAGTGGGACTCCATGACAGTCTTTCAGTAAGGGAATCTGCCCTCGCCGGAGCGTACCATCCCGCAATGGGCGACATGGTGAAAACAGTTGTTGTGCAAACCTTCATAAATACTATGGGTGAAATATGCGTTGACCAAAGATACCTCAATGTAGCATATGGTTATGGCGGCTATCTGAAAAAGTTGTACAGAGAAAATGTGTTTATCAAAGAAGGTGTTAAACCGGATTTTAAAGATATGTCAAAAGAGATAGTGAGGGTGCTTAGTGAAGATTATAAGCGGAAGCTTCAAGAACAGACAGCTTGTTACGCCGAAAGACTCGTCGATTCGACCAACAACAGATAAAGCAAAGAATGCAATATTTTCGTCGCTTTTTGATAAAGTGCATGGGGCAAAAGTGCTTGACCTTTTCTGCGGTACAGGAGCATTTGGGCTTGAAGCACTCAGCAGAGGAGCTTCGCACTGTACCTTCATAGACATTCATACGGATCTTATCAAAAAAAACTGTCAGATAGCAGACAACGGAACTTATACTGTCATCAAAGGAAGGGCAGAGGCTCTTGTGGAAAAGCTTCGCGGTGAATTTGATATCATATTTATTGATCCGCCTTATGGAGATATTGAGCCTTTGGAGCTTATAAAAAAGATAAAAGACAATGAAATCCTTGCAAACGAAGGAATTTTAATATATGAAGAGAGCGTAAGAACGCCGTTTAGCTACCCAGAAGAATTTGAGCTGCGAAGCGAAAAGAGATACGGCGATACAAAAATCTACTATCTTTCGGTGATGTAAATGATAGGACTGTATCCCGGGACGTTCGACCCGCTCACAAACGGACACGTGGATATCGCCCACAGAGGCGCAAAACTTTTCGACAAGCTCATCGTTGCCATATCTGAAAATCCCCAGAAAAATACAGCATTTACACTTGAAGACAGAGTCTCTATGGCACAGGAAGTCTTTTGTGAAATCCCGAATATAGAGGTTGTGCCGTTTACATGCCTGTTGATTAAGTTCATGAAAAAAGTGAATGCTGATGTTGTTGTGCGCGGGATGCGTGCTGTCAGCGACTTTGAGTATGAATTTCAGCTTGCCCTTATGAACAGAAAGATGTCAAAAGACTTTGAAACTGTCTTTCTTATGCCGAATCAGGACTACATATTCCTTTCGTCCAGCATGGTGCGTGAGGTTGCAGCCCATAAAGGGGACGTTGCCGGCTTTGTGCCTGAGTGCGTGAACAGGCAGATAGTGGAACTTTACGGTGCTCCCACCAAATATTGCTGATTTCTCCTTATTTTATGCCCCTTTGCATGACTCATGCAGTTGATTATTAGCCTCTAAGGTGATAGTATTAAAAATTAGGATAAGTGTCCTTGGCAGTCCCTTTGCGTCTGCCGTACCACCGCATCGTTTAAGAGGGGTTCTATGAAAAAGAAGATACTACTTATAGATGACAGCGTTACGATTCACAGAGTCATAGATCTCTGTGTTGACAAGGATAAGTACAACATTCACAAAGTCTTCTCAAGGGAAGAGGCTGTGATGAAGCTTAAGGCGGAGCAGCCGGATCTTGTCCTTTTGGATAACAAGCTTGCTAACATTAAAGCGAGTGAAATGGTAGCCGTTGTCAGAGAGCATTGCCCCGGATGCTGGGTAGTCCTTCTTGTCGGTGCTTTTGACCAGTTTGAAGAAGCACAGTGCGCCAGTGCGGGTGCAAATGATTTCATATATAAGCCGTTCGACTCTGAAACCCTCGATGAAAAAATCAAAACCGGACTTAATTCTGACCCTGCCGTTT
This sequence comes from Denitrovibrio acetiphilus DSM 12809, assembly GCF_000025725.1. GTDB lineage: Bacteria > Chrysiogenota > Deferribacteres > Deferribacterales > Geovibrionaceae > Denitrovibrio > Denitrovibrio acetiphilus. The sequence continues at coordinate 3,217,328 of NC_013943.1, forward strand.
TGCCGGCTCCTGTGCCGGTCGGAAGCGAAGATGAAGAGCTGGAACATGCAGACGAACAGGAAGCAGAAGAAACCCGCATAGAGGATGAAGCCTCTGAAGCTGGTGCAGGAGATTATGAAGAAGAGTTTAAAGAGATAAATTACACTGATCCCGATGATATAAATGTAGACCAGCTTGAGCTCTCCGAAGACGTGGAGGAAGATGGTGGAATAAGCATTGAAGACCTTGAGCTTGACGAAGTCGCTGATGAGGAAGAAATCGAACTGCCCGATGAACTTGTTTTTGACGATGACGAAGAAGCAGGCGCAGATTCAGAAGAAGAACTCCTGCTTGATGAAGAGATAGATTTCGAAGATGAAGAGCCTGAAGAGGAGCCAAGCATCGCAGATGATGCGGCAGACCTCCTTGAAGAGCTTGCAGAAGAGCCTCTTGAAGACGAGGAAGCCGAAGAGCCCGAAGAAGAGATTATAGAAACTGGAAATCTGCTGGATGAACTTGCTGACGAAACCTATGAGCTTGATATTACGGGTGAAGAACCCCATGCCGAAGAGCAGGAAGACGAAAGCTTTTTTACTGATGTTGAAGACAATAATGCCCCTGATACAGAAGCGCTTTTAGCTGAACTTGCCGATGCTCCGGTTGAAAAGCCTGTCGAAGAACCTATTGACGATCTCATCGCATCAGTAGAGGATGAACGTGGCACATCTGAACAGGCAGATGAAAGCGCAGAAACACCTCAGATAGAAGTGTCTGAACCAGATATAGAAGATCTCTTAGGAGAAGATAATCCCGAAGACATAGCAGGAGATATTGACAACTCTGCCGACAGTAATGAACTGCCTGAAGATGTCGATACTGCGGATGTCGAAGCTACCGCGGAGAGTCTCCTTATGGAGCTTGAAGAAGAGACGGCTGAAATTGAAAATGATGATCCCGTTGACGAAGAACCTGAACCTGAAGAAACTGAAATTACTGCCCTATCCGAAGAATCTGATACAGAGGAAGAGGCTGATGATAACAATGATGCGGAGTTCGACGTTCCTGACGATATTTCCGTTGAGGCTGATATAGAAGAAGCTGTGGAAGAAGTAACAGAGGATGAGACTCCGCAGGATACTGAAGTAGATGAAATGGTACTGGACAACACAGATGAAGATTCAGGGGAAGAGGCGGAAACCTTAGAAATAGATGTACCGGACACTGTGACAGAAACTTTTGCAGCAGAAGCTGACGGGCAGACAGAAAATGACGATCCGTTTGCTGGTCTTGAAGCTTTTGACGAAGAGAAGTTTGAAGCTGATGTACAAACAGAAGATGCTCCCGAGGCTGTAATTACTGAAGAGGAAATAAAAGATGCAGATTCATCGGTTTCTGAAGTTGACGAAACTGAAGAAGTTGTTGAGCAGGAAGCGGATGAGGACGAATCAGACGGATTTGACGCCTTGCTGGACAGTATAAACGCTGAGAGCAGTGGAGCATCTGACATTGATAGTTTTGAGGAAACCCTGGAAGAAGCAGAGGAATGCCTTGACTGCATAGACGATGAACCGGATTTTTCAGAAGATGAGACAACGGAAAAAGAAAGCATGCCGGATATAGAAAATGCTGTGGCAGAGGCTGTGAGTGAGTCCATTGATGACGATGTTTTGAGAAGCACAGTGAAAAACATGCTTGCAGAAAGAATTTCCGCCATCCTTCGTGAAGAACTGCCCGGTCTGCTTGAGAAATCTATTAAAGAAGAAATACAAAGACTTGTGAAAGGCGATAAATAATTTTGAGGTGAAATGGTGTCTGACAAGGGGCTTGACTATAAAAACAGCGGTGTTGATATCGATGAAGGGAACAGGTTTGTTTCTGTTATCAAAAAAACCGTAGAATCGACTTATAATAAAAACGTAATGGGAAGTATCGGCGGTTTCGCCGGCTTTTTTGATATATCGGCAGCAAAAGATATGGCGCACCCTGTACTTGTTTCCGGTACAGACGGTGTAGGTACAAAGCTGAAAGTGGCGATAGATTCTGACATATTGAACACAGTAGGGGTAGACCTCGTTGCAATGTGTGTTAACGACATCATAGTCACAGGTGCAAAACCGCTCTTTTTCCTGGACTACATGGCGACAGGTAAGCTCAGTTCTGAAAAGATGGCGCAGGTTGTTGAAGGCATTGCAGAAGGCTGCCGTCAGGCCGGCTCACCACTTGTGGGCGGAGAGACAGCAGAAATGCCGGGGATGTACTCAGGCGAAGATTTCGACCTCGCAGGTTTCGCTGTGGGAATACTGGATAAACCGAAGGCCGTAACAGGTGAACGGATAAGCAAAGGAGACGTACTTGTGGGGCTGCCGTCCAGCGGACTGCACAGTAACGGGTACTCACTTGCGAGAAAACTGTTCTTTGAAAAGCTCAGCATGAAGCCTGATGATATTCTTTACGATGATGTAATGCTCAAACACGCTCTTCTGGAACCCACACGTATTTATGTCCAGCAGGTGCTGTCTGTCATCGAGAAAGGGATAGATGTAAAAGGGATGGTGCACATAACAGGCGGCGGATTCTACGACAATATACCGAGAATTCTGCCTGAGGGCGCAGGCGTAAAGATTAACCCTGACGCTTTCCCCACACCCGGGATATATAAGTTTATCCTTGAGAAGTCGGGTATAGAAGAGAAAGAGCTTTACCGTGTGTTTAACATGGGGATAGGCTACATAATGGTGCTGGAGCATTCAGAAGCGGAGAAATGCATGTCTCTGATAGATGATGCGTGCGTTATCGGTAATGTCACAGATACAGGCATTGTTGAGATAGAAGGTATAAATTGAAGAAGATAGCAGTGTTGCTCTCCGGAAGGGGGAGTAATTTTATTTCTATAAAGAAAGCGGTTGATGATGGCTCTATTAACGGAGAAATAGTCGTGGTTATCAGTAATAAAGCTGATGCGAAAGGGCTTGCATTTGCCAGAGAGAACGGGCTTGACGGAGTTTTTGTTGATCCGAAGCAGTTTGAATCAAGAGAAGACTATGACAGAGAGCTTGTGCGAATCCTGAAAGAGAAGGGGACAGAACTTGTCTGTCTTGCCGGATTCATGCGTATCATCTCTCCTGTGTTTATTGAGGCTTTCCGGAACAGAATACTGAATATACATCCGTCACTTCTCCCTTCATTTAAAGGGCTGGATGCACAGAAGCAGGCTCTTGAATTTGGTGTCCGTTTTGCCGGATGCACAGTTCATTTTGTGGATGAAGAGATGGATAACGGCTCTATAATTCTTCAGGCTGTGGTGCCTGTGGAGCAGACCGACACAGATGATGATCTGTCTGCCAGAATACTGGAGCAGGAACATAAGATATATCCCGAAGCGGTAAGGCTCTTTTGTGCCGATAAGCTTCGGACAGAAGGCAGAAGAGTCTTCATAAACTGAGGTAAAATGATGAGAAAAGCGGCTATTTTGTTAATATCTTTTTTAATAGCGGTGTCCGCTTTCGCCGGAGGAAAATCAGTGCTTGATAACGGTGTAAGGTTTATAGAGATCAACAGGGATTATACCGAGACTTTGTCTGTGGTATTTTTTGTCCGTGGCGGAACAGTCAGGGAAACTCCGGTAAATAACGGTGTAGGCTCACTTTTCAGCTCTGTATGGGTGAAATCAAGTGACCTTCTGAAAGAGATAGAATTCTATGGCGGCGGGGTCTATTCCTCTGTGGGAACAGATTTTGTAGAAACCACTTTCTCTATCCCTGCTGAGTTTTTTGACAAGCTTATAGATGACTATGAGAAATTTGTCACTGAACCTAAAATTGATAAAAAAATATTTGAAAACGATAAAACCCTTCAGAAAGAAGGGATTAAAGCGGCAGAAGATAATCCGGACTCACGCTCTTTTAAAGGATTTATGGCTGCAACTTATAACAAACACCCTTACGGCATGAACTCCGAGGGGACGCTTGAAAGTGTGGACAAGATAACAGCGGAAGACCTCGAAAGATACGGAAAGGAACTTTTGCAAGGTACTAATATCACTGTTGCGGTGGCGGGTAAATATACTGCCGGTCAGATCAAGCGCCTGAAAGCAGTGTTTGGCAAACTGCCTGCGGGCAAACCTTTTAAAATAGAATGTGACAACAGCTCGATACAGGCGGACAGCCGGATAGAGGACAATGATGAGGGGCTTCAGCAGGCGAAACTTTTTGTAGGCTATACTGCCCCGAGCGCATCTGAGAAGGACTATGCGGCAGTTAAGCTTATGTCGGATATACTCGGCGGAGGGATGAGCAGCAGATATTTTAATGTTCTGCGTAAAGATAAGGGTTATGCTTATTCAGTTGGTGCGGCTTATCCGTCCAGAATATGCAAATCCCGCTTTATCGCACATATAGGGCTTGCAGTTGAGAATGTTCCGAATGCTATAGATACTATCGAGCGGCTCAACAAAGAATTTATCAATGACCTCACAGAGGAAGAGATGGACGCAGTCCGCAACTATGTTTTGGGGCGGATACTCATAGATTCCCAGACAAATGCAAAACAAGCATGGTATGCGTGTTTCTTCGAGAACACAGGACTGGGGAGTGAGTATTTTAACAACTACATAAACATACTCAAAGAAATAAATATAGAAGACATCAAAAAGGCGGCAAGGCTGTTTAACGGACCGAAGACAGTATATCTCCTTAAATAGCATTATACTCTCTCACAGAATGCCGTTTATGGTCTTTATACCCTATACATTCGAGTCATCGTTTGATATATT